>JASEIR010000077.1:5235-9994 GCA_030017355.1 Actinomycetota bacterium
TGATATGGGTGCTAAAAAATATCCTAATTCACCATTAATTTCTGAGATTAAACAAAGTATTAGTGCTCTCGTATAGTATAGTAATTTATAGTAATTATATGGATTGATATAGATTGGTGCTAGACTCCGTAGACGAGGTTGCAGCCTTCACATTCCTTTGGATAGCCGTTAGTGAAAGCATTTCGAAAAGAAATATAGTTTTCGCTTAAGAATATTTCATCAAGTGGTTTATCAATTATATTTCCAAAGAAAAGACTGGTATCTGAGAGTGCCTCTTCTGGCCCAACCATTCTGGGCACTCTATGACCCAAGTTACAGCAGGGTGAGACAAAACCGTCCCATGTAATAAAAAGGCTTCTTAGAGGATTTGGTGCGCAAAGTGTTGTTCCGCTGCTCTCAAAGGGATGAAATTCGACACTTACACCCAATACCGTTGCAAGGTATAATGCATCATCAACAGCTCTCTTGGCATCGGCCAAGATACCTTTTTGGTCTTCCAGGAAAAGAGCTTCCGTAACATCCTTGGGTTTTGTTAGCACATTCTGGTTTTTAAAGACGACGTTTTTAACCCCAAGCTCAAATGCCAGCCATACCATCTCGGATAGTTCATGGATATTTTGTTTCATCATTACATAAACCAGTGTTACGGTTGGGTTTGTCCTGTTATAGGTTTTTTTTAACTCGTTTAAACGCTTAAGGTTATTAATCACCCGATCAAGTTTCGCGCCTATTCTTATGGATTCATATGTTCCAGGCGTTGCGCCATCAATCGAGACACCAATTGATCTAACACCACTTAAAACTAGATGCTTAGCTACGTCTTCGTTTAAAAGTGTTGCGTTGGTTAAGAAATGTACCCAACAACCTTTGGCAGTTGCCCTGTCAATCATTTCAAATAGATTTTTATTTAAGAGAGGCTCTCCCCAACCAGTGAGATCTACCCCATAGGTAAGGTGTAGATAATTTTCGATTTTTTTAAATGTATCAAGCGACATGTCGCCATTTCCAGGCGAGAAGGAAAGGCGTGGACACATGGTACATTTTAAATTGCAGCGTGCTGATGATTCAATTATTACTACATCTAATAACTGCATTTTTATCCTTCGCTTAGCTATGTTTTTGTGCTATAAGCTTACGCGTGATTTTTGGATCTTTCTATACGGTTGTTTGGTCCTTTTTTAGTTAAAGTTAATTATCGGCTTAAACTTCACTTTTCTTAGCGGGTAATTGGATTTTTTAAGCTTTTCTTAAAACTGCAGAAAATTAGTAAACCTGCCGATAATATAGGCAATCGCATTTTATGTGATTTGCAGTTTTCAGTTTAGTTGGATGCTTTTTAGTTTTGCCTGTTAACATCCGTTACATTTTAACATGCAAGGATTAGTGCCAAGGAGGGCGGGGAAGATGCAACTTGGAAGCATTGATGTGAATATGGCTGATTCATCCGACTATGGACTTAGTATAGAGGCTGTAAAATCGTTAAGAGTTCCTATAGATGCTGCTAAAACACGGGTTGTTTTTAAAGAGACAAAAGATAGCTTCGATAAAACAGTAAAGTCCCAAAGGCTTGATAACAAATCTCTTGAGAAGTTATTGGAAAAGTTCAACGAGTTGGCAGAAGCATTCAACATCCAACTTCGCTTTAGTATCAGAAAAGATATTCCCACCCATATCAGCGTCAAGGTTGTTAATGTCAAGACCAACGAGGTTATTCGGGAAATACCAATCCAAAAATTCTCGCAGGTGGGATCACAGCTTCTCGATGCGGTTGGCCTAATGATAGATGAGATGGTTTAATTTTTAGCTCGGGCTAGGATCTTAAAATTTAAGCATGCTCTGTAGAGTAGGGGGTTATTAAATGAGCTTGTTCAGTATTAGCGGAATTGCTTCTGGGATTGATACCAGCCAGCTTATCGATCAGTTAATGGCAATTGAGCGACGGCCAATAAAATTGATGGAAGATAAAAAGCAGCTCTTAAGCTGGAAAAAAGAGTTCTGGTCCGAGATACAGGTCGCCCTCAGCAATCTTGATAAAAGCATAGGGGCCCTTCTACAGAGATCTACCATGATGGCGAGAAGCACATCCTCAACCGATCAAACTATAGTAACAGCAGATGCAACATCCAGTGCAGCTCTTGGGACATATACGGTAAATGTTTCAGCTCTTGCCACGAGCACTAGAGTAACCGGCGGTTCAGGTGCGGCAGGACTTGGTATAGGAGCCGCTATCGATCCAACTAAGCCAGTAAGCAGCTATACATCGAAATTTAATACTAATCCAACCGCTGGCACATTTACCGTAAACGGTGTAACATTTACGCTCTCAGATACCAATGCTGACAGCATAATAGATAAGATTGATGTAATTTCTAGCGGTTTGAATATTTATACTTATACCAATACCAGCGGAATAACTCTAAATGATATTGTCACAGCTTTTAATGATACAAACGTCACTACTGCAACTGGTGTAACAGCAAGCTATAGTTCTGCTACTGATAAATTTTCGCTAACAGCTACAGCACCAGGTGGCAGTTTAAATCTTGGAAGTGGTGGTGATACCAGCAATTTTTTGACCGCTGTAGATCTCCTTAATGCTACAAGGGTGGGCGATACAAAGACCAGCGTATCGCATCTGGGCAAAGTTAGAACCAGCCAGATTCTAGCAAGCGCGAACTTCGCAACAGCAATTACTGCAGATGCTAATGGGAATGGTAAATTTACGATTAATGGCATTGAGATAGCCTACAATATAAATACCGATACTTTGCAAAACGTTATCGACAGGATAAACTCTTCTACCGCCGGGGTTATTGCAGTTTACGATAGTATACAGGATAAACTGATCTTAACTAACCGAAATACAGGAAGTTTATCGATTGAAAGAGCCGATGTTACTGGCAATTTTCTTGCTGCGACAGATCTTTTAAATGGAGCGACTCAGACGTTAGGCTCTAACGCTAGCTTCACGATAAGCGGTGTAAACGGTGGAAATCCAATAAGTAGCACTTCAAACGATGTTAGCGGTGTTGTTGCAGGCGTGACCTTCCACCTAAAAAAAGTAGGACAAGCTGATATTACTATAAATCAGGATAGCACAAAAGCTAAAAATGCTATCAAAGATTTCGTGGATAAATATAATGCAGCAGTTACGCTTGTTAATACCAAGCTCAGTGAACAGAAGGTGAAAGATCCAAAAACAGATGCAGATAAAAAGCTGGGCTTGTTAAATGGAAATAGGCTACTTATGGATATTAAATCCAAGCTTATAAACAAGGCGACATCCACCGTTGCTGGTTTACCAGCAACCCTGGATCAACTTGCTGAAATAGGCATAACAATAACAAGCGATGATTTCGGTAAATCAAGCATCCTTGTTCTTGATGAGACAAAGCTTGATACAAAGCTCAACGAGAATGCAGGTGCAGTTGCCAATCTTTTCTTTAACGACTTAGATGGTGACGGCAAGGTTGATTCAGGAGAGGATGGCGTTGCTGCAAGGCTTTCAACTTATATGGATCTACTTCTTGAAAAGGGAGGAACCAGTACAGTTACCCGCTATGAGGATAGCAGCACAGGGATTATTTATACGGGCACGTGGAGTAGCGCTGCAGATGCAGGTGCAAGTGGTGGAACAGTTATGCAGTCCTCAACGGTAGGAGATTCTGCTAAATTCAGCTTTACAGGTAGCGCAGTTACTTGGCTTGCAACGAAAGATGTCGGCTTAGGTATTGCTGAGGTATGGATTGATGGAATATATAAGCAGGATGTGGATCTTTCAAGCGCATCAAAATTGAACAAGCAAGCGGTTTATTCAATACAAGGCCTATCTGATGGATCGCACACAATCGAGATAAAAGTTAAGTCAGGCGCTGTAAATATAGATGCGTTTGATGCCACTTTTACTAGCAACACTGGTTACGTGCCGCGAGAACAGGACATGCTCCAAAGTCAAATCGACTATCTTGATAAGCAAATAAAATCGATGGATGAACGGCTTACAAAAAGAGAAGAAACGCTTATTGCACAATTCACGGCAATGGAAAAAGCGCTTTACAGTCTGCAACAGATGGCTGGCCGGCTTCAGGCAGAAATGTCAAAAATGTTTAGTGGTTTCTAGCATTTAAATTAAATACAAAATAAGGAGTTGAAGTAAAGTGTTGGTGAAAGCTAATAATGCAGCAGAGAGCAATCAGTATTTTGAAATGAAAGTACAAACAGCAACGCCCGAAGCGCTAATAGGAATGCTCTATGAGGGTGCAATTAGGTTCTTAAAACAAGCGGCTAGCGAAATGAACGACATGGATTGGCATAAAGCTCACACTCATATAGTTAGAGCCCAAAATGTCGTATCGGAATTAAACGTGTCATTAGATAAGAGAAAAGGTGGAGAGTTGGCCGATAATCTTTCTAAAATTTATGACTACGTAAACAATAGGTTAATTGAGGCAAATATAAAGAAAGATCCTAATTATGTTAATGAATGCATTAGATTGCTTAGTGAGCTAAATTCAGCCTGGTGTGAAGTTATGAAGGGTGCAAAAAGTTCAAGCAAAGCAGGTATGAGTCTTGCTGGTTAGCGAAAAGGGTGGGGAAATGTCACAGTCTGCTAATTATATGCAGAAATTGGGTTACCTCAGGCATATAAAGCATTTGGTAGAAGAAGAAAGCGTGGCAATTGATGCAATGGATTTAAGAAAGCTTAATGAGCTTATCAAAAAAGCCGAAGAGCTTTTTTCAAGAATGGAAAAGCTTGATC
>JASEIR010000078.1 GCA_030017355.1 Actinomycetota bacterium
GAAGCAGCCGACGTGGCAATCTCAAAATAGAATGTAAAGAGATTGCCACGGCACTGGAGCCTGTTGCGAGCGAAGCGTGGCAAATACCTCGCAACAGACTCCGGCAATCTCGAATAAAAGATGGGGGATGGATGAACTCGTTACATTTATCCATAGCTATAATAGTGGCAGCTTACATTTTGGGATCAATTCCCTTTGGCTTAGTAATTAGCGGGGTGTTTTATCGCACTGATATCCGTAAATATGGAAGCGGAAACATCGGGGCGACTAACGTCTATAGGAATCTTGGTCCCATAGCGGGCGCTGCTGTTCTAGCAGCCGATATTTTAAAATCGCTAGGACCGGTGATCTCAGTAAAATTTCTATCCCTGGCCCCTACTCCCTGGACTCTGGACCCTGAGTTAGTACCGCTTATCAGCGTACTTGCTGGTTTAGCGGCTATTTTCGGTCACAGTTATTCGATTTTTTTGAACTTTAAAGGCGGAAAAGGCATGGCAACTGTCACAGGGATGGCTCTTGGGCTGTGGCCATGGACAGTCCTTATTTTATTTGGAATTTGGCTTCTGATAACAGCATTGACAAAATATGTGTCGCTTGCATCAATCACTGTTGTTGTTTTGCTGCCAGTCATGGTTTCGTTTATGTATCCGAAGACTGAATATATAATTATTTCAATAATTGCTGCGGTAGTGATTGTTTATAGGCATAGGTCAAATATTGTTCGTTTGCTTAAAGGACAAGAGATAAAAATAGGCGACAAGGTAAAATTGGAGGAAGATTAAGCTGAAGAATATTTCAGTCATAGGTGCGGGTAGCTGGGGCACAGCAATTGCAAATCTTTTGGCTAACAAGGGTTATGGCGTCAGACTTTGGGCAAGAGACGCTAAAGTTGTGGAAGCTATAATGGAAAGCAGACGTCATCCAAAGTATCTGCAGGATGTTGAGATAAATAAAGATATAATTGCTACGTGTGATTTAGAGGAAGCCATATATCAAGCCGAAATAGTGGTTATGGCCACCCCTTCACATGCCATGCGGTCCATAGCCTCCAAAGCAAGACAATTCATCACTGGCGACAAGATAGTGGTTAGCCTAGCAAAAGGCGTTGAGGCAGATACGTTAATGAGAATGTCGGAAGTTTTAAAGGATGAGCTGTTACCTGAAGTAAGGAATAATATTGGTATTTTATCAGGCCCCAACCATGCGGAAGAGGTTGTTAAAAATATTCCAACAGCCACTGTTGTATCAAGCCATAGTAAAAGAATTGCTGAGGAGCTGCAAAATGTTTTCATGACGCCTTATTTTAGAGTATATACCAATCCTGATATAGTAGGTGTTGAGATGGGTGGTGCAACAAAAAATGTTATAGCGATAGCAGCTGGTGTTTCTGACGGCTTGGGTTATGGTGATAATACAAAGGCATCATTGATAACCAGGGGTTTGGCTGAGATGATTAGGCTTGGCGCAGCCATGGGGGCAAACCCGAGGACCTTCGCAGGTCTTTCAGGCATGGGTGACCTGGTTGTTACTTGTATGAGCAAACATAGTAGAAATCGCGCAGCAGGCGAGATGATAGGGAAGGGAATGACGCTGGAGCAGGTTGAGGCCGAGATGAATATGGTTGCAGAGGGTATCAGAACCACAAGAGCAATCCGTAGCCTTGCTGAAAAATACAGTGTCTATATGCCAATAACCGAGAATGCGGCAAAGGTTTTATATGAAGGGAAAACACCGTTTGCCTGTGTGTCAGAATTCATGAGTAGGCAGGGAACTGAAGAGATAGAAGGGGCCAGTTGGGAGAGCAGCTAACAGAAAAATATTGAGTTTACCTGCGATTGGGCATATATAATATGTTGTAGCGACTGAAACACTAAACATACAAGGAGATGCTCTATAGGAATGAAAATACTTCTAATATCACCGCCTTGGCTTAGCGTACCCCCTAAGGCTTATGGCGGCATAGAATGGGTTGTGGCTATATTAGCCGACGGATTAGTAAAGAAAGGTTACAAAGTTGATCTTTTTGCAACAGGAGATTCAAACACAAAAGCAAATTTAAGATATGTTTTTGATAGTGCTAAGAGCTCAAAGCTTGGAACTAGCAGCATGTCAATTTACGACTCAATACATATAAGCGAAGCTTTCAAAATCATGGATGATTATGACATAGTCCATGACCACAGCGGGTTTTTAGTAGTAGCATTTTCGTATCTAACGAATATACCAATCCTTCATACACTCCATGGTCCTTTTAACGAAGATACCAAAGCATTTTACGGGCACTTCAAAGATAGTTGCTATTTCAATGCGATAAGCGAATACCAGAAAAAATCATTCCCCATACTTAATTACGTGGATACCGTCTATAATGCAATCGATGTCGACAATTATCCCTATTCTGAGCAGAAAGAGGATTATCTGCTTATGGTGAGCAGGGTTAATCCGTCAAAAGGTACTCATCTTGCCGTACAAGTAGCAAAGAGTTTGGGAGAAAAACTAATTCTAGCAGGGAAGATAGATCCACAGGACAAGGTTTATTTTACTGAAAAGGTAAAACCCCATATTGATGGAGAGCAGATAGTATTTTTAGGCGAAGTTAGTGAGATTGAGAAACGCCAGCTCATGAAATCGGCTAAGTGCTTTCTGTTTCCTATACAGTGGCCAGAGCCATTTGGGTTAGTTATGACTGAAGCGATGGCTTGCGGAACACCTGTTGTAGCATTGAGAGATGGTTCAGTTCCTGAAGTTATAGTAGACGGTAGGGTAGGTTACATAGTGGATTCAGTGGATGAGATGGTAGAAGCCGTAAGAGATGCTAAAAAAATAAGCCCTAAGGCCTGCAGGGATCATGTAATCACCAATTTTAGTCCCGAAAGAATGGTTGAGAAATATGTGACCAACTATGAGAAAATACTGGGAGGTCTGGAGGGCATTTAAAGATTTCCGAAAGAGATGAAGGATATTTTGGAATCACTAAAGAAGCTAAGAAATGATCCCACTGAAGTTGGGATATTTAGTGACCTTGATGGTACCTTATGCAGGATATATGAAGTTCCAGCAGATGCAGTAATTACTCCAGAAGTAAAGCAAATCCTAAAATCACTTACTGAGAAGTATGCACTAACTTGTATAGTTACGGGCCGCGATTCGGATGATGCAAGACAGATTGTTGGTTTGGATAAAATCATCTATGTCGGGAATCATGGCCTTGAGTGGATAGAAAATGGTAAGCAGCATTATGCTCTGCAAGCAATTGATTATCTAAGTATTATGGAGGAGCTTGGTAAAAGATTATTAGAAGTAAATAATAAAGATGAGCTAACAGTGGAAGTTAAAAAGCTTGGAGTTGCGTTACATTATCGGCAAGCCAAAAATAAGCAGAAGATGAAAGATTTATTAAAAGAGATGCTAAAGGGAATCGTTAGCAAATACCCGCTAAAGATACTTGAGGGCAGGTGTGTTATCGAGTTAAGGCCAGACCTTGAAATAAATAAGGGAGAAGCAGTAAAAAATATTGCGTTGAGGAAGGGCCTCAAGAAAGTCATCTATTTGGGCGATGACGTCACAGACGTTGATGTATTTAAATCGCTTAGAAAGCTTAGAAAAGAAAAGCACCTTGAAACCATGTCGATTGGAGTAGCATCCAATGAAGCACATCCATTGGTTATCCACGAATCTGACTTTACAGTTGGGGATGTAAGAGACGTAGCATATTTACTGGGCACGCTTGCAAATCCATAAAAAATCCATAAAAAGTTTAAGCATCATAATATTCTTGTGCTTGACGCGTTCGGCTTAGAGTATTTACGTACTTCCCAACAAAATTTTTTAACATTGGGCCATGCCCTGGCGCAATGAGATTAATATTAAGATCTTTTAGCTTAGCAATAGAGTCTCGGGCTATCATAGAATCACCAATATGAGTATCATAATATGCTTCAATTAAGTCAACGACGTCTTCCTCCAGAACAGGTTTCCATTCTGAAACAGTAATTGAAAACGCTTCTCCAGAAAATAAAATTCCACCTGGTTGGTGATAAACAAAAATTGCACTAGGCGAGCCGATGAAAGAGGCAGAAAAGAACTGCAAAGTATTTCTTCCAATTTCTAATTTATCGCCCTGCTGGATTATGAGTGGTTGGATAAAGAGTCCATAAAGGCCTAGATTAAGCGATTCATGCTCACTTGTCACCACTCGCGCCTGAGGCGATACACTTAATATTGCTTCTAATCCGCCTGCATATGCAATGCCGCTTTGGTTTAGAACAATATAGCGCAAGTTATGAAGATCCATTATTGATTGAATGTTCTTAATAAGATTTTTTACGGTAACTGGTGCACCAGTGTTAATAAGTGTTGGATACTCGTCAAGAATTAGATATGAGTTGATGGAAAGGCCAGTTGTAGGCATGTATGTGCCTATCCAATGTATGTTTAGGTGGCTAATTCTTGCCATAAGAGCTCCTTTGTATGAACGACTGTCGACCACCGCAATAACTGACCGGAGACCGGGGACGGGAGTTTAGATTCTTCCGTCTGCTTATCGGCCCGTCCAGAGTCCCCGTCATTTCTTTTACCCTTTTTCATAGAGGTGTCTTATGCATCAAATCTTTATTTTGATAAAATGGCCTAAAGGTAAATAAATTGGATGGATGAGAAAATGAAGAATTTGCTGGTTCACACATGCTGCGGACCGTGTTTTATATATCCGTATAGTATTTTAAAGGACGAATATAGGATTAACAGCTTTTTCTATAATCCTAACATTCACCCCTCGATGGAGTATGCGCGTCGCCTTGAGACGCTTGCTGGCTTTTGCAGCCAAAACGGTGTCGAATTAAGGGTTGGTGATTATGACCCTAGCATATATTTTGCGCAAGTTGCTGGTAATAAGAGCGATAGGTGTAGAATATGCTATAGTATAAGACTGGGAAAGGCAGCCGAGTTTGCCGCAGAAAAAGGCTACGATGCCTTCACAACGACGCTATTGGTAAGTCCATATCAAAAGCACGATGAAATAAGGAATACGGGAATTGAGATAGCTGGAAAATATGGTGTAGAGTTTAAATATTGGGATTTTAGGTCAGGGTTTAGGCAAGGCCAAAACAAAGCCAAGGAGCTTGATATGTATCGACAGCCATATTGCGGTTGCGTGTATAGCGAAACTGAAAGATACCTGAATAAGCTAAAAAAGATAGAAACAAAAGCTAGAGGATTGGGAAATGAATCTAGAGCAACTGGGTAAGATACTTATATTTGTTGCAGCTGTTGTTGCTGTCGCGGGTGTTTTATTGTTTGTAATTGGAAAAGGCTTGGGGCTTACAAGGATACCAGGCGATATTTTGTACAGGCGAGACGGCCTGACAATATTCTTTCCAATAATGACATCAATCATCATTAGTATTGTACTGACGATTGTCTTAAACTTGATAATTTGGTTCATAAGGCGATAGTGCATGAGAACAGAAGAATTTGATTATAAACTACCAAAGGAGCTTATAGCTCAAGATCCTGTAGAGCCGCGAGATTCCTCGCGGCTTATGGTTATTTACAGAGATAGCGGAAAAATTGAACATAGAATATTTAGGGAAATTGAGGAGTATTTAAGACCAGGTGATTGCCTTGTAATAAATAATACAAAGGTAATTCCGGCTAGGTTGATGGGTTATAAAGCAGGCACAGGCGGCAAGGTTGAAATATTTTTATTAGCCGAAGTTGAGAAGGACCTCTGGGAAGCACTTGTTAGACCGGGGAGAAGACTACAACCTGGCGCACAGGTTATTCTTGGAGATGGAAAAGTTATCGCAAAAATTGAAAAGCGTCTATCAGGCGGTGAAAGACTTGTATCATTTTCTTATGAAGGTGACTTTAATAAGTTGTTAGAAGAACTTGGGAAAGTACCGCTTCCGCCATATATAACTAAGCCACTTGATAGGTTGGATAGGTACCAAACCATATACGCAAAGGAATGGGGGTCGGTGGCTGCTCCAACAGCTGGCCTGCATTTCACTCCAGAGTTGATGCAAAGGCTTGAGAAAAAAGGTGTAATAACAGTAGCGGTTACTCTTAGGGTCGGAATTGATACTTTCAGACCGGTAAGGGAAGAATTTATAGAAGATCACAAAATGCACAGTGAGTTATATAGTGTCACAGAAGAAGCTGCTTTAGTAATAAACGAAGCGAAGAAACGGGGCGATAGAGTAGTTGCAGTTGGCACGACATCTGTTAGAGTACTTGAGACGGCCGGCAGAACAGGTGAGATAAAACCAGGTACAGGCAATACGAGTCTATTTATCTATCCAGGTTTTAAATTTAAGGCAGTTGATGCAATGATCACTAACTTCCACCTGCCAAAATCAACTCTTTTAATGATGGTGGCTGCGTTTTGTGGCAAGAACTTGATTATGAAAGCTTACGAAGAAGCTGTCCGGAAGAATTATCGCTTTTATAGTTTTGGCGACGCTATGTTGATCTTATAACCATGCTAATCTCAAAAAAATGATTGAATTCAAAATCATACATGAAGACAAAAAAACAAAAGCTAGAGCTGGTGTCTTAAAAACACCGCATGGTGTTATCGAAACGCCAATCTTTATGCCGGTTGGGACAAGAGCGACGGTGAAAGCAATGTCGCCCGACGAGCTAAAGGAAATAGGCGCTCAAATAATACTTTCTAATGCATACCACCTTTATTTAAGGCCAGGGCACGACATAATAAGGGAAGCCGGTGGAATTCATTCCTTTATAAATTGGGATAGAGCTGTTCTTACCGACAGCGGCGGTTTTCAGATATTTAGCATGAGCGAGATGCGAAAGGTTACCGATGAGGGTGTAGAGTTCCGTTCTATAGTCGATGGTTCAGTGCATTTTTTTACACCTGAGAAAGTAATTGAAATAGAAGAAGCAATAGGTGCAGACATAATTATGGTCTTGGATGAACTAACAGGCTATCCGGTTGATAAAAAACGTGCTGAGATTGCCGTGGTGCGAACTGCCCAGTGGGCTAAAAGGTGTAAGAAAGCTCATCAAACCAACCAAGCACTATTTGGAATTGTTCAAGGGAGTACTTATAAGGATTTAAGAAAACAAAGTGCCGAACTAACCGTTGAAATTGATTTTCCTGGTTATGCAATTGGAGGTTTAAGTGTAGGAGAGCCACACGAGGAGATGCTTGAAGTATTAAACTATACAGTGCCGCTGTTGCCAAAAGATAAGCCAAGGTATGTGATGGGGCTGG
Organism: Actinomycetota bacterium; assembly: GCA_030017355.1. Taxonomy (GTDB): domain Bacteria; phylum Actinomycetota; class Aquicultoria; order Aquicultorales; family Aquicultoraceae; genus JASEIR01. Next base: position 7,238 of record JASEIR010000078.1, read on the forward strand.
GTGATCCGACAAGCCTTATCGAATCGGTGGCAATTGGAGTTGATATGTTTGATTGTGTTCTTCCAACAAGGGTTGCTAGGAATGGACTTGCTATAACATCAATTGGTAAAGTAAATATAAGAAACTCAAAATATGCAATTGACTTTTCAAGGCTTGATCCGAATCATGATTGCTATACTTGCAAGAATTACACAAGGGCATATTTAAGGCACCTTGTAAAAGCTGGCGAAATTCTAGGAGCTCGGTTATTAACATGGCATAATCTATCGTATCTCATTGAAACAATGAAAGAAGCAAGAAAAGCAATACTTGAGGATAGATATGCAGAATTTATGGCGCGATATCAAAGCAAGCATGAAAAAGAGTTTGGAACAGTGTAAAAGGGAAGATACTAAGGTAAGGAAGATACTAAGGTAATAGAGTAAAGCAAGAATCAAGTTAAAAGCCTGTAAAAGCTGAAATGAGGGAAGAGAATGGAAAGGGAATTGGAGCTGATTTTATGAAAACTAGCCAAATTAGTGGGCAGTTACTGATTGTCATTTACATCCTAATCTTTATTGCTATTTATTACTTCCTAATACTTCTGCCGCAAAGAAGAAGAGCTCAGGAAAAGCAGAAACTATTAAGCAGTTTAAAGGTAAACGACAAAGTACTGACAATAGGTGGGATTATAGGAACAGTTAAATCAATAAATGATGATACAGTAAAGCTGCAGATAGACAAAGATGTTACCTTAAAGGTAGTAAAAGGCGCGATAGATTCTATCATGAATGAATAGGTTCAGCAATGGACGAAGCAGTTGAAAAGTTTATTAGACACCTATCAACCGAGTTAAATTTATCTAAAAACACAGTTGATGCGTACACGCGCGATATCGCTCAATTTCTTAACTATTCATATCGCTTGAAAAAGCAGCTTCAAGACATAGATTATAGATTGATAAGAAACTACCTTGGATTCTTGCAAAAGCAAGGATACAGTAGAAAGAGTATGGCTAGGAAGCTATCCTCAATTAAATCTTTTTACCGTTTTCTACAAAGTCAAGGATATAGCAGCAAAAACCCTGCTGATATTGTTTCCGCCCCAAAAATAGAAAAAAAATTACCAAAGTTTTTAAAAAAGGATGCAATAGATGAGCTTCTGAGCGCACCAGATGTATCAAATCCGCTTGGTTTACGAGACCGAGCAATTTTGGAAATGCTCTATGCAACAGGAATCCGTGTTGGGGAGCTTATTGGTCTTAATCTTAACAGTATTGATTATGAGAAGCTTGAAGTTAAAGTATTTGGTAAGGGCAGGAAGGAAAGAATTATTCCCATACATAGAGCAGCAGCAGATGCAATTAGAGATTATCTAAAAGATGGCCGCAAAGCATTGGTTAGGCAAGAAGGTAGAATGAGAGCTGTAACAACAGCCTTATTTGTAAATTCAAAGGGCGGCAGACTTACAGCACATGGTATAAGGTATATATTATCAAGATATATTAAAGCGGTTGGCTTAAGCAAAGGAATATCACCCCATTCGATACGGCATTCTTTTGCGACCCACCTACTTGAAGCTGGCGCTGATTTAAGATATGTGCAAGAACTTCTCGGGCACGTTGATTTATCCTCCACACAAGTTTATACTCATTTAAGCAGAGCAAGACTTAGGGACATATATATGCGCTCGCATCCGAGGGCCTAAGTAGTAGGATTAGCCAAATATCGGAGGCACAGGTGGAGTTGCAAAGCGATAGCGATATAAGTAAGCTTTGGAAAAACTTCAAAATTAATGATTGTCAGGAGTCCCGCGACAAGTTGATCCTCCATTATTCACCGCTGGTTAAGTATATCGCAGGTCGTATTTCAGCCAGTCTTCCACAGAGTGTTGATCAAGCAGACCTTGTTAGTTATGGCATATTTGGCTTAATTGACGCAATCGAAAAGTATGATCTAAACCGCGAAATTAAATTTGAGACTTATGCGATTAGTAGAATTAAGGGAGCCATAATAGACGAGCTGCGAGCGTTAGATTGGGTACCCCGCTCTGTAAGATATCGTGCAAGGGAATTGGAGCGGGTGTATTTTGAGCTGGAAAACCAGCTCAGACGCGTACCAACCGATGAAGAGGTTGCAAACGCTATGGGAATGACTCTGGAAGAACACAATGAACTATTAAGCCAGCTAAGCTATTCATCGGTGCTTGCACTTGAGGAGCTGTGGAGTACTGGCGATAAAGATGATAAGCTTAGCCTTATCGATAGTATCGAAGACACAACAAGCCCCGATCCTGCCCAAACTTTTGAATTTAAAGAGATAAAGGAAATACTGGCCGATGCGGTAAAGAAACTCCCCGAGCGCGAGAGGATGGTAATCTCGCTTTACTACTACGATGGACTAACCTTGAGAGAAATAGGTGAAATTTTAGGGGTGACAGAATCCCGCGTCTCACAGCTCCACACAAAAGCAGTTCTTAGGCTAAAGTCAAAAATGAGAAGCGCCCAAATTGTGCATCAGGATTAAGGCCGACCGCCGACTGCGGACCGCTGCTATAGGCTCCTTCGGAGCCCGACCACAGACCGCCGACCGCCGACCGCCGCTATGGGCTCCTTCGGAGCCCGACCACAGACCGCCGACCGCCGACCGCCGCTTTAAAGGACCGGGGACCGGAGACGGGCAAAAGAAATGCCATTGCGAGGAGATTGCCACGGCACTTTCAGTGCCTCGCAACAGGCTTTGGCAAT
>JASEIR010000079.1 GCA_030017355.1 Actinomycetota bacterium
ACTGTTGAGGGTGAATTTATCGGAGTCGATGACCTTGGCGCAATACGGATAAAATTACCAGGAGGGAGAATAAAAAAATTTGCGGCAGGAGATGTTACTATCAAAAAGCGATTGACTTAGAGCTAGGCTTGCGTATAATTGTAAACCAATATATAACAATGGTTTACGTATGGGGAGGCAAGCAATTTTGAAGACATCTGCTCTAGTAAAATCAGCTCTTTTAGCCGCACTTACGGCGGTAGCAGCCCAAATAATGATTCCTCAACCTTTCAGCAGTGTACCCCTCACACTCCAAGTGTTTTTTCCACTTCTAGCAGGGGCAGTTCTTGGGCCGGTATATGGTGCGCTTAGCCAGATCATATACGTGCTAATGGGAGCTATAGGTTTGCCGGTATTTGCGGGTGGCGGTTCTGGTATAGGTTCCCTTATTGGCCCAACAGGCGGTTATTTATTTGGCTTTATTATAGCAGCTTATGTTGTTGGTCTTATAACAATAAAAGGAAAAGGGAGCATAGCAAACCTCGTTTTAGCTATGTCTGCTGGCGTGCTTGTTATCTACGTATTAGGTGTTTTCCAGCTATCTATAGTTAGTAAAATGTCAATATTAAAGGCCATTGTTGCTGGAGCGCTTCCATTTATTGTTTTTGATTTTATAAAAGCTTTTGTTGCAGTTGTAGTAGCAAGGAGAATAGGCCTTGCAACAAAAGAGTGAAGTAATTTATTTAAGAGCACACCATCTAATTTGTATTAATACTTTTTCAGGGCTAGGATACAGCGATGCTTTTATCAACAACATGGCTCGTATAGTTGAAGCCCTTAACTCGCCATCTCAACCACTTAGGATTATTGATAGACTGGACGATATATGTGCATTTTGCTGTCATAGTAACGGGAGGCAATGCCTTAAAAATGGGAAGCTAGTTCTTGAGATGGATAATAAGGTAAAGGAAATTCTTCAAATAGATTTGAGCGCCGATAAGATTTATACTGCAGGCTTCCTTAATAAAAAAGTTGAACGCGCTATGAAAAAGGGCTTCTTCTGCAAGGTATGCAAAGATTGTGAATGGTTTACAATCTGCTGCCAACTACTTAAGTGCAACGGTTAAAACCTAGCTTTGTTGCTAAATTTTTATCAAATGTTTATTTTTTTAAATGCTATTTTCTTGACAAAATATGGTATACTGACCAAACAAGTATTATTTACATGATTACTCAAAGGAAGAGCTTATGCTTCTTGATGATGCGATAAATTCAAGACGAACAGTTCGAAGTTTCTTGTCTAAACCGGTTCCGAAAGAAATTATTGAGAAGGTTATTAACGCTGGAATTGCCGCGCCATCGCCTCTAAATAGCCAGCCATGGCATTTCATTGTTGTAACAGGCAAAGAACGAGATGAACTTGTCAAAATAATTAGGAAATTTCCAGCTTATCTAGCTGATATCCTTGCACTTTACCCAAAAGAGCTTGTGCCACTTATCAGCGAAGAGAAAATCACTGAATTTGCAAAAGACCTTGGAGGGGCACCAGTCATTATTTTTGTTACAATGCCTAAAAAGACCGACAAATATGCTCATAAGGTCGACCTTATAGCTTGCTCCGGCGCAATTCAGAACATGCAGCTTGAAGCATGGTCGCTAGGTCTTGGAACAGTTTGCTTAACATCGGCTCTCTGGGTAGAGTCAGAGATTATGGCGTATCTTGGGATAAAAGACCAAGAGCTTGTGACAGTGATGCCGATTGGTTATCGTGCCTTAGATCCTGACCCTGTGCCCCGAAACTACGATTCTGTTACATGGATAGGTTTTTAGCAGGAAGTTGGTGAGGCTCCTCTGTTCCGAAAATAATCATCGCTTGCCATGTTATGCTCGCCTCAAGCTGCGCGACCTGTACTTCGCCTCGCTTCGTAGGGCGAAAATCCGTTAGGGAACCCGCTATTCGCAACCCTAACGGATTTTGCCGCCGCTACTACGCTCGGCTACATTCAGGCTTGCTCGCAATTATCGGCTTTGCATAACATGGCTTCGCTTACGCTTATTGTCATATTCTGTGGCACGGGTGTCTACTCCGGAAGTAATTCCTGCTTACCTCACCTCAGGCCGCCGCGAATGCTGGCTCGCTTTGAGTATGGCTTTGCTTATGGTTTATTTTCTATCCTTATTTTGGGACCTAATTAGCTCTTAACTTGCTATAATAATTTAAGATGCTAGAGAATCAACTTTTGCATTTGCAAAAGGCAGCTAATTTAAAATCACAAAATCAAGCTTTAGATATAAGGTAGAGTTAGAGCTTAAAAAGTAGAGGTCAGGAGCCAGTATGGGCTTACTAGCCATAGATGTCGGGAATACTCATATCGTTTTTGGATTCTTTGAGCAAGATCAATTAAAGGCAAGCTGGCGCGTAGCCACTAGATGCAAAGCAACTGCAGATGAAATGGCTACTATAATAGCCAGCCTTTTTTCGCTAAACGAGCTTAGCCTTAGTGATATTTCAGCCGTTGCGATTGCCTCGGTTGTCCCATTGGTTACTGCATCACTTATTGAAATGTCTACAGGGCGGTTGAAAATCGATCCCCTTGTCATTGGTCCAGATACGGATACTGGGATGCCTATTCTATACGACAATCCAAAAGAAGTGGGAGCAGATAGAATTGCAAATGCCGTTGCAGGTTTTGAGCTATACGGTGGTCCACTAATTGTAGTTGATTTTGGGACGGCAACCACATTTGATGCAATTAGCAAGCATGGCGAGTACCTTGGTGGTGCTATTGCACCTGGCGTAGAGATATCGTTTGAAGCTCTCTTTAATAGAGCGGCGAGACTCTCAAGGGTTGACCTATCGCGCTCAGAGAGAGCAATTGGTAGAAATACCCAGAGCAGTATTCAATCAGGTGTGATATTGGGTGCTGGAGGATTAGTAGATAGGATAATTGACCGTTTTGAGAAAGAAATGGGTCCAGTAAGGCATGTTGTAGCAACCGGAGGTCTTGCATCGCTCATTGCACCTGAATGCGAAAGGGTAACCACAGTAGACCCAATGCTTACTCTTGTTGGCTTACAAAGGATATATAAAAGGAATAGAATTTAAGCTAGTTCTAAGATATTTAAGTTATACTGTTATATACTATTCATACTATTCGAAGCCTAGTAATTAGAGAAAGGAATGATGATTATGTGGAGAACAGCTCTTACCAGTTTCGTTTCGGCGATAGTTGGGGGGCTGCTTGTATTTTTTATAATGAGTTCGACGTTGCCGGTTGGTCAAGACAAGAGCGTAAAGCAAACTGTTCAAGTGCCAGTTAGAAGTGAAACCCCTTCAAGTTCAGCAACTGGCTTAACTGCTAGTGAGGTCTATAAGCGTTTTGCGCCAGGCGTTGTTCATGTTAGAGCTGTTTTTTCGGAAGAAAGGTCAGATTTTTTTGGTTTTTGGATAGAACCGCAGCAGCGCGTTGCTGACGGCTCGGGATTTATTGTCGACGGTTCTGGTTTAATAGTTACGAACGCGCATGTGGTTCAAGATTCTAACTCGAAAGCTGATAAGATTACTGTGCTGTTGAGTGATAATATGGAAGTTGAGGCAAAACTTTTGGGAACTGACCCAAGTACAGATATAGCGCTGCTGAAAATTGATCCAGGGAAAAGAAATTTGAAAGTTCTTGAGCTTGGTGATAGCTCGAAGCTTGAGGTTGGCGACCGCGTCTATGCAATTGGTTCGCCTTTTGAGTTGGACGGAACACTTACAGAAGGGATAGTAAGTGCTTTAAATAGAACGATTGATTCTCCAAAGCCGCCATTTAAGATTAGAGGTGCTATTCAAACCGATGCAGCTGTAAATCCTGGCAACAGCGGCGGGCCGCTTCTAAATGCTAGCGGTGAGGTAGTAGGTGTAAACTCACAAATTGCAACGCGCTCAGGAGATTTTGCTGGCATAGCCTTTGCGATACCAAGCAATACAGTAAAAGAGGTTATAGATCAAATAAAAAAGAGTGGTCGAGCAAGTCATGCTTGGATAGGAATTTCGGGCATGCAGCTGGATAAAGAAATTGCTAGCGTGCTAAAGCTTCCTGTAGATACCGGGGTTGTGGTAGTTCAGGTTCAGCCTGGAAGCCCGGCAGATAAAGCTGGCCTAAAAGGTAGCAGCAAGAGCCTTATAAACAGTGAAACAGGTGAACAGTATCCAATAGGTGGTGATATTATCACCAAAATAGGGAACGCAAAAGTATCAAGTATGGATGATATTTTAAACTTCGTGGAATCCCACAAGGTAGGAGATAGAGTTAAGATTGAAATATACCGTGGAAGCCAGAAAAAAACAATAGATCTTGTCCTTGGCGAAAGACCATAGAAAACCTTGGCGAAAGACCATAGAAAAATTACCCCTTGGAATTTTTATTGAACTCTACCTCTGCTTGGGCTAAAATGTACACAAAATTGTGCACAAGGAGAGCCATGAAATTCCTTAGGATAGGCGATAAAATTGTTGACCGAGATAGATTGGTAAATATTGTCAGTGAAATCTTGCAGCGTCGTGCAGTTGGCGCTACGCAGCAGGAAGTGGCTGCTGCCATGGGTCTTGAAAGATCGTTTGTATCTCATCTAGAAGGACTGGGCGAGGTCAGACGAGGTAAGCGAATAGCAGTCATCGGCTTCCCTATCTCAAATAGGGAAGAACTTGAAGAAATTGCACAGAGCTATGCTGTAGATTTTATCTACTTTTTAAGCGAGAAAGAGCGCAAGGAACGAGTTTTTAGAAAAACCGAGGCAGAAGTTTTCGATGAATTGCTTGAATTGCTAGCTGGTCTTAAGAATTTTGACGTTGTGGTTTTTCTTGCTTCAAGTAAGCGCATTGATATGCTAGCAAGAATATTGGATAAGGAGATTGTTGGTATATCTATTGGCGAATCACCAATAAAAAGAGATCGTAAAGTTAAGCCAGAAATTCTTAAAAGTGTTCTATCCAGCGTGGTTAGTGGAGGAGGGCTTAATGCTGACTCATACAGCAGCTGCAAATTTAGAATCTTTAAGAAAAGATAGTTTTTGATCTTGCCAAGCATGCATGTAGCTTGCAATTTTGAAGGAGAAAAAATATGGAAACGTTTGGTTTTTTAATTCATCCGATGGATATAGATGATGTAGCCAGGAAATACAGAATTGCTAAAAAAATCAATCCCAAGGTTGTAGCAAGCATTGTTAAGCGTCGCAGGCCATTGGTATGGTCCGAGATTACCGGCATAAAATCAATTACTGGCAAGGAAGCAGTAGGTTGGTTTATAGCAGTACCATTCCTTCCACATCAATTCTTTGACCTGGAAGAGGAATACGTTATTGAAAAGATAGTCAAAGCCTGTGAAATTGGAAGAAAAGAGGGGGCTCGCATTATTGGTCTTGGCGCATTTACTGCAATACCTGGTGGCGGTGGGAGAATGGTTAGTGAGCTCTCAAGTGTTCCTATTACAACTGGAAATACATATACGGTTGTAACTGCTATTGAAGGTACAATTGAGGCTGCTTCGAGAATGCAGATAAATCTTGCAACATCAACACTTGCTATAGTAGGTGCAACTGGCTCCATTGGAAGTGCTTGTGCCCATAGCTTAGCTGATAAAGTTGGTGAGATAATACTGATTGGTCGAGATGAAGACCGCCTTACCAAGCTAAGCAATAGCATAAGTACAAAAAATAAACAGGTAACTGTCTCAACGTCGGTCGCATCCGTTCGGGCTGCTGACATAATTATAACCGTAACAGGCGCGGCAGATTCAGTAATAGAACCCACTGACATAAAATCTGGGGCGGTTGTTTGCGATGTCGCAAGGCCTCGCGATGTGTCCGAACAAGTAGCCAAAAGAAGAAACGACGTCCTAGTGATCGATGGTGGCATTGTGAAAATTCCGGGCAATGTAAGGTGCGATCGCGACTATGGTCTTCCAAGAGGTTTGGCGCTTGGTTGTATGGCTGAAACCATGATGTTAGCTCTTGAGGGACGCTATGAAAACTATACAATTGGCAAAGATATCAGCCTAGAAAAAGTGGACGAAATGAAGCATTTGGCTGATAAGCATGGGTTTAAACTTGCAGGTTTGAGAAGTTTTGAGAAAAAACTATCGGATGAGCATATTGCTGCGATATTAAGAAATGCAAAAACTAAACCTTCAGCTATGGCTAATAGCTAAAACCTATCCTCCTTTAGCTTGCAATTATTTTTTCTAATCCCTAAAAGATGTTTTACCGATATTATGCAAAAGATTTTAGGAATATTGGACTGCCTATTTGTAATCTTTGCCGCATTAGCTGCATTACTGAACGAAATCTCAGTGTTAGTTACTAATTATTTTATTAAATCTGTGAGTAGAAAGTTTTGACAAGTTAAGAGCATTTACCTATAATACGTAGCTAGCTTTATGTGAAGCTAGTAGTTTAGGAAAGTGCTTCTTAAGTGTAAAGGAGCGAGTGGTTTTGTCAGAGAAAGAAAAAGAAGTTATTCTTACGCGGGATGGTTACAACAAGCTACTTGATGAGCTTACCTACCTAGAGACTAAGCGCCGCAAGGAGGTTGCCGAGCGGATAAAAGATGCAATTGGATTTGGAGACTTAAGCGAGAACTCTGAATACGATGATGCGAAAAATGAGCAAGCTTTTGTTGAGGGCAGGATTGCTCAAATAAATGAGATGCTTTCGCTAGCAAAGGTTATCGAGGACAATGGTAACAAGTCTCGAAAAGTCTCACTGGGGTCGTATGTTGTTCTGCTTGACGTTGAATATGGTGAAGAGCAAGAATACCAGATCGTGGGCTCAGTCGAGGCTGACCCAACCAACCACAAGATTTCCAATGAATCACCAGTTGGACGAGCAATCATGGGAAAGAAAGCAGGCGACGTAGTCCAAGTGCGCGTTCCCGAGGGATTTTTAGAGTATAAAATACTGAAGGTTAAAAAAAATAGCAGCGGGAAATAATGGACAAGGAATCTGAACTGCAAGAAGATATAAACGAATTGATGAGATTAAGGCGCCAGAAGCTAGAGAAAATTAGGGCTTCTGGCGAAAATCCATTTAAGTCCAAATTCAGCCGCACTCATCTTCTAGAAGATATCATCCACAAATACAGCTCAATAGAGCCAGGCGAGCATATCGACGAACGCGTGACAGTTGCTGGGCGAATCATGGCTATACGTCGGCATGGAAAAGCCAGCTTTGCTGTTATCAAGGATAGAACAGCAAACCTTCAGCTTTTTCTATCTTTTGGAACCCTTGGAGAAAAGCGGTACAAGACTTTTCTTGAGTATGATATAGGAGATATTGTCGGTGTAGGTGGCAAGATATTTAAAACCAAACGTGGTGAGCTGTCAATTGATGTCGATGATTATACCTTGCTTACGAAATCTTTAAGACCGCTTCCAGAAAAATGGCATGGTCTAAAGGACGTTGAGACAAGGTATCGGCAGCGCTATGTTGACCTAATAATCAATCCGCATGCCAAAGAGACGCTTCTTACTAGAACCAAGGTAGTTAAGTCAATACGCGAGTGGCTTGATAATCGTAATTTTATAGAGGTTGAAACGCCAATGCTCCAGGCAATTCCTGGAGGTGCAATGGCAAAGCCCTTCGTAACGCATCACGAGGCACTTGATATAGACCTTTACATGAGAATTGCGCCAGAGCTTTATCTGAAGCGGCTCATCGTTGGCGATCTTGAAAGGGTCTATGAGCTTAACAGAAATTTTAGAAACGAGGGTCTTTCAGTAAGACATAACCCCGAGTTTACAATGCTGGAGGTCTATCAGGCTTATGCTGATTACAAGGATATGATGGACCTTTGCGAGGAGTTAGTTAAGTATGTTGCCGAACAGGCAGTTGGTTCGCTAAAGCTTACATATCAGGGACAGACAGTCGATCTTTCAAGGCGCTGGCAGCGCCTTACTATGATTGAATCCATAGAGAGATATGCGGGGGTCAAAGTATCTTTTGATCAAGACATCGAAGATTTAAGGAATATAGCAAGAAAGCATGAGATTGAAGTCTTAGAGCACTACGGCAAAGGTAAGATCATAAACGAGATTTTTGAAAAATTAGTTGAGGGAAAGCTTTGGCAGCCAACCTTTATCACGGATTATCCTACAGAAATTAGCCCTCTAGCAAAGAAAAACCCAGATGACCCAAATATTACGGAAAGATTTGAACTCATTATAATTGGACTTGAAATAGGAACAGCTTTTTCTGAGCTAACCGACCCGATTGACCAGCGCGCAAGATTTGAAGCGCAGATAGGTTTGCGCGAATTTGGTGACGAGGAAGTTCCAAGGCAAGTTGACGAGGACTTTATTAGAGCCTTAGAGTATGGCATGCCGCCAACTGGGGGGCTTGGGATAGGCATAGACCGTCTTGTCATGCTATTAACAGATAACTATTCGATACGGGAGGTCATCAGTTTCCCTCACATGCGGCCCGAAAAGGCAAAAAGCTAGTTCGACCACTAACGTTATAATTATCTAGAGGCTTAGCCGATATATAATACAGTCGATAACTTGTTTATTTTATAGTTGATTGCCTTGATAAAACCATATGGCCAGCTGTACGATTAAACTACATAGTACTTCTTGGATGCTTTGGCTCTTGCACCTTATGAATGTTAAAATATGTTCAACTGTTTGTGTCAAAATAAATGTGGGCATATTACAGTTAGTAGCTGCGCAAATATTGAAATAGAAGGTGCGTTAGAATTAAGCTAGAGTTAGCAGAAGGGAGAATTAGCCGTGTTTGAGCGTTTCACAGAAAGAGCGCGCAGAGTCATTGTTTTTGCACAAGAAGAGGCGCGCATGCTCAACCAAAATTATATCGGTACAGAGCACCTTCTCCTGGGCTTAATAAGGGAAGAAGAGGGCGTAGCGGCTAGAGCTTTACAGAGTTTGGGCATTAGCCTGTATGATGTTCGCGCTCAAGTTGAAGAGATAATAGGCCGAGGCACATCTGCCCCGGTTGGACATATTCCGTTTACACCACGGGCCAAGAAAGTCCTTGAACTCTCTCTCCGAGAGGCGCTGCAGCTTGGCCATAACTACATCGGAACTGAACATATCCTTTTAGGCCTTATAAGAGAAGGAGAGGGAGTTGCCGCTAGGGTCTTGTATAATCTAGGTGCTGACCTTGATCGGGTTAGAAATCAGGTAATCCAGTTACTTAGCGGCTACTATGGTAAAACTAGTGGCGAACCAAGCACTTACGGCAGGTCGTATGGTGCATCGTTGCTTGATGAGTTTGGGCGGAATCTCACGCGCCTTGCTCGGGAGAAAAAGCTTGATCCTGTAATTGGGCGAGAAAAAGAGATTGAGCGTGTGATGCAGATATTGTGCCGTAGGACAAAGAATAACCCTGTTTTGATTGGAGAACCAGGCGTTGGAAAAACTGCTGTTGTTGAGGGTCTTGCTCAGCAAATAGCAAACAACGAGGTACCTGATATTTTAAAGAATAAAGAAATATATACCTTAGATCTTGGTGCACTGGTTGCGGGTTCAAAGTACCGTGGTGAATTCGAAGAGCGTCTTAAGAAGGTTATGAAAGAAATTCGCGAGCGGGGCGACGTTATTTTGTTTGTTGATGAAATGCATAATCTTGTTGGGGCTGGTGCAGCTGAGGGTGCAATTGATGCAGCTAGTATATTAAAGCCGGCATTAGCGAGAGGCGAGCTGCAGACAATTGGTGCAACCACCCTTGAAGAATATCGAAAGCATGTTGAAAAAGATGCTGCCCTAGAGAGAAGATTCCAACCAATAATGGTTGGCGAGCCCTCAGTTCAAGAGACCGTTGATATCCTTAGGGGCTTGCGTGACCGCTATGAAGAACACCATAAGGTAACCATCAGTGATGGTTACCTTATGGTGTTCTTCATAGCGGTCA
>JASEIR010000007.1:0-14072 GCA_030017355.1 Actinomycetota bacterium
GCCGGCCCATCTCAGCAATTCTTAGATTCGAGTATCCGTTAAGGTAGAGAACAGCGCTATAAAGAAGGCTAAATATTGAGGCGGAAAAGAGGGCGCCTTTGAGTTTAAAAAGAAAAGCTGACAGAAGCAGCGGACTAAAACTGTACAGGAAGAATGGGCTTGCCCAACCACCAGTTAAATGCAGTATTGAAGCACAGAAAACTAGATCGATTAATAAGAGGAAGGGCATTCTCTCGAGCTTTTTATAACTCTTTATAGGGTATAAACCGAGTAATAAATTGTAGATTGCGACAAAAGCGACTAATAAAAAGCTTGTATTCTTAGCACCCGTCAAATTAAGGATTAAAACGTTTCCTATTGTTAGCCAGCGGTACAACAAAAGGAATTTGAAAACTCGTTCTTGCAATTGCACGGTAAATCTCCTGTCGCTGAAAATCTATTAGCTAGAGACTAATTTTGAGTTTAACCTCTTTCCATGCTAGCTATAGCAGCAAATACGATTTTATATATTATATGCGAATCATATTTTAGAATCAACCATGCCGTTCATTTTATACTGTACTATTAGATGCCAATCAAGCTAATTACCAGCCGTTTCGGTGTGTGATACTAAAGAAATCATTCGATTGTGAAGCCGAAGTTCGAATCCTTCCTCCCCTCTGAACATCACAACAACGCAAAAATGGCTTGTCAAAGCCATAATTTAATGGTCAAAAACTTGGTGGGATGAAAGGATTCAAACTAACTATATCCCAGCCTCATCTTTGCGGTTGAATTCATTCATGGCCTTCTCCACACCATTTGTAATGATATACTCGATTGCATCTGCGGCTCTAATGATAGCGAATTCTATTTCCTCTTTTTCACGCTTACTAAAAGGACTTAGCACATAATCTGCGGGGTCTTGCCTACCCGGGGGTCTTCCAATGCCAACTCTTACCCTGATAAAACCTTCACTTCTGATATTCCCTATAATAGATTTGATACCTTTGTGTCCTCCGCTTCCGCCGCCTTTCCTTATCCTTATTCGGCCAGGCTCCAGATCTAAGTCATCATAGATAACAATCAAATGGTCTGGCCCAATGCCGATTTCCTTTAAAAACCACTGGACAGCTAGACCGCTCTCGTTCATGTAGGTAAGCGGCTCAACCAGGATAACACCTTCATCTGCCACTTTGCCTTCACCCCAGCGCGCAAGCCGGCTTTTTTTGTCAAGCTTTACACCATGCGCTTGGGCAAGCCTTTCAAGCACCATAAAACCGACGTTGTGCCGTGTCTTTTCGTATTCTTTTCCGGGATTGCCTATGCCTACTATTATGTACATTTGCTAATATAAAGAAAGTGCGCGTAACGCGCACCTTGCTGCTTTATCTTACTTTCCTTCAGATGCGCTAACTCCAGCGCCCCCCTCGACTGCCTCAGGAGCAATCTCCTCAACTGCCCCCGTCTCTATGCGGGCAGCTTGGGAGGCTGTAATAGCTACCACAACTGCATCTGGATCGGTTAGCATTTCAATTCCTGGTGGTATATTTAAATCTTTTGCGTGAATGCTTTCGCCAATGTCCAACTTGCTAACATCTACCTCTATGTTAGCTGGCATGTCTTTGGGAAGCCCCTCGAGCTCAACGCCACCTAGGTGATGCTCCAGAATACCCCCTGCTTTTACCCCTGGTGCTTCGCCTACGATAGCTATCGGTACTGTTGTGGAAATCTTCTCGCTTAATGCTATTTCTTGAAAGTCTATATGCAGATACTCATCTCTAATTGGGTTCTTCTGAACTTCTTTAATAATTGCATTTGGGTGCTCTTTTGCACCTTCGATATTAAGTTTAACTATGACATGCGTTCCAGCTTTTGAATGTGCAAGAGCTGAAAACTCGCGGGCGTTAACTGCTATCTCGGAAGCTTTGCCGTTGCTGTAAATTACTGCTGGAATTCTCCCCTTGCGCCTTAGTTTTTTGCTTGTCTCTTTTCCTACCACTTCTCGCTTCACTGCGCTTAGCTCAGCTATTTCCATGAACTATCGCTCCCTTTCTGGTTTCTGTTTAAGGTTGATTTTGCCCATCAAATAGAGCACTAACCGATCTGTCTTCATAGACATTTCTTATTGCCTGGGCTAATAGCCCTGAAATCGAGAGAACCTTAAACTTTGGGATCATCTTATGCTCTGGAACTGGTATTGTATTTGTTGTAACTAACTCTTTTATTACCGAATTTTTAATTCTTTCAACTGCTGGGCCGGAAAGAACAGCGTGAGTTGCGCTAGCATAAACTTCTTTTGCACCGTGGTCAATAAGTGCCTGAGCTCCGGTAGTTAAAGTGCCAGCCGTGTCAACCATATCGTCAATCATTAAGCAAGAATGGCCTTTGACCTCACCTATAACGTGCGTTATTTCAGCAACGTTATGTGCTGGCCTAGTTTTATGTAAGATAGCAAGTGATGCACCAAGTTTATCAGCATATCTCTTAGCCATCTTTACCCTACCAACATCTGGTGAAACAACAACAAGGTCTTTTAGGTTTTTCTCCTTAAAGTAGCCAGCAAGCAGGGGCAAGCCCATCAAGTGATCAACTGGAACGTTAAAGAATCCCTGAATTTGGCCTGCATGAAGATCAACTGTAATCATTCGGTTTATGCCTGCTGTTGTTAAAAGATCAGCTACAAGTTTTGCTGTAATTGGCTCTCTTGCTGCTGCTTTCTTGTCTTGCCTTGCATAACCATAATGCGGGACCACAGCAAAAATCCTATGTGCTGAGGCACGTTTTAGGGCATCAACCATAATAAGAAGCTCAACTAAATTGTCGTTAACTGGCTCGGAAAGAGTTTGAACTACAAATACATCAGCTCCCCTTACACTCTCAAGGTAACGGACGTATATTTCTCCGTTGCTAAAGGATGCTACTTCGACCTTGCCTAGCTGAATTCCTAAATGTTCGGCAATCTCTCTTCCCAGCGCTGGGTTTGACCTTCCACTAAATAACATTAACCGCTTAGTTTCTTCACTAGCCATTTTTCTCCTTGCACCTATCCCTCTGAAATCCCTTTCTTCCTACGCCTTTTCTTAGCCCAATTATCAACTATAACCTGCTCAGTTCTTTCGACAGCCAAGCTATCTTCTGGGACATCTTTTGAGATAACTGATCCAGCTCCAGTAAAGGCACCTCTCCCAATCTTTACAGGGGCAACCAGCATCGTATCGCTCCCAATAAAAGCCCCATCCTCAATTACTGTTTTATGCTTGCTTATGCTGTCGTAGTTACATGTGATTGTCCCTGCGCCTATATTAACATAATCACCTATATAGGTGTCGCCTATATAGCTAAGATGCGGGACTTTACTGTTTTGACCAACCTCGCTCTTCTTTATCTCAACAAATCCTCCTACCTTGGCACCTTTTCTAATTAGCGTGCCCGGCCTTATATGGCAAAACGGCCCTAGTTCTGCATAATCCTCGACTGTGCTTTCACGCACAACAGCGCTATCTATGGTAACAAAACTTCCTATTTTACAATTTATCAAGCGGCTAAGCGGCCCGATCAAACAGCTCTCGCCTATCTTGGTATTGCCGCTTATAAAGGTCATGGGGTATATTATTGTGTCCTTGCCAATTTTAGCTTCAGCTGAAATAAAAGTCGTATCCGGGTCAATAATTGTCACGCCTTCCAGCATGAGCTTTTTATTTATTTCTTGCCTTAAAATCTTTTCAGCCTCAGCTAGCTGTACCCTGTTGTTTATGCCAATGGTCTCCATGGGATCATTAGCTGAAGCTGCCACAACTTTTTCATTGCTGCTGCTTAAAATCTTTATTACATCGGTTAGGTAATACTCTTTCTGTTTATTATTGGGGTCAATCTGCCTTAGCGAGTCAAACAACTTTTTCTTATCAAAGCAATAGGTGCCGGTATTAACCTCGTTGATTAACTTTTGCTCAGTGGTTGCATCCTTCTCTTCAATTATCGCTGTAACAACTCCAGATGGCGCTCTTATAATTCGTCCGTAGCCTGTTGGGTCATTCATTTTTGCGGTCAGAAGCGTCGAAGCTGCGCCTGTTGTTCTATGGACATTAAGAAGGTTAGAGAGCGTCTGTGCCTTCAAAAGGGGTGTGTCACCACTTAAGACCATGATATCGCCATTAAAACTGTCAAGTACCCCCTCAACTACAGATACAGCATGGCCAGTACCTAACTGCTCTTTCTGAACAACAAACTCGACCCCTTCAATTGCTTTGACAACCATCTCGGCTTTATGCCCAACAACAGCTACTATTCTTTCTGGGCCAAGCTTATTTACGGTTTCTAAAACATGGTGAATCATGGGCTTTTCGCAGATGTTGTGAAGGACTTTTGGGTAGGACGATTTCATGCGGGTGCCCTCACCCGCTGCTAAGATTATAACAGCAAGACTCATTGGACAAAACTCCCAAGTTAAACTACGTAATACGCTACTAACACAAACCTTAAAACATCAAAAATTATACACTTATCAACGCTTATTTTAAATAAGTTTAAATAAGCCAGCTGAATCAAACCAGCAAGGAGATATTTTTTGCTAATTTGGAAACATAAGAGTGATTGGTGGCGTAAGTTGCTTTATGGAATCCAGAAAAAAATCAAGCTACGTCCCCTAAGAGGGAGGAGATGATTGGGGTGAGGGCGAAAATAGCTTTTTTTGAAATAGAGCCTTGGGAGGAAAAGTTTATAAGCGAGCATCTTAACAAGAATTTGCAGTTCGCGTTCTTCGTAGACCCTCTGACAACTGATAATGTTGAAATAGCTGTTGGTTACGATATAATTTCGCCTTTTATTTACTCAGAGCTTAACCGAGACGTGATCGACCAATTGCCAAATCTAAGGCTTATTGCGACCCGTTCAACGGGATTTGACCATATTGACCTTGAAGCCTGTAAAGAAAGAAATATCACTATTTCAAACGTTCCATCCTATGGTGAAAATACAGTTGCAGAGCATACCTTTTCATTGATTCTTGCACTATCAAGAAAACTACTGCCATCAATTGAGAGAACCAGACGGGGTAACTTTAGTCTTGAAGGGCTTCGTGGTTTTGATTTAAAAGATAAAACCATTGGTGTGATAGGCGCTGGTCACATTGGCCAGCACGTCATAAGAATAGCCCGCGGCTTTGAAATGAACGTCGTTGTATTTGACGTAAGGCAGGATGAGCTTCTTGCAAAAAGCCTTGGTTTTAAATATCTAGCGCTTGATGAGCTGCTTAGAACATCAGACATTATAACTCTTCATGCACCATATAATCCGCATACCCATCATATGATAAGCAAGAAGAACGTGCACGAAATAAAGCGTGGCGCTATCCTAATAAACACGTCGCGAGGCGGTCTTATTGAGACAGCGGCGCTTGTTGAGGGATTAAACGAGGGAATTTTAAGCGGTATTGGCCTTGATGTTCTTGAGGAGGAAGGTTTAATAAAGGAAGAACGCCAGTTATTATCTCATGAATTCCACCCTGAGCAGTTAAGGATAGCGCTTGAAACTTATGCGCTTTTGTTTAGAGACAACGTAATTATAACACCTCATAACGCGTTTAACAGCGCTGAATCCGTTCAAAGGATTCTCGAGACAACAATAACCAACATAAAGTCCTTCATTGAAGGACACCCTCTAAACATCGTCGCCCCAAAAGCAGCTTGATCAATCGCTCTAAATATTAACTTGGCGCAAGAAACCAATTCAATACAGGAGACCAATCTGCAACGTCAATTTTTGGCATTTCAACCGGCTGCTTTGCTAGTTAATCCCAAGTTTGCTCTTGTACTCGGCAATGACGGCTGCTTGAATGCGCTCTCTTGTTTCACTATTGATTGGATGTGCTATGTCTCTGAAATCACCGCTTGGTAGTTTACGGCTAGGCATAGCAACAAATAGGCCCTTTTCTCCTTCAACGACGCGCAAATCATGAACTACAAATTGATCGTCGATGGTGATGCTGGCAATTGCCTTAACTTTGTTCATTTCTACAGGCCTAATGCTCACCTTTGTAATCTCCATTTTGCACCCCTTTACTATGATCTTGCCAATCCTATAGCCGAGATCTCTATCCTAGCGCCTTTTGGTAGACCAGAAACTTGAACGGTCTCCCTTGCCGGCGGTTGGTTAGGGAAAAAATCGCTAAATACACTATTAACAATCAAGAAATCTGAGATATCAACTAAATAAACCGTCAGTTTTATTACCATATCGAGTGAGCTGTTGCCTGCTACAAGTACTGATTCTAGGTTCTTGAGGGCCCTTTCTGCCTGCTTTCTCATATCGCCTTCAATTAACTCGTTTGTTTCTGGGTCCAGAGGAATCTGGCCTGATACAAAAACAAAATCACCGGACCTTATGCCCTGCGAATAAGGCCCAGCAGGTTTGGGAGCACCCTCGGAAATAATAGTAATTCTACTCATGTACGCCTCCAGCTAAAGCAACTTCAACCAGCTCTAAATCAGACTGCTTGTCTACATCTAACCCAATTTCGGCAAACGGCGTTATTATGCCAGCACAGGCCGACTTTGTTAACTTGCCTATCCTCTTTTCAATTTGACTGATTTCTAACAAGCCGAGCACAAACCTTAGCAAAAATGAAATGCCAAGAATACGGACTATTCTTACCGGCTTTTTTCTTGATTCTAGCACGCGCTCGATAAGTTCTATATTTTTTTCAACAAACTGGGGCTTAAGAAGTATTAAATTTCCACCAGTAAAATTTCCCTCCCTTACGCGCGCATAAGTTCTCTTAACGCTTGGGAAGTGTTTTATTATATTATCATCTTTTACTATTGAATAATAAATATCTGCTTTACGCTTTGAGCACCTCTGCAAAAAATCACTGATTGCTTCCGGTGTTATAAGTGGAATATCTGCTGACATTGCAAGAACCATATCTTCTGTATTAAGGCTATTAATTCCAGCTTTTAACACTTCAAGCAAATTACCATCTGCTAAAACAATACTTAATTTTTCTTCTATTTGGCGGTTGAATGAATACTCAACCGGCATTACCACGCAAATTCGATCTATATCAGGACATCGATGAAGCGCATCAACGACATATTCGACCATTGGCCGCCCATTAACTGGAACCAACCCTTTTGCTGGTACTGCAGCTAGCTCTTTTGCACTTCCCCCAGCAAGTACAAGCGCACTTACCATTAAAACGCCTCAATTGTAATAGGTAATTTAGTATTATTCTTTATAACTTTACAATTTCCTCTTTGTTTTTGAAAGATATGTTATGTTGCACTGCTTAACTGCCTGAAAAAATTATGTTTGTATAACTTCCACGCCTTGGTTTACAGGCCTTACTACTTCAACAAAAAACGACTGGTCATATGACCTTATTGTGTTTGCTACCTTATCTGCCAAATCTTTGTCCTGGCATAGAACAAAAACAGTTGGCCCACTTCCAGTCATCAAAGCGGCAGCCCCACCTGCTTCAATTGCCATCTCCTTTATTTTTGTGATGATAGGACGGTCTGCTATAGTGACTGCTTCTAGAAGATTCCCAAGCGATCTGGCAATTTCTCCTACTACGCCTCTTGATAAACTGGCAATAAACTGGTCTTTTCTATTCATTGGGGGCAGAGCTTTCTGATCAAGCAATTTATAAACTTCAGCTGTAGATACATGTAAGGGAGGTGTTATTAAGACAAACTCGACCTGAGGCATTGGTGTTAACCTGATCAATCTTTCTCCCCTGCCCTCAGCAAGCATAGTTCCACCTGCGAGGCAAAAGGGAACATCTGCTCCTATCTTAATCCCTATTTCCTGGAGTTCTGCCAGGCTTAAGCCAAGATCCCATAAGATATTAAGACCAATTAGCGTTGCAGCTGCATCAGCACTTCCACCAGCTAAGCCCGCAGCAACAGGTATGTTCTTGATTATATTAATGGTGGCACCTAAAGAGTCTTTTCCTGTTAGCTCCCGAAGAAGCTCAGCCACCTTAAAGGCCAAGTTGCTTTCCTGACATAAATTTTTTTCTGTGCATGTAACGCTTATTTCTTTGGAAGGCGTTATCTTGATTAAATCAAAAAGAGACACGCTTTGCATGATGCTTTCAAGCTGGTGATAACCATCGGGGTATCGTGAAATAACATCAAGGTAGAGATTTATTTTAGCGAAGGCTTTTATTGATAGCATGCATTGCTGGGCTATTGGTGCATTGGTCCTCAAAAGCCCTTGTTTTTCCTCTCCCTAGTTCTTTTAAATTAAGACTTAAATACTTAAGCAGCTATAATAGCCAGGGGAGCAGATTTTCTCCGCTATCGGGATTTGAAAGTTCAACTGTCTTGGTTAAAACATCTGCATAGCTATAGGAAACTCTGCGACAACGGTTTCTCTTTTCCTCAACTTTTACAACAAAGAGATTAGGATGTGTTTCTTCTAGTATCCCATCTCTTTCGATGATTTTGCAGCGCCCCATATTTGCCTTAAGGCGCATTCTCTCACCTATAAACTCGTCAAGCTGCTTGCGAATCCTGTCAACAACTTCTACTTGCGGTAATTGACTAACAGCCATCGTTATTATCCTCTCCTTCAGGTGTTCTATGAATTATACTTTAAAAATGCAAAAATTTCAAGTTTACCTTTAACTACGGATAAAAGCAAGCACACTCAATAAATAAATTATTCGCCTAAAGGGATTAAAATCCTTCTTTTCTTTCTAAAAACTTTAAAGAATAATGATAAAACCTACCAAAGGGCATTCGCCAGGCATGAGAATTCATCAATGGAGAGCGTCTCCCCCCGCCTGGAAGAATCAATCTTACATGAGATTAGAGCAGAACCAACCCTTTCAGCATTGATTTTTAGTTCTGGACTGCCTAAAAGGGCATTTCTAATTGTTTTTCTTCTCTGCCAAAACGCTGCTTTTACAACTTTAAAAAAGAAATCTCTGTTTAAAACATGCACGCGAGGCTCAGGTAAGCGCTTCATCCTTACAATTGCAGAACTGACCTCAGGCGGGGGAATAAATACGTTTCTTGAGATATTAGCTACCCGTTCAACATCACAGTAAAATTGTACCTTAACCGAGAAAGAGCCATATTCGCTGGTTGAGGGCTTAGCTATAATACGATCTGCAACTTCTTTTTGGACCATGATAACGTACAGCGAAAGCTCGCTAAAGTTGTCCAGATAAGTAGCTAACAGCGGCGTAGCTATCTGGTATGGAAGGTTCGACACAAGCTTATTTGGTATAGGAAGCCTTTCAGGGAGATGCCGAAGATTGGCAGAGAGAGCATCTGTAAAAATAACACTAACATTGTCATAGCCTGCGAGTGTATATTCTAAGACAGGTTTAAGCTTGCTATCAAGCTCAATTGCAATAACCCTGCCTGCCCTCTGTGCAAGGGATTGAGTAAGTGTTCCTATCCCAGGGCCAATCTCGACAACAACATCACTTTTTGAAAGATATGCTGAACTAACAATCTTATTGAGAATGTTCTGATCGATTAAAAAATGCTGCCCCAGGCTCTTTTCGAGCCTGAGGCCAAACTTCTTTACTACTTCAAGCGTTGCTTGTGGTGTAGCTAGTGTCACCGCTTTTATACCCTTAATATTTGCCGTTAGCCAGATTTAATCATCAAGAATAGTTACCTTGACTGTTTGTCTCCCAAACCTAAAACATTCAGCAGGTGTATTATAGCAAAGGTCTATGCGATTACCTTTAATGGCACCGCCGGTATCAGCAGCTACCGCATAGCCGTAGCCTTCAATATAGAGCTTTGTTCCAAGAGGAATAACTCTTGGATCAACCGCAACTACACCTTTCTGCGCTTGCATACCATTTGCGGTAACACCATCAACCCCACGCCCGTAATATGGGGCGTAAGCTGTGGCTTGCATATACAA
This sequence comes from Actinomycetota bacterium, assembly GCA_030017355.1. Taxonomy (GTDB): domain Bacteria; phylum Actinomycetota; class Aquicultoria; order Aquicultorales; family Aquicultoraceae; genus JASEIR01. The sequence continues at coordinate 9,871 of JASEIR010000007.1, forward strand.
TACCCTACCTGCGGGAGTTCTGGCCTCTCCGCGCGTTACTCTTATCGGCGATCTTACCAAACGGGCAACCTTGCGCTTTGTGCCAACCGCTACAACTTCACTCTGTGGCGGTGATATGATACTTTCTAGCTTAACTTGCCTCTTGACAGGCTGATCGCCTTTAAGAATAGTTTCGGTAACCCTTAAAAGTAAGCCTGGCTTACCTTTAGCTACTACCAACTTCTTGCCATAATCCAGAGCTGGATCACGTTTGATCACTTGCTGGTACGGCACCGGTATTTTTGCAACTTCGCATTTGCTTGTTACCGGCGTAACCTCTACGGTCATGCCTGCGGTAACTTTTTCCTTCTTATTTGGTTTTACATGATCTGCAGGCTTTAGTCGTAACCCGATGTCCTCTAAAACTTCTTCAACTGTGCTGGCTGTGGACATCGTTTCGATCTTTTGTTCATTAAGTGCTATGGTTACTGGTACCGCATGTTTTACTTCAATTGCCATATCTCCATTTACTTTACTGGAGAGTCTTGGTGCTACTTTGTCTGATGCCTTAACAGTTACGCCGTTTTCCCTCAGAACAGCTGCCACTGTTCTCGCCCGCGTCTTGATCTCTTTTGCTTTGCCATCAACAACTAATCTTACCTGGTTAGCACCGTTAACAAGATCGATCAAGACTAACACCATTATCAGGGATAACAATATAATTTCGTATCTTCTATCCCTAAGGCTGCGGGCTATCTGATGAAAACGTGCTCCCATCAAATCAGTCCCTTCAGCTTTTCTTATTCAGTTGTTAAGGCACAAACGCAATGATTGCCTGCAATTATAACATAATCGGGCAATAGTTACAAAAACTTTAACTTACTAATTACCCAAATGGGTTAATTGTTAAACTATGCTTGCCATATTTGTAAAGCCTATGGCTGGTGTTAAAGGCAGGGGAGTCGTTCTTCTCTAAAACTTGCCCTTGAGGCGCGTCTTCCTAGCGAATGGAAAATAACAGCGAAACGTTTTCCTGGGTTGATGCCGAAACCGCTGAAATATCTACGCCTTTGATTTCGGCAATTTTTTCAGCAACAAGCCTCACATTTGCTGGTTCATTTTCTTGACCTCTATAAGGAACTGGTGCAAGGTACGGGGAATCTGTTTCGATAAGTAGCTTGGTTAGAGGAACAAACTTGGCAACATTAATAAGTTTACCAGCGTTCTTAAATGTTACAGGCCCTGCTATTGATATGTAAAAATTCATTGCTAAGACAGTTTGAGCAAAGGCCACGTCACCACTAAAACAATGAAATACACCTTTACCAAGGCCTTGCTCAGCAATTATTTTAATAACGTCATCGTTAGCATCTCTGTTGTGTATAATTGCCGGCAGACCAAGTTCATTAGCAAGGTCCAGAAGCTGGGCAAATACTTTTTGCTGAACAGCTCTTGGTGAGTGATTTCTATAGTAATCAAGTCCAATCTCACCAATTGCTACAACTTTTGGATTATTGGCTAAGTTTTTAAGTTCTTTTATTGTGTTGGGATTAACTGTCTTTGCATCGTGCGGATGAATTCCTACTGCAGCATACACGCCTTCGAATTTTTGAGCTATATCAACTGCCCGATAGCTTGATTCAAGCTTATCGGCAACCGTTATTATTCTGGTTACGCCATTTTTTCTTGCTCTTGACAAGACAGTTTCAACTGCTCTGTCATCTGCAAGTAAATCAAGGTGAGCATGAGTATCGGTCAGGCTTATTTCCTTTACCATTCCTCTCCTTACATTAAGCAACAACAGCTCTTTGATTCCCGTTTTTGCCCAAATTACTAATTAACTTCATTCCTATATTAACCCAATTCTATTCTTGGAAATAACGGCTGTGCCTTTTTAACTACTGCACCAGTTACAAGACCATCCCATTTCCGGGCATCCTTAAACGTTACCGATGCAAAATTGGTTTGCCCTAGTTGTTCCCAAATTTTCCGTGCAGTGTCCGGCATCACAGGTGTAATTAGAATGCCAATTATCCTTATTGTTTCAAGAAGGGTACGCATCACTGTCTTGAGATGATCAATTTTCCCCTCTCTAGCTAAAACCCACGGTGATGCCTCATCAATATACTTATTGGCTCTACCAACAACACGCCATATCTGGACAAGGGCTTCACGGATATCAACCCGCTCCATTGACTCGCTAACGACTTGTAATAACTCAAGCGCCTCATTTTTTAGAGAAACTTCTAGTTGCCCTAACTCCCCAGCTTCAGGAATTTCTCCATTAAAATACTTTATCATCATGGCAACAGTTCTGTGTACGAGATTTCCAAGGTCATTTGCAAGGTCATCATTTAGTCGCCTTACCAGCGCTTCATAGGTAAATTCGCCATCCAGACCAATGCTTATCTCTCTAAGCAGAAAATAGCGGACTGCATCAGCGCCAAATTCCTCAATCAACCTGTTTGGGTCGATTACAATCCCTTTGGATTTTGATATTTTCTCGCCCCCTAAAGTCCAAAAGCCGGTAGCAAGGATTTTCTTTGGAAGCTCGATGCCCAGCGCCATAAGCATGATTGGCCAAATAACAGCATGAAAACGTATAATATCCTTTCCTATCACATGAACATCAGCAGGCCAAAACTTTCGATATTTCTCTTCGTCGATTAAAAATCCGCAGCCAGAGAGATAATTTATAAGGGCATCAAACCAGACGTAAATTACGTGATCAGAGTCAAATGGAACAGGGATTCCCCATTTAAACGTAGTTCGGGACACCGAAATGTCCTGCACACCACCCTCGATAAAGCTTATAACTTCGTTTCGGCGAAAATCTGGTTGAATAAACGATGGATTCTTCTTAATGTGTTCAAGAAGCTGATTTTGATATTTTGATGTTTTAAAGAAGTAGCTTTCTTCCTTTAACCATTCTACCTCGCGCCCACATTCTGGGCAGCATCCCTCAACAAGCTGTGACTCGGGATAGAAGGTTTCCTCATGTATGCAATACCAACCCTCGTAAAAGCTTTTGTAGATATCGCCCTGCTCGTAAAGTTTTTGGAAAATATGCTGGACAGCCTTCACATGACGCTCTTGCGTTGTCCGAATAAAATCATCATATGAAACTTCAAGTTTAGCCCAAAGTTCTTTCCATGGTCCAACCATGAGATCGGCGTGCTCCTGAGGTGAAAGGCCTCTTTCTCTGGCTGCTTTTTCAACCTTCTGGCCATGCTCATCGGTTCCGGTTAAAAAAAGAACGTTGTGGTCTGTCAGCCTCTTATATCTAGCAAGAGTATCTGCAATTATGGTTGAATAACCATGTCCTATGTGGGGAACATCATTTACGTAGTAAATTGGGGTTGTCACGTAGAAACTCTCATTTGACAAGTTAAAATCACCCTTCGCTAAATTTTTATAAATTTTGCGCAATAAAAAGTATAGTCCTCGTTGACACAATTTTTCCACAACCATATAATTGAAACAACCACTTGTCAAGGAAAGCAGCAGGAGGTACCCTATGAAGTCCACCGGAATAGTAAGACGGGTAGACGAGCTAGGAAGAATCGTAATACCAATGGAGCTTAGACGTACTTTCGGTATTGAAATTAAAGACCCCCTTGAGATCTTTGTTGATGGAGATTCTATTGTTCTCTCAAAGTATCAAGCGGTTTGTGTGTTTTGCGGGAGCGCAACGCGCATTGAAAGCTTCAAGGGGAAAAACGTCTGCCAGAGCTGCAAGAAAGAATTGGTATCGGACAAAAAAGTTTAATAATAAAGATCTAAAGATTGGTGGACCAAGTCAAATCTTATTTAAAACGGTAGGCATTTTGAAAAAGGCTGTTACTGTGGGTTGTTTTTTTCACGGAGCTTGATCACAGCCTCATAGATTGATCGCTTGCTTATACTGTATTGCTTGGCAACGTCAGAGATTGCCTGCTTTTTGGGTATGCCCCGATTAATTAGTTCAATAACTGCATCTCTAAGTTCAATTTCAGTAAATTCGCGCGGTCGTTTCTTGCCAGGACCAAGAAGAAGCACGATTTCACCTTTAACTTCAGCTTCCTTAAGCCTATCTATAATCTCAGAAACAGTCCCCCTTATAATTTCCTCAAATTTTTTTGTCAATTCTCGTGCAATAACTATATCTCTTTCTTTATCTATCTCTGAAATCTCTTTTAGAGTGCTTTTTAATCGTCTCGGCGATTCAAACAATACGACTGTGC
>JASEIR010000007.1:14082-20144 GCA_030017355.1 Actinomycetota bacterium
TCCCAGAAGCTCGGTTAAAATTGAAATGCGATCGCCTTTCTTTCTAGGTAAAAATCCTTGAAAAATAAAACTGTCTGTAGGCAAACCAGACACAACAAGAGCTGTAATTAAAGATGATGGACCCGGGAGCGGTATAACTTGTATACGCTCAGCAATACATGCTTTAATTAATCTATGCCCTGGATCGGAGATGCCTGGCATCCCAGCATCAGATACTAAAGCAATCGATTTTCCTTCTTGCATGGCTTTAATCAACTCGCGACCTCGCGTTATTTCATTATGCTCATGGTAGCTAACCATAGGAGTTGATATATCATAGTGCAAGAGGAGTTTTTTGGTGACTCTGGTATCTTCAGCAGCAATAATATCGACTTCCCGTAATATGCGTAGGACCCTAAGTGTTATGTCCTCAAGGTTTCCAATCGGCGTTGCGCATATATAGAGTTTGCCCGTTTGTAAAGCCATGCTAATTCCTGCCCCTTCACCCGTCCCCCGTCTCCGGTCTAACGTCTGCCTTTCAGCCCGTCTCCGGTCTGCTTTTTTGGCCCGTCTCCCGTTCCTGTCTATTCTTTATTTGAGATTGCCTAAGCCTGTTGCGAGGCACTGAAAGTGCCGTGGCAATCTCCTCGCAATGATAGTTCTTCTTTTGCCGGTCCCTGGTCCCCGGTCTGCTTTTTGCCAGTCTTCTGGTCCCTGGCCCCTAGACCCTGGCCCCTATTTTTGTCGGCGGTCGTTTTTTCCGGTCTTCCGGTCCCCGGTCTGCTTTTAAAGGCAAAGAGACGGATTATGTCTGGCTATATACTGCGCAAAAAGCAAATCGGCTAAATCAGAGGAACGTCCCCCTAGTATACTTTAACGAGTGTATAGTTCCTCATACCGAGCCCTATTTGCTCCCCGTAGGCCAATTGGGGCCGCCAATCTATTCCTGTTAAAGACATAAACTTATCTTCATGCTGCATATCTTTTAATCTACTCCCTAACAAGCCCTGTGCATTATTAACCAAATCAACACTTGCTTGGTCAATCGCTATTGGATCAAACGATGCTAGAATACCGATGTCCGGAACGATCGGTGCCTCATTCCATCCCCAGCAATCGCAATCGGGGCTTACATTTAAGACAAAATTAAAGTAGCCAACCTTTCCTGACTTATTCTTGATAGCGGCCCAAGCAAATTCCACTATTTTTTCCTGTGTTACGCTAGGCTCTGTCATCCAATTAATTGCTATGGCCCCCGATGGACAGGTAACTGTGCACTCTCCACAACCTTGGCATTTGGCATGATCGATTTTGGCAGTACTAAAGACAGTTATTGCCTCGGTTGGGCACCATTCAATACATTTACTGCAGCTCGTACACTTATCATCCTGAACTTGGGGTAAAACATCGGAATGCATTATTTGCTTGGCACTGCGGCAGCCTATACCCATCCCAATGTTCTTAATTGCTCCACCAAAACCAGTTAGCTCGTGTCCTTTAAAATGAGTAAGCACTATCATGGCATCCGCATGATAAACTGCGCTACCGATTTTTGCCTCTTTTATATGTTTCCCCTCGATATTTACCGCAACATAGTCCTTGCCGTTAATACCGTCGGCAATTATAATTGGAGCCCCAACTGTCGCATAGCTAAAACCGTTCTCAATCGCCGAAACCAGATGATCAACTGCATTCGACCTTGCACCAACATAAAGCGTATTAGAATCTGTTAGAAACGGCTTTCCGCCTGCTTTTTTTACTTTATCCACAATGCGCCTTACAAATATAGGCGAAAGATAAGCCGTGTTGCCAGGTTCTCCAAAGTGAACCTTTATTGCAACTATATCTCCAGGCTCAATGATTGACCTAAAGCCTGCTCTGTCAAAAAGCTTACTGGTTTTATCAAGCCAGCTTTTCTTTCCATGCAAACTGCTAAAATAAACTTTTGACACCATACACCTCTATAATCCTTTAAATTACAACCCTGAGTTTTACAAAAATACAGTAAGTCTAGACAAAGATTATACCAGCTAATATCAAAAAACTACTAGCAACCATATCAATTGCGACCAATTATTCAATCACTTGGTGCGCTACGTTTATGCGTAAATCACATGGGAAAGAAACACTCACACGCTCAACTAATGTTAAAGGAGTGTATCTCTGATGCCAAGCGATCAAGAAATACTGTCCGATGTCCAAGATGCGCTTACTTGGGATGTAAGGGTGGATGCAACAAACATCGATGTCGATGTTACCAATGGCATAGTAACACTTAACGGCACTGTAGACACATATACGCAAAAGCTTGATGCTTCTCAGATTGCAAGCCGTATAAGGGGAGTTGTAGATGTAAAAAACAACCTTGTTGTAAGACCTACAATTATAAGGTCCGACATAGATATCCAAAACGATATCAATGCAGCCCTGAGAAGAGATGTCCTGGTTGATGAGACAAATATCATTGTAAATGTAAGCAACGGCATTGTTGTGTTAAGCGGCTCTGTTGCAACAATGGCAGAAAAAAATGCTGCCGAGAGCGATGCCTGGCTAACTCCTGGAGTAACCGATGTCATAAATAACATCGTAGTAACACCAGCTGTAGCCAGAATGGATCAAGATATAGAGGAAGATGTGCGAGCAAGCCTTGCTAGGGACACTAGAATCGATATGACAAATATCGATATCGAGGTAGTCGATGCGATTGTTTACCTAAGAGGTGCGGTAAGTGATTATACGCAAAAATGGATTGCCTCAGATATTGCCTGGTGGACGCCCGGTGTAAGAGACGTCATTAATGAACTAACTGTAAAAGCTGCAGCATAGCATAGAGATTAGAAATAGAAGGTGGAGTTGCATTTATTGGTGCTCTTTGAGTATCTATTACCCTTAAGCTGCCTTCCTCTCTTCCTCTTCTGCCGGTACTGCATAAAGTCTTAATAGATCAGCCATTTTCCTTAGCTTCTCATCCACCAAGTAGTGAATGGTCCCTTCTGGATAACGGCCGTCCTCCATTCGCTTGCCAGCTTCAACGCCGGTAAGTATTTCGATACCCTCATCAATAGTTCTAACCGGAAAGATATGAAACTTACCTTCCTTTACTGCGTTAACAACTTCTTTCTTAAGCATCAGATTAACAACGTTTTGTGCAGGAATGAGAACACCTTGATCTCCTGTTAAACCACGTGCTTTGCAAACCTCAAAGAACCCTTCTATCTTGCGATTTACTCCGCCTATTGGCTGAATCTCCCCAAGTTGATTAACAGAACCAGTTACCGCAAGGCTTTGCTTAATAGGTACTCCAGAAAGTGCTGATAGTAAGGTATATAGCTCAGTGCTAGACGCACTATCACCTTCGACCCCCTCGTAATTTTGCTCAAACGTCAAGCTTGCTGAAATCGATAGCGGCTTATCCGTTGCATACATTGAAGCAAGATAGTTTGCCAATATCAGTACGCCCTTGCTATGTATAGGGCCACTCTGATTGACTTCTCTTTCAATGTTGACTACTCCTCTTCTTCCTAAATGAACTTTACAGGTTATTCTTGAAGGCTGCCCAAAAGAGTAATCGCCAATACTTATCACCGAAAGCCCGTTTATCTGACCTACCTCAGAGCCCTCGGTCTGAATCATAATCATATCTCGATTGATCATTTCCTGGACTTTCGCTTCGATCATATTTGAGCGAAACTTTTTATGTTCTTCTGCTTTTTCAACATGGACCGCGGAGACCAACTCAGAGCCATCTATACTTGCCCAATAGCTTGCCTCGCTTATCATATCGCCAATATCCATAAAGCGGGTTGATAATTTTTTCTGGTCTCCCGCCAACCAAGACCCATACTCCACAATTTTGGCAACACCGCTTGGGTCAAAATCTTTAAGCTTTGATTCCTTAACTCTAGCACTAACAAAGCCAGCATATTTTTGAACATGCTCATCTGTTCTATCCATATCGGTATTAAAGTCAGCTTTTGTTTTAAAAAGCTCCCTGTAGTCTTCATCCAAGTTATAGAGCAGCATGTATATATAAGGATTTCCTATTAGAACTATTTTGACGTCAAGAGGTATTGGCTCTGGTTTAATAGTTACAGCAGGTATTACTCTGAACTGTTCACCCATTAATTCAATTCGTATCTCTTCACTTCTTATAGCTCTTTTAAGCGCATCCCAGGCAAGTGGACTGGTTAGTACATCAAGCACATTTACAATGAGATACCCACCGTTTGCCCGATGCAAGGCACCCGCTTTTATCATGTTAAAATCTGTGCTCATCCCGCCAAAAAACGACCTGTATTCGGTCTTGCCAATGAGATTATAATACGAAGGGTTTAGCTCAACTACAACAGGAGCGCCCTTAAGATCCGAGTTATTTACAATCACATTGACTTTGTACCTATCAAAAGTTATCGGTCTTTGAAGTGCCTCAAGCCCCGGGATTTGGATATGTGGCCTCTCGCCAGGCCGAAAATCATCAAGATTCTCGATTATATCTTTTTCAACTTGATCCAGATAAAGAAGTACTTTTGGAAAATCTTTATACCTATCTCTTAAATCCTGAAGGAGGTGGCCTATTGCAAATAGCGCAACTTCTTTGTCTAAATCCTGTAGTTTTTGTTTGGCTTCTTTCTCTAGCTTCCTAATCCTTGTAAGTACCTCATTTATCTCTGATTGAAGTTCTTCTCCTGCTTCTTGTATTTCCTCTTGCTGCTCCTCTGGCAAAAGGTTGAATTCTTCTCTTCTTAATGGCCTGCCTTTCATTAAAGGTATAGTGATTATGCCACCAGGCGTTACTTCAACAGCAAAGCCACGCTCACCAGCTCTTTTCTCGATTTCTGCAAAACCTTTTTCCCTCTGTGCCTCAAACTCGTTGGCAATCCTTGTTTTTCTCTCTTCGTATTCCTTGCTCTCAAAAGCTTTTGGGATTTCTTCGCGTGCACTTCTGATTAGCTCATCCATGTCCTTTGCAAATTCCTTACCCCGCCCCGCAGGAAGAGAAATTGCTAGCGGCCTGTCAGGATCGTTGAAATTGTTAACATAGCACCAATCACTTGGAATTGGCTCTTGCCTTGCTCTCATCTCTATATAAGATTTAACAGTTGATGTTTTGCCTACCCCGGGTGGCCCTGCTGCATAGATATTAAACCCCTTTGTTTTTATACCAAGACCAAAATTGATAGATTCAACAGCCCTATCCTGGCCAATTGTACCTTCAAGCGGTTTAACCTCTTTAGTGGAAGAAAACTTGAATATAGATGGATCGATCTCGCGCCTTAGGTCTTCGATAGCAACTTCTGCGAAAGCCGTTTTGACCTTTCTTACATTTGCCGCGCTCATGTAGGTCCCCCTTAACTAAAATTAATAGCCTGTAAGTTACTACCCTCTAATAGTGACCAGGAAACATTAGCGCAAGCAGGACATGATTAAATAAACCCTGTCATTATTATTCTGAGGCTATATTTTTAGTTAAGAAGTTCTTTTAGATATGCTTTGAGTTCGGGTCCAAATTCTTCACTCATTAAAGCAAGCTCAATGGTTGCCTTAATCCAGCTAACTTTATTGCCAATATCATATCGGGGGCCCGTAACCTCAAACGCATAAATCTCTTCTTTTTCAAGAAGCAGCTTAAGGGCATCAGTTAGCTGTATTTCTCCGCCAAGACCGGGGTCTGTCTTGGCTAAGGTTTCAAATATGGTTGGTGTAAGTACATATCTTCCAAGCATGGCAAGATCGGAAGGAGCATCTTTGGGCGCAGGTTTTTCTACTAGATCGATTACTTTGTATAGGTACTCATCAACCTTTTCCGCCTTAATGATACCATAGCGGCTAACCTCCTCTTTTGGCACACGCTCAACCGCAACAACGCTTGAATCAAGCTTATTAAAGTGCTTTATCAATTCCTTAGTGCATGGATTATCGCTCAAGGTTATAGCGTCGCCTAAAAGCACCGCAAATGGATTGTTGCCAATGTGCTTCTCTGCGCAAAGTACAGCATGACCTAAGCCGGCCGCAACTTTCTGTCTTATGTAGTGAATATCAGCAAGTTTTGAAATCATTTCAAGTTTGGCAACAGCATTTAAGTC
>JASEIR010000007.1:20154-31116 GCA_030017355.1 Actinomycetota bacterium
GTTCAAACGAGCGGTCAAAGTGGTCCTCTATTGCCCTTTTCCCACGTCCAGTAATTATCAAAATATCATCTATTCCTGATGCAACAGCTTCCTCAACAACATACTGGATTGTAGGCTTGTCAACGACAGGAATCATCTCTTTTGGTTGCGACTTGGTGATAGGTAGGAACCTTGTGCCAAGACCTGCTGCTGGAATTACTGCCTTCTTTACATCCCGACCTGCTTTTTTAACCACTTGAAACCCACCCCTTTTATCTTCAACTCCCATACATTGTGAAAATCCTACCGTTTAATTCTAGCATTTCTAACTAAAGATTCACCAGATTTATTTTATGGCTTACAACTGTTTGCCTATTTTTAGCCCGCTTAAATTTTTTAGTACTAGATGGTTTTCCAAGCCAAAACTTAATTATGAATTTCATAGAAGGAATTAGCGGTTTTTTGGCGTATCAACTAATCATGCACTAAAATAGCCAAGATAAAATTCTAAGATTAAATTCTAAAATCAGCGGAAGAATTAATCTTTGCAGCCTAATAAAGAAAGTTAGTAAAGTCAGCCCATAGTGTGGATGGAGGGATACGTATTGTCAAAGCTCGATATAGTATCAGGACTACCATTAAGGCTTGAAGACCACCGTTTAATCTTTGAAGATGGCTTACCGGCAGTTGAGCCTGATATCCGGCACATTGAAGATTTTAAAGACGTATTAGCACCAAATTCACCACTTGAAGGACCAAAGGACGCCTATTTTATGTACCGAGATATTGGTTGGCAAAAAGATAAAGAGATGTTTCGCCAAAGAAACTATCGCTATGACATTACAGTTCTAGTTCCAGGGGTAGTTGGACGCGAGCTCTTAAAAACTGTCGGGCATTACCATCCACTTGTGCCTGGAACTAACGTTACCTATCCAGAGGTCTATGAAGTAATAAGCGGCCGTGCCCACTATGTATGCCAAAAGGTGGATGGAAACAAAGTTCTTGATTTTTTTGTTGTTGAGGCCTTTCCAGGCCAGAAGGTTGTAATTCCTCCAAACTACGGGCATATAACTATAAATCCAGGAGATGAGCCTCTGGTTATGAGCAATGTCACAGCAGACGGCTTTAAATCAATTTATAAGCCGCTAGAGGAGCTGCACGGCGGAGCATTCTACGAGCTTGCAAATTTCACTTGGCTAGAGAACAAGAATTATGAGGTCTTGACCAAACCGAAGTGGGCAAAAGCAAACGAGGTTCCAGAATTTGGTCTGACTGAGGCTGTGCCGCTTTATAAATCGATAACTGAAAATCCAGACAAGTTCGATTACCTTATAAACCCACATAATTACACGGATATATTTGCAAAAGCTCTTAATATGACTGGCGATCTAGAAGCCAGGAACTAGATATGTGGGTCTAGAGAGATAGAAGGGTCCAGGGCCCAGCTATGCTTTAACACTTGCGATGTTCTTTAAAGCCTTCTTAGCAGCTTCTATCGTGCGATCAATATCCTCATCGGTGTGTGCCGTTGATATAAATGACGCCTCAAATTGTGATGGAGCCAAGTTTATGCCCTGTTCAAGCATGGCTTTGAAATATGCAGCAAACATTGCCGTATCTGATGTTTTTGCACTTCTATAATCAAAGACAGGCTGATCTGTAAAGAACATGCAGCTAAGAGAGCCCACGCGCGTAAACTGGGCAGGTACACCGGCCTCTGCTGTAGCCTCTTTCAAACCATCTGCAAGCTTCTTGCCCTTGCGGTCAAGTTCCTCGTAAATAGCTGGGTCCCTCAATATTTTAAGTGTGGTTAAGCCGGCTGTCATGGCAATCGGATTACCCGAGAGAGTACCGGCTTGGTAAACAGAGCCAACTGGCGCTACCCAGTCCATAATCTCGGCCCGACCGCCAAAAGCACCAACGGGGAAACCCCCGCCAATAATTTTGCCCAAGCATGTTAAATCTGGCATGACATTGTAATATTGCTGCGCACCTCCATAGGACACGCGGAAGCCGGTAATAACTTCATCGAAGATTAGTACGACTCCATATTCACGAGTTATCTTCCTTAGCCCCTCTAAAAAGCCTTCCTTTGGTAAAATTACACCTGCATTTCCTGCAATTGGTTCAATAATTACAGCTGCGATATCTTCATGTTGCTCGCGTATTGTTTTTTCGACAGCCTCAAGATCGTTATACGGAAGATTTATTGTATCCTGTGCCGCACCTTTTGTAACACCAGGGCTATCAGGAAGGCCCAAAGTGGTCACGCCTGAGCCTGCCTGAACAAGTAGGCAATCTGAATGGCCATGGTAGCATCCTTCAAACTTTATCAATTTAGACCTTCCAGTATAGCCTCGTGCAAGGCGAATAGCGCTCATAGTTGCTTCAGTACCAGAACTAACCATCCTTACCTTCTCAATAGATGGGACAGCTTCAACAACGGCCTTAGCCATCTCGACTTCTAGCTCAGTTGGTGCACCATAGCTAGTACCGTTCTCGAGCGCTTTTCTAACAGCTTCTGCAACCTCGTCATTAGCATGCCCTAGGATCATTGGACCCCAAGATGCTACATAATCAATATACTCGTTTCCATCAACATCGTAGATTTTAGAACCCTTCGCTCTAGCTATAAAAAGCGGATTTAACCCGACTGACTTAAACGCCCTAACCGGACTGTTCACCCCTCCAGGAATATACTTTTGAGCTTCGGCAAAGAGCTCTTGAGATTTTTGATTGTTCATTTTTTACCTCCAAGAATATGCTTGGGTGAGCCATGTCCACATCCAGATGCAGCTGATTGCCTCGTAGCTCTTGGCTCATAAATACAGTACGGCTCTTCTGCCAGATAATCGCCTGTAACTTCATAAGCACGAGCACGGCAACCGCCACATATTCTCTTAAACTCGCAAATTCCACACTTGCCTTTGAGCTTATCATAGTCCCGTAAATCTGCAAAAAGAGGAGAACTTTCCCATACTTCTTTAAATGTTTGCTCCTTAATGTTACCAGCTGCTTTTTCAAAATACCCGCACGGCTGTACTTGCCCGACATGGCTTATAAAGCAAAATCCAATGCCGCCAAGACATCCTCTTGTCATGGTCTCAAGCCCACGGGAAGCATGGTGGTGACCCGCCATCATCTGCGAAGCTTTCTCTCCCTCTGCCTTTGCTCTCTGGCGCATTATCCTGAAATAATGCGGAGCATCTGTTGGTTTGAAAAAAATATCTTTTACTTCTTTCTGTTTGTCATATACCCAGTTAAGCGTTCTCTCATATTCTTCCGGAGGAAGCTCCTGCTCCTCAAGTTCCTTTCCTCGACCCGTTGGAACCAGCAGGAATGGGTGAAATGCAACTGCACCTATTTTCTTAGCAAATTCTAACAGTCCATCAAGATAAGACACATTAAGCTTTGTAATTGTAGAGTTTATCTGTACCTCAATACCTGCCTCCTGGGCAATTTTTATGCCTTTAACTGCAGCATCAAAAGCGCCAGGTAAACCCCTGAACTCATCATGCTTTTCAGCAACTGGAAAATCTATACTAACACTCATCCTTGGAATACCAACTTCTTTAACCCTTCTAGCTATATCAGGAGTCATAAGGGTTGCATTAGTACCTAAAACCATCCTAAGACCAATTTCTGAGCCATATTTTGCTATCTCATAAAAATCAGATCTTGTCAAAGGCTCTCCACCAGTAAGAATGATTATTGGATTGCTAAACGACCTTATATTATCAAGAAGAGCTTTTGCCTCATCAGTTGTAAGCTCACCTTCATAAGGACCATGAAGGGCAGACGCTCTGCAATGTATGCAGGCAAGATTACAGCTTCTCGTTATTTCCCAAGCTATCATTCGTGGTGGCGGCACATCGCTTTTTAACTCTTTAATTTCTGCTTTTTCCTCTCTTTGTCTATTCACGTTAATCCCCCGGTCTAGGGCTCTGGGACCTATCCTTGAAGCCACCTTGCTACATCTTTTGCATGGTAAGTGATAATTATATCTGCTCCAGCTCGCTTAATACCGGTAAGAATCTCAAGGGTAACTCTTTTCTCATCCAGCCATCCTTTCTCAGCAGCAGCTTTTACCATGGAAAACTCGCCACTTACATTATAGGCTGCTGTCGGATAGCCAAACTCCTTCTTTATGGCATGTATAAGATCAAGACAGCTTAAAGCCGGCTTTACCATAACAATATCTGCGCCTTCTTCGATATCAAGCTCGACCTCACGCAAAGCCTCCAAAATATTTGCAGCATCCATTTGATATGCTCTACGATCCCCAAATTGCGGTGTTGATTCTGCTGCTTCTCTAAATGGGCCATAAAAAGCCGAGGCTTGTTTTGCTGAATAAGCCATTATTGGAATATCTTGAAAACCATTCTCATCAAGACCCGACCTTATTGCGGCAACACGGCCATCCATCATATCTGATGGAGCAACCATATCTGCGCCCGCTTCCGCATGTGTGATAGCCTCCTTGGCAAGAAGCTCAAGCGTGATATCATTCAGCACCTCGCCGTCTCGAACAATACCGCAATGGCCGTGGCTTGTATATTCGCAGAGGCAAACATCTGTTATAACAATTAAATCAGGGACTTCCTTCTTTATTGCTCGAATCGCTCTTTGAACTATACCGTTTTCATCATAGGCTTCTGAACCTACCTCATCTTTCTTCTCTGGAATACCAAATAATAAAATGGCAGGAATGCCTAGGCTTCTGACCTCTTTTGCCTCCTCAACTATTAAATCAATCGACATCTGATAGTTACCAGGCATTGATGATATCTCTTTTTTGAAATTCTTACCAGGAGCTACAAAAAGCGGATAGATGAGGTCATCTACGCTTAGTGAGGTTTCTCTTACCATTCTTCTTAAGTTTTCATTTTTACGCAATCTGCGCGGCCTGTAAGCCGGATAATACATATTAATCGACCTTCTCCCTAACTTTCTATTATATTAAGCATTAAAAATTTAAGCTTTTACTTAAACCTTAACTAAACAAGTGATGCCTCTTTGGTTTGGTTCTTTACTATTGCATTAACAAGCCCTGGAATTGTATATTCCTCTGCCACAATATCAGGGTTTAGACCATGCTCGGCCACAGTTTCAGCAGTTACTGGCCCAATAACGGCAATGGCTATACCTTGCATGAGTTCTTTTAAATCGCCGCCAACAAGTTTTGCAAAGTTGTTAACTGTAGATGAACTTGTAAAAGTTACTATATCTATACTTCTTTCGGAGAGTATCTCCTTTATCTTAGCTGCTGCCAAATCGTTTAGAACAGTTTGATAGGCTTCGACTACATCAACCTCTCCACCCATCTCACGCAAGGTTTGAGGCAGAATATCTCGAGCAACCTTAGCTCTTGGGATAAGGAAGCTCCTTCCCTCTATCCCAGCCTTCTTTAGTTCCTCGATAAGCCCCTCGGCAACATATTCCTCAGGAGTCACGTCTATGTTAATCAATAGCTTTTTAACTGCCCTAGCAGTTGCTGGACCAATTACCGCAATCTTTGAGCCAGATAGAATCCTAATATCTTTACCCAAAGACCTCATTCGCTTTGTAAAAAACTCAACCCCATTTGCACTGGTAAAGATGACCCAGTCATACCCTGGGCCATTCTCTAAGCGTGAAATAGCTTTATCTATGCTATCAAAGCTATCAGGGTCGACAATTCTTATCATAGGCACTTCAATAGGCTGCCCGCCCAGCTCAGACAGCAGATCGGATAGCGTGCCTGCCTGCTCTTTTGCCCTTGTTACAAGAATCCTTTTACCAAAAAGTGGCTTTTTCTCATACCAGATAAGCCTATCTCTTAGTTTTACAACATCGCCAACTATGATAATGCATGGTGCTTTTAGGTTTGCTTTCACTACCTTATCCACTATATCTTCAAGCGTGCCAATAACTGTTTGCTGCTGCGGAGTAGTACCCCATCTTACAATAGCAACAGGCGTATCTTTTGAGCGTCCATGCTTTATTAGCTGGCTTACAATTGATGGGAGATTCCTCATTCCCATATAAAAGATAATGGTTCCTATACCTACAAGGCTCTCCCAATTAATATCAGTGCTAGGCTTCAGCGGATCCTCGTGACCGGTTACATAAGCAACGGTTGATGTTGTACCCCGATGTGTAACCGGTATGCCGGCATAAGCAGGGACAGCATTGCCTGCTGAGACCCCAGGCACAAACTCAAACTCAATTTTATTTTCAACTAAAACCAGCGCTTCCTCGCCGCCTCGACCAAAAATTAACGGATCTCCGCCCTTAAGACGTGTAACGATCTTGCCCTGCTTTGCCTTTTCGACAAGCATACGGTTTATATCTTCCTGCTTTACAGAGTGCTTCCCTTCAGCCTTTCCAACGTATATAAACTCAGCATCAGGTTTTGCATGCTCAAATAGCAGGTTAGTTGCCAAACGATCATAGATTATAACATCTGCCTGGGCTATGCATTCTAGGCCTCTTAGGGTTATTAATTTTGGATCGCCGGGGCCTGCCCCAACTAGATATACTTTACCTTTCACTTATGCTTGTCCCTCAAAAAAATAAATTATCATGCTCTGGATTGTGCTCTCACTTCTTCAAGAATCTCGGTAGCGCCCGCGTCTTTAAGCTTATTGGCAAGCTTTACACCAAGTGCTTCAGCCTCTTGTGGACTACCGGTAATACTATCGCGAACCAATTTAGACCCATCAAGGCTTGCAACCATACCATCTAGACTTAAAGTATCATTTTTAACAGTGCCAAGAGCACCAATTGGAATCTGACAACCACCTTCAAGTTCTCTTAAGAAAGCCCTCTCGGCAGTCACGGCTGCCCTTGTTGAAGGATCATCAAGATATCTCATAAGCCCAAGCATAGTCGAATCATCTTTTCTTATCTCTACAGCAATCGCACCTTGCCCTACTGCAGAGAGCATAACATCGGGTGGTATCCGCTCTGTTATACCTTCATTCCAACCCATGCGATCAAGCCCAGCTGCAGCAAGAATTATTGCATCAAACTGACCTTCGTTCATCTTGCGAAGCCGTGTATCTAGATTGCCTCTTACATCCTTAATCCTTAAATCTGGCCTGCGATGAAGAATTTGCGCTATTCTGCGCAAACTGCTTGTTCCTATAACAGAACCTTGAGGAAGCTCATCAAGGCCTTTGCCGCTCTTGGATATAATTACATCCCTAGAGTCAGCTCTTTTTAAAAATGCTCCAAGCATAAGCCCATCTGGGATTTGAGTTGGAACATCTTTGCTACTGTGAACAGCAAGATCAACCTCACCTTTTGCCAAGGCAATCTCAATTTCTTTGACAAAGAGGCCTTTATCGCCAATTTTTGACAGCGGAGCATCAAGTATCTTATCGCCCTGTGTTTTAATAGTTTTTATTTCAATTTCCACCCCAGCCTCTTTTCGAAGTATAGAGGCCACATGCTCTGCCTGCCACATCGCAAGTTTGCTGCCACGTGTTCCTAACACTAGTTTTTTATATGCCATTTAATCACCTATTGATTTTGGATGAAGCTCAATAAAGCCTGGAGCGCTCTCTGCTTGATCCCCTTCTTCGATATCAAAGAGGTATCTTAGTGATTCTATATAGAGATAGCCATCCTTGCGGTTGGCAGACTCCTTGGCTTTTACAATTGGGCTATGTAGTAGTTTATTTATAATTGCGCTAGTTAGCGCATTTAGCGTATTTATATCATCCTCTGTTAAGTTCGAAAGCCTCCTTAAATGCTTTTCAAGCTCTCTAAGTCTAATCTCTTCAGCCTTTCGTCTCAAACTTGCAATAGTTGGTGCGACCTCAAGAGAGGCAAGCCATGAATTAAAGGCAAGTACTTCGTGCTCAACTATTCCCTCGGCAATCTTAGCAGCCTTTTTTCGCTCCTCCAAATTGGTCTGAACAACCGAGTCAAGGTCGTCAATGTCGTAAGCAAATACATTATATAGGTTAGCAACTTCCGGGTCGATATCTCTTGGCACGGCAATATCAATAAAGAAAATTGGCTTGTTCTTTCTCTTCTGCATTACGCGGCTAACGTGCTCTTTAGTTACTATATAATGAGGCGCGCCGGTCGAGCTGATGACTATATCAGCTTGAGCCATGTGCTCAATAAAGTCTTCAAACTTAACGGCAACCCCATTATATCTTTGAGCAAGGCTTTCGGCTCTCTCATATGTTCTATTGGTAACAATGACTTTGCTAACCCCATTGCTGACAAGGTGGGTTGCAGTAAGCTCTATCATCTCCCCTGCCCCAATCAGCATAACTGTTCTTCCTTTAAGTGTCTCAAAAACCTTTTTTGCAAGCTCAACCGCAGCATAGCTTATTGAAACCGCGCTCTCTCCAATTTCCGTCTCAGTCCTAACTCTCTTTCCGGCCAGGAAAGCATGGCGGAAAAGGCGGTTTAATATAGTTGAAGTAGCCTCCGATTCAAAGGCGGCATTGTATGCTGTCTTTACTTGCCCAAGTATCTGAGCTTCACCAATTACCATTGAGTCAAGACTTGAGGCAACTCTGAAAAGATGAAGTACAGCGTCTTTGCAATCATGGAAATAAAGATACTTTTGTAATTTATTTCGATTAATTTCATGATAATCACTAATAAACTTAATTATGCTATCTTTGCCCTTATCTATGTTGTTTGCAACTACATAAATCTCTGTGCGGTTACAGGTTGATAGAATAACTGCTTCGTTTATGCTAGGATAGCTAATCAACGCATGAAGAGCTTCCGGCAAAGATTGCTCTGGGAAGGTTATTTTTTCACGGACTTCTACCGGCGCTGTCTTGTGACTAAGACCAGCAACAATTATATGCATGACCTTACTCTTTCCTCAACCTCTTGAACTCGACCTTCTCTTAATAGCTCTAAAACATCAGATTGAATCAACCTATCTAACGCCTGTTTTCTCTCCCCGGGCTCAACATATTTATCGGCAATTTCCCTGCGGAAATTCCTGAGAATTTCGCAGTACTGGGCGTACTCGTCACCAAACAGCTGTTGTATTTGTTTGCGGATATGTTTTGCTAGCGCTGGGCAACTTCCACTTGTCGAAATACTGATAATTAGATCGCCACGGCGAACCGTTGAGGGTACTATGAAGGAGCAAAGCTCTGGTGTATCAACTACATTAACGGGTATTTTCTTTTCCGTTGCCTCGCGGTGAACTTTCCTGTTTACCTCATTATTATCAGTTGCAACTATTACCAATACTGCGCCATCCAAATCTCCGGGTTCGTAATTCCGGCGTTTAACCTTTATTCTACCTTCCTTGGCAAGCTGAGCTAGCGAAGGAGAGATATCTGGACTAACTACTTCAACATCCGCCTCACACTCAACCAGCGAAAGAACCTTTCTCTTAGCTACATCTCCTCCACCTATTACCACGCATTTCTTGCCTTCAATATCAATATATAGCGGATAAAAAGCCATTTCTTAGCCAAGACCCCCGCCATATCTATGCACGCTTGGTAAAATTTGAGTTACAAAACCAATGTTCCCAATCAGATACGTAATAACAGCCACAAAAAAGCCAAGTATGGCAAAAACATTGGCTCTTTTACCTTGCCACCCCAAAGTAGACCTCACAAGTAGGTATGACCCATAAATTACCCAAGTTGCAATTGCCATTAAAATCTTGGGATCTTTATACCATTGCGACCATTCAGGCAGCATTTCAGCACGAATAGCACCTGTTGCAATAACAAGCGTTAAAAACGTAAAACTAAAGGCGATAGTTTTGTGACAAAGTTCATCAGCCGTTTCAAGAGATGGTAATTTGCGAAAAATCTTACCTGGCTTTTTCTTACGCATACCCCGAAGCTGCCTTTCCTGCAATAAATAAACTATTGATATAGCAAGGGCAATGGTCATTGATGCATAGGCAAATACTGCAAAGCTCACATGGATGCCTACCCAATAGCTCTTAAGCTGCTTGGTTAATACCTCAGTTATCCCATAGGCATGCCAAGCTAAAAACTGCAGCACCACCGATATCGGCATCACGATCATACCAAGCGCCTTTACTTTCGGGCTTCTGCCTGCGTAAATCGACTCAACTAGGAGAAAGACGGCAATGATAAATGCTGCAAAAACTGTTCTTATCGTAAAAGGCCCTGTTGTATTTGATATGCCAAGAATTTGAACCCGTAGGAATATAACCGCCATCAACAGGGTAAATGCTGCAAGAGCACTACCTAGCGCTGTATAGACATGCACTCTGCGCTCTGTCTTTGCAGCAAAGTTGCCAATATAGGCTAGGCTGCTGCCAATGCTAAAAGCCAATGCTAGCCAAAATAGTACGATGGTGAGTTTTTCCAAATTACCCGCTCCCAGCTCTTAAACACTTTAAAATTAATAAGCCTGGCCATCGCCCTTTTTTTCGATGATTTTGCTTAAGGCATTAAGTTCTTTTTTAAGATTTGATAGTTTGTTGTTTGTTGCAAACACAAAACCTAAAAGAACTACCCAAATCCCCATATAAACAGCCACGACATATGGTACTTGCTCGCTCATAAACTAACCCCCAACCTGATTCTTTAAAATTTCAATCTCCTCGCTAATTCCCTTCATCTGATACCGCATTAGTAGAAGAGCGACGTAAAACGAAGTCATTCCAAACATGGATATTAGAAATGCTGCTAGGAGTGTCCCATGCAGACCTGAACCGGATGAACTAAATACTACCGGGTGCACTGACGGAATAAGCCTTATTGCAAAAAAAGTTAGCGGAACGTTTATGGCAGCCACAATTGAGTAAACAGCAGCTAAGCGTGCCTTTGAGCTTTCCTCACTTACTGATGACCTTAATACAAAATAACCTGCATACATAAGCATCAGAATTAGATAGGTTGTGAGCCTTGGCTCCCACTGCCACCAGACGCCCCAGGCTGCTTTGTCCCATAGAATACCGGTCATCTCAACAAGAAACCCAAAAAGAAAGCCAAGCTCAATTGCAGACAGACTTAAAAAATCATA
>JASEIR010000080.1 GCA_030017355.1 Actinomycetota bacterium
TTGCGGCTGACTCAGCATAATGGAACGGCATAAAAACCACGCCGCGTCTTATATCATCGGTAACCACTGCCTCCGTTATTATGCGCCCCCTTCGGCTTATCACAGCAATCTTTTCGCCATGCAAAATGCCATGCTTTTCAGCATCTGCCGAGTTTATCTGAACAAAGTTACTTGGAGCAAGCGCATTAAGGCTGTCTGACTTTCCAGTCATCGTGCGCGTATGATACTGCCAAGGACTTCGTCCTGTTGTTAGAATTAATGGGTAATCCTCATCAACATCTTCTGCTGGAGGCTTGTATCTTACCGGGGTAAAGAGTCCTTTGCCTCTGAAAAAGTTTTCGGTGTGAAGCATGCGTGTTCCTGGATGGTCTTCCGTTGGACATGGCCATTGCAGGCCTCCCAGCAAATCCAATCTCTTATATGTGATGCCCGCATAAGTTGGCACTAGCTTTCGTATTTCATCCATTATCTCTTCGGCTGACTCATACTTCATAGGATATCTAAGTGCAAGGCCTAGATCAGAAATAATTTTCCAGTCAGCCTTTGCTTTGCCTGGCGGTTCAGTAGCTTTTCTAACTCTTTGCACTCGGCGCTCTGTATTGGTAAACGTGCCATCCTTCTCTGCAAAAGATGCTCCAGGGAGCACAACATCAGCATACTTAGCTGTCTCGGTCAAGAAAATATCTTGGACAACCAGGAAATCCACTCTCTCAAGCGCTTCTCTTACATGTTTAATGTCTGGATCGGATATGGCAGGATTTTCCCCCATTATATAAAGTGCTTTGATCCTGCCCGTTATGGCTCCGGCCATAATCTCAGTTTGAGTCAGCCCTGGGTTAGATGATAGCACCACTCCCCAATGTTCCTCAAACTTTGCCCGGGCTTCTTTCTGATCCACACTCTTATAGCCTGGCAGAACGTTTGGAGGGGCTCCCATATCACATGCACCCTGGACGTTGTTCTGACCTCTCAGAGGATTTACACCTGCTCCACGTCTGCCAACGTTTCCGGTCATCATGGCAAGATTTGCTATAGCAAGAACATTGTCAGTTCCGCAAGTGTGCTGAGCTACCCCCATCGTGTAAAATATAGACGCACGGCCCTCTCCAGCATACATTCTTGCAGCAGCCCGTAGATCATGTGCAGGAACTCCTGTTATTTTTTCAACCATTTCGGGTTTAAACTCTGGAAGTATTGCTTTTAGTTCCTCAAAGCCTTCGGTTCGTTGGGCAATAAAGCTCTCATCAATCAGGTCTTCTTCAAGTATTACATTCATCATGGCGTTAAGGACGGCAACATCTGTGCCTGGCTTTGGGCTAAGCCAGACATCAGCGAATTCTACAAGCTTCGTACGTCTAGGGTCAATGACTATTAAGCGTGCGCCCCTTTCTGTGACTGCTCGCATTATATGGTACCCAATAATGGGGTGCGCATCAGTCGTATTAGAGCCTATGACAAGGATTACCTTTGCATCCTCGATATCTTCAATTGAGATAGTCATAGCACCAGTTCCAAACGCTTTGGCCAGACCGACCACAGTTGGGGCATGTCACAACCTGGCGCAGTGATCTACGTTATTTGTTCCAATCACTGCCCGCATGAACTTTTGAAAAAGATAATTCTCTTCATTTGTGCATTTGGCTGATGCTAGCCCTGCGATAGAATCTGGCCCATAGGCTAGCTTTATCTCATAAAGCCTTGTCGCAATCAAGTTAATCGCTTCATTCCACGTAGCTTCAACAAACACGCCGTCTTTCTTGATCAATGGGCTCTTAAGCCTATCAGGATGGCTTATAAATTTAAATCCAAATCGGCCTTTTGCGCAAAGATTTCCTTCATTTATCCCGCGACCTGATTTACTGGTGACTCTAAAAACTTTTCCAGCTCCATCAATATTTAACTCCATCTGACAGCCCACACCACAATAGCCGCAGGTTGTTTCAACAACTCTCGGAGGCCAAAAGTATTCCCTAGTAAATTCCTGCCTATTTGCGATAATGGCGGCAGTTGGACATACTGATGCGCACTGGCCGCACGCCTCGCAGGCAGTATCAATAAGCGGAAGGTTGCAGCTTGTTGTTATCTCGTTTTTTATCTCGTCATATGCAAGAGCCTCAGCCTGCACAACATCGCTGCAGATACTTACACAATTCTTGCAGAGAATGCACTTGTTCATGTCCATCAATATGGTTGGATGGCTATCGTCAATTTTGAAGTGGCGCATTGATTCTCCATCTAGGTTGGGCTCGATATCATACTCTATAGCAAGTCGCCTTAGGTGGCAGTGGTTTTGTTTTATACAGCCACACTCCAGGCAACGCTTAGCCTCAACAAGTGCCTGCTTTTCAGAATAACCAAGCTCAACCTCATCAAAATCCGCTCTTTTTTCAACTGGAAGTGTGGGCATTGGAATGCGTGGTTTTTCCTGCTGATCAGGTAATTCCTCGCGCGTTACGCCGACCTTAATTGAGCTAAACGGTTTTGCTGGGCCAAGGTCTATTTCCTCACCATTTAGGTATTGATTAATTGCAAGAGCTGCTTTTCTTCCTGCGGCAATTGCATCAATAGCAGTCTTTGGCCCAGTCACAGCATCACCAGCAGCAAATACGCCAGGTAGATTTGTTTGCATTGTTTTTGGGTCGATTAAGATTAACTTTCTGTCGCTTAACAAACCATCTAAGCCTTGACCATCAACTGCTTGTCCAATGGCAGCAATAACGTTATCAACCTCAAGGACAAACTCAGACCCAGGCACCGGCTCAGGCCTTCTTCTGCCTGATTCATCAGGCTCACCTAAAGCCATCTTAATACACTTAATTCCGGCAACCTTATCCTGCCCAAGTACCTCTACCGGGTTTGCTAGAAGAATAAGTTCTACACCCTCATGCTCGGCCTCCTCCACCTCAATCTGATGCGCAGGCATTTCCTTGCGTGAGCGCCTGTAAATCAATTTAACCTCTTTAGCGCCAAGTCGAAGCGCACTCCTTGCAGCATCAATTGCTGTATTGCCACCGCCGATGACTGCAACCCGTTCTCCAATTTTAATATCCTTGCCTAGGCCAATATTGCGTAAAAATTCTACTCCGCTTAAAACGCCATCCTTGTTCTCACCTTCGATGCCCATACGAGTCCCTTTTTGGGCTCCTATGCCAAGGAATACGGCATCATATTCACTAAGAAGACTTTCAAGTGTGAAGTCTTTACCAAGTGCTTGCCCTGTTTTTACTTTAACCCCTAGCTCAAGAATGATGTCTATTTCTTGATCAAGGATGCCCTTTGGAAGACGATATGCTGGAATGCCATAGCGAAGCATCCCTCCAAGCTCAGGCATTGCTTCAAAAATGAATGGCTTATGTCCCTCGATGGCAAGGTAGTATGCAGCTGAAAGCCCAGCTGGCCCGCTGCCAACAATGGCAACTTTCTTTCCAGTTGACGGCTTGACCTCTGGTCTAAACCTATTAGTGTTATAGAGATCCCTATCGCCTACAAATCGTTTCAGAAAACAGATTGAGACCTTCTCGTCGATTAAATTACGTCGACAGCTATCCTCGCACGGCCTCGTACAAATTCTTCCAATCACTGCTGGCAAAGGATTGGTTTGCTTAATAAGCCTCACCGCATCCCGATAGCGGCGCTGAACAATCAGACCAATATATGCCTGTGCATCTGTTCCAGCTGGACATGCTAAGGTGCAGGGAGCAAGGCAATCGGCCCAGTGGTCTGCAAATATCTCATTAAGCCTTTTTTTTCTGCGCTCTACAATAATATCGCTTTTTGTTTTTACTTGCATGCCATCAAGCACCCTGGTCATGCACGCCTTTTGGACCACGTTATCAACTTCTACAAGACACAAGCCACAGCCCCCAGAAGGCTTTAAACGCGGGTCATGGCAAAGATATGGGATATGTATTCCGTTTTCGAGCGCTGCCTCAAGGATTGTCTGCCCGCGGCGCGCAGCAATACACTGGTTATCTATCTGAAGCTGAATATACGACATTGCATCTCCTTGCCATTCAAAAATAGGCCGGTTAAGCTTTTACTAAAATATCATCAAGATAGGACGCTGCGTAGAGCATCTCATTTCTAAAGATTTCGATGGTTCTTGCAACCGCCATCAAATTTTTATCTAGCGAATCTGCAATTGCAGCTGTAAGACCTGCTGCACCTAGCATTGCTAAGAAAGTATAGCCAAAGCGAGAGTGAAGCTCTTTTGGCGTTCCGTTATAAATGTTGCTTAATCCAACAACTGATTTCATTGGAGGATCGTTCAGCATCTGGAACTGCTGGATGGTTTTAACTACCTCCATAGCATCCTGCTGGGCAACACCGATAGGTAAAATAAGCGGGTCAAGGTAGATTCTATCAAGCGCCACGCCATGCTCCATTGCTTTTGCCATGATCATAGCGGCATTTTCAAGGCGCTCGTTGGCATCACGTGGAATACCCGCCGAGGTCATCGTAAGCGCTATAATATCAGCATCAAAATTAGCAGCCATCGGCATGTATTTATCAAGCACATCTAGATCAGCATTGGTTGAGTTAATTATTGGCTTGCGCTTTGTAATAGCCTTAAGTCCTGCCTCCATGGCCTCAATATTTTTGGTATCAAGACAGAGCTGTGCGCTATCGCCTACAGCTTCCTCTACTGTTTTAACAAGCCATTCCATCATTGCTGGCCCATCCTTTGTTGCTGGGCCAAGGTTTAAATCTAGTGCTTTTGCCCCTCCCTCAACCTGTGCTATAGCCAGCTCTTGTATTGGCTTTGCATTACGCTCTCTCATGGCTGGACCTATTGTTTTTGACATAATGTTAATTTTCTCAGCAATTATAAGCATCTCTCCATTTCCTCCTTAAGAAGCCTTATATTCGAAATCTGCCTAAATTGATAAAACCAGTTCCGTCTTCTACCTTGTATTTTGCCCATCACCCGTCCCCGGTCTCCCGTCTGTCCTTCACTCTAGCCCTAGATTTCTAATTTACCCCTGCTGCTTCCTTAGCACCTATGGCCTTAACAAGACCTTCCTTGATTCTTGCTATATCAGCCACAAATGATTCATCAATATCAAACGGTGATTTGCCATCAAGATCAGCCAACCGAATGGTTTCTCTTTCAGCAACAGTCCCTATAACAGGAAGATTTGGTAAGTATGTTTTAAGCTTCTCTTCCTCATCCAAGCTGTGAACTTTATTTAAAACCACAAAAACTTTCTTTATAGAAAGGTCGCTTGCCAATTTCTCAATTGCTCGTGCGGTTTGCACACTTCTTTGACCAGGCTCAACAACTACTAGAAGCGCATCAACAGCTTCCGCCGTTCCTCTGCCTAAATGCTCAATGCCAGCTTCCATATCTAAAATTACGGCTTCGTTCCGGCGAACAATTACATGCTTTAGCAAAGCTTTTAATAGTGTGCTTTCAGGGCAGATGCAGCCGCTTCCGCCTTTTTCTATAGTACCTAGCACTAGCAACTTTACGCCGTTTGCATCTATGCTAAACCGATCCGGTATATCATCGACTTTTGGGTTTAGCTTAAAGAATCCTCCAAGTGTACCCGGAGTTGCACCAGTTCGCTCCGCAATAAGCTCGCTCATCCGTGCTAAGGGAGTAATACTTAGCGCTTCCTCAGGGTCAACGCCCAGCGCTGACGCAAGATTGGCATCCGGGTCTGCGTCAATCGCAATAACTTTAAACCCTTCTTTCGCCAGATATCTTGCGAGCCCAGCTGCAATGGTGGTCTTTCCAACACCGCCTTTACCGGTTATGGCTATTTTCAATTAAAACATCCCTTTCAAACACTAGAAACTAGATGGCACTATAGCGCCTATCAGAAACAAGATAATCTTACACGGCAGATTACAGTTGTCTAGTCTCCAGCTTTTAATGGAAATCAGCAATAAGTCTAACTCCCCAGACTGTGAGTCTGATCTCTGATTTTTAGTACCTAGTTTCTAGATTCCTGCTGCAGCTAGAATATCCGGGACTTTATCTTCAGCCCCGATTGCCATTATGTGAACACCGGCGCATACATTTCTTAGCTCGCGAATTTGCCGACCAGCAATCTCAATACCTTTAGCAAGCGGTTTTTCAGAATTAGCAAGTTCTTGAATAAGTTCGTCAGGAACCGAGATGCCGGCAACAAACTTATTCAAGAACCTGGCCATGCCGGCTGATTTAAGCAGCAAGATTCCAGCAAGGATTGGCACATTGTATTTGCTTGCACGGTCCATGAAGGCATGGAATTTTTTTATATCGTAGACAGCCTGAGTCTGGAAAAACTTTGCTCCAGCTTCAATCTTCTTTTCAAACTTTGCAAATTGGGGCTCGAAAGGATTTGCTTCTGGAGTGACGATGGCCCCAGCAAAGAAATCCGTTTTTCCTTTAAGCTCATTGCCGGCCATATCATGGCCTTCATTAAGACCTTGTATAACCTGCAGCAGTTGAACAGATTCAAGGTCAAAGACTGGCTTGGCACTCTTATGATCACCCAATGTGGTGTGGTCGCCTGTTAAAGCCAGCACGTTTTTTATACCAAGAACTGCTGCCCCTAATAAATCAGACTGAAGGCCTAGGCGATTGCGATCTCGGCAGGTCATCTGATAGATTGGCTCAACGCCAAGGTCTAGTAAGATTTTGCTTACAGCCAATGTAGAGATTCGCATAACAGCGCTTTGATTATCCGTAACATTTAGAGCTGTAACTTTCCCCTTTAAAGCCTCCACATGGTGGACCATCTCACTAATATCGGTACCCTTGGGTGGGCCTACTTCAGCAGTTATAACAAACTCTCCTTTAGCTAAAGCCTCTTTGAATCCCATGTTAATCCCCCGCCTTGCGCAAATCCATCGAGCGAATATTACCAGCTTTTGCAAAGTCTTTTGCTGCTATTATTTCCTTAAATTGCTTAAGGTTTCCCTGCCGTTCAAGCTGGTTGTAAATAAGTGTCCATGCGCAATCCTTATCGCTGCCTATTTCACATTTCCCGTTATTTGTTCCACCGCAAGGCCCATTAAGCAACCCCTTTGCACATCGAGCAATCGGACATATGCCCCCAGTCAAGTGAAGAATACAATCCCCGCAAGCCTTGCATTGCTCAGTGTAATAACCGAATTCCTCATTAAAACCAATAAATTTGGTATTTACACCGGGAAGTACCGGCATCTCTGGGAATTTTCTAGCAATACCCTGAATACCTGCGCCGCAGGCTAAAGATACTATGGCCTGATAATTATGTACATCTTTAAGCTCATCGATGTACTCAAAATCGCATTGGCGCAAGATCGTTTGCTCTCCAATTTCAACATCTCGCCCCTCCACCTTTCTTGCCAGGCGAAGTGCAGTTGCCATAAGGTTGACCTCCCGCTCGCCCCCCGTTAGGCAGACGGTAGTGCAAGTTCCACACCCGACCATTAAAATCCGATCAAACTTATCGGTCATCTGCTTTATTTCTTCTAGTTTTTTTGGCTCTGCAACAATCATATTCAAACTCCTTTACTTGCTCGGAGTCAGTTGTCTACTTAAAGGACTTGGCCCCAGCTCTTTTACCTTTTTCTTGAACTCATCGATTGCCTTGGCCAGAGCTTCTGCTGAGCCTTTCTCAATCTTAGCAAGCTCAAGTCTTTCTGCACCTATACCTGTATCGTTTAATATATTCTTTACTCTAGCAACCCTAATCTTTGGCCAGTCAGTGCCCTTATTATGCCTACATTTTTCATCCGGGCACGCGGCAACCATTACACCATCCGCCCCTGCCTCAAACGCCGCTAAGATATGGATGGTGTCGATGCGGTTGTTGCAAAACATGCTAACCTGATTTACGCCATCTATGTGCTCTGTTTTTACATAAGCGGGGTTTAAGATTTCTGGAATGCTATACTGGCATGTAAATGCAGTTATGAACGATCCACCCATGCTTCGAGATGCCCTGCCTATGATATCTGCTTTCTTATTATGCCTGATTTCTATTGCAAGAGCTGGGCATTCGGCTGCGCATATTCCGCAAGCCTGGCAGTTTTCAAGCGCAAAATTTGCAGCTCTTGCTTGTCTGACATACGGCGCACCGTATGGGCAAACGCGAACGCAGGTCAAGCATGCCGCACATTTTTCCTCAATTATCTCAGCGCCAGAACCGCAATTCATACAGCGGCGGGCTTCAAACATTGCGGTTGCCTGGTCAAAGCCGAGCTCGATTTCGTCAAAGTTTTTGACACGCTTGCTCGCATCAACTAACTTGGCCGGCGTGCGCGGCAGTTTTGTAATAATTTCTACTATCTCGTCTGGCACCTGGCCAATAGCCTCTGGCTCTTTTATGTGAAGTGCAGAAATCTTGCCAGTATCAAGGTACCTTGCAATTGCTGTTGCTGCCCTGTGGCCACTCTTCATAGCAGAAACAGCCGCACCTGGCCCGGTAACTACCTCGCCACAGGCAAATACATTAGCAAGATTGGTTTGCATGGTAGCAGGGTTAAACGAAATTCGGCCCCGCTCATCTATCGCAAGCTCGGTATCTTTAAAGCCCGACATATCAGCAGCCTGACCTATGGCAAAGATTATGTTATCTGCCTCTGTCTCGGTAAGCTCACATTCGTCAAATTTGGGGCTAAACACTCCATTTTCAAAAACTGAGAGGCATTTCTTGAAAACTATGCCAGCAACCTTTCCATCTTTTACTTTGATTTCAAGCGGACCCCAGGAGGGATATATTTGAATGCCCTCTTCATAAGATTCTTCAATCTCCCAAGGCGAGGCAGGCATCTCTGTATCGCTTTCCAAACAGAACATCTTAACCTCTTCGGCGCCCAGCCTTTTTGCTGAGCGAGCAACATCAGTTGCAACGTTTCCTCCGCCTATAACCACTACCCGCTTTCCTATGGTAGCTTTATCATCAAAGTTAACCATTCTAAGAAATGGCAGAGCTAGGAGAACGCCATCAGCATCAGCGCCAGGGATTGGCAGGCCCCTGCTAACCGAAAGACCAATAGCAATAAGAACGGCATCAAAGTTCTGAATAATTTCGTTAAACAAAATATCTTTTCCAACCTCAGTGTTTGTTTTTATCTCAACACCAAGCGATTGAATAGCTGCGACATCCCATGCAACAATATCTTTGGGAAGCCGGTATTTAGGAACGCCGGTATAGATGGCACCTCCGCAGGCATCGTTTCTTTCAAATATGGTCACGCTAAAACCATCTTTAGCCAGGTCATAAGCTGCAGTTAGTCCGCTTGGCCCACCGCCTATGATTGCAACCTTCTTCCCCTTGGTTTTTGGAACTGGGCCGGGATGCGGCAAATCCATGCAAATATCTGCCGCAAACCTTTTTATTGAGCGGATTGAGACCGCCTCATCGATTTTATTTCTCCTGCATTGGCCCTCGCAGGGATGGTTACAGATCCTGCCCAGCGAGGCCGGCAGTGTGCACCTTTCGCGAACAATCTCAAGCGCCTCTTGAAATCTTCCCTGGCCAACCAGACTTACATATGATTGGATATCTGCATTAACAGGACAAGCAACAATACATGGCGGCTTTACTGGCCGCTCGGATATCCATTTATCAAACTTCTCAGCTTGAGACATACCGCTCTCTTTTAAATCACTCATTCTCGTTCCTCATCACTCGTTCCCCGAAACTCCGACCGCCGACTGCCGCTATAGGCTCCTTCGGAGCCCGACCGCAGACCGCCGACCGCCGCTAAAGAAATTAAAAATTCAAAATGCAAAATGCAAAATTGCAATTCAAAATTAAAAATTGATATATAGCTCTAAAGTGCT
>JASEIR010000081.1 GCA_030017355.1 Actinomycetota bacterium
TTACTATGGTTCACTGGAGCAGATTGAAGGAACTTTTCTTAAGTTTGTAGAGTTGCTTCCAGCAAACGGCTTCGTGGTGGCGTGCGCTGATAATCCTGCTGTGGTTCGCTTGCAGAAGCGTACAAACAAGAAGTTTGTAATGTACAGTATCGAAGCAGAGGATAGCATCTGCCCGGTAGCTTGCGATTTTACAGCACGCAATGTAAAGCAGCGCAAGTTTGGCAGCACCTATGAGGCTTATCATAAAGGCCAGTTCGTAGGTACTGTTGAGCTAAATGTACCAGGCTTGCATAACGTATACAACTCGCTAGCTACGATAGCTTTGTGCTTAAGCCTTGGTTTGGATTTGGATGTTGTTTTAGATGCTTTAAGCCAATTCTCTGGAGTTAAACGGCGGTTCCAGGTAATTGGAGAGGCTTCAAAAGTCACTTTAGTTGATGATTATGCTCATCATCCAACCGAAGTGAAAGCTACGCTAAATGCTGCTCGGGGTGGCGATTGGCAGCGGCTAATATGTATCTTTCAGCCCCATAGGTATTCGAGAACCAAATTTTTAGGCAAAGAATTCGGGTCAGCTTTTGCTGATGCTGATATAGTTGTCTTAACAGATGTTTACGCGGCGGGCGAAGAGCCGATACCTGGCGTGACAGGAAAAGTCATTGTTGACGCTGTCCTTGCGGACAGCCCCAGAAAAAATGTTGTCTATCTCCCAAAAAAGACAGAGATCCCAAAATATCTAGCAAAAACCATCAAAGAAGGTGACTTGGTTTTAACTATGGGTGCGGGTGATATTTGCTCTATCGCCGAGGATTTTCTCAATATGATAAGTCGGTGAAATGAATTCAAAATTTGCCTTTCATACCTCAATTGGTAGATTAGGTTAAAGACCCCGCATATTTCTTGGTCGGAAGGAGCAGAGATTGAGCAATCGATATATAGCCAGAGCTTTCTCCACCATGCAAAAGTTTTTAAAAGAGAATGTTGTAAGAGACAAAACTCTTGCCAAGGAAACGACCATGAGAGTTGGCGGGCCAGCTGCAATATTCGCAATCGCAGATTCCCTCGAGCACCTAAAAATTGTCATTGATACCGCTAAAGACTGGGGGCTTCCACTTTTTGTCATAGGCAAAGGCTCAAATCTCTTAGTCTCAGATTCAGGATTCCCTGGCGTTGTGCTGCGCCTGGGGCAGGATTTTATGCAAAGGAAAATAGATAAAAACAAGATTCAGGCAGGAGCGGCAGTTTCTTTGCCGTCTTTAGTTCAGGAGGCGGCAAGACATAGCCTAGCTGGTTTGAGTTTTGCGGTAGGCATTCCAGGAAGCCTTGGAGGTGCGCTTGCAACAAATGCAGGCGCTCATGAAAGCTGCATTGGCGATATTGTTAAAAATGTGATCATCTATACAAGAAGCTGTGAGCTTAAGGTTTTAACGGGTGATGATTTAAGATTTGAGTATAGAAAAGGTAACTTTGAAGACAGTGATATAGTTGTTGAAGCAACGCTTAACCTCAAGCCTGGCGATAGCAATGAAATAAAGCGCGAGATGGAAGAGTTTTTTGCAGAAAGAAAAGAAAGTCAGCCGCTTCAGTTTCCAAGCGCTGGGTGTGTTTTTAAAAATCCAAAAGTTGGAGTTTCTGCGGGGAAGCTAATCGCAGAATCTGGATGTAAGGGCATGAGAATGGGTAATGCGGAGGTATCTGCAAAACATGCAAATTTTATCGTAAACTGTGGCCATGCAACTGCTTCTGATATATATAATCTTTTAAGAGCCGTCCAAAAGAGGGTTTTTGAACTCCACGGAGTTATTCTTGAACCAGAGATAAGATTTTTGGGGGAGTTCGATGATGTTCTGCTGCCAGCCCCAGATAGATTATAGTGAATAGTAGAATTGCAAAATTGCTTTGCTTGCGGGCTCATGGTGATTTCAAAGAGCAGGTTTAAAGCCTCTGTAATTTAACAGTGCTAGGTGAGAATGATTGATTGATGGAAAAGAAATAGCAAAATCCAAAGCAGAAGAGAGGCAGAATAAGCTAAACCGTATTAGGCGCCAGCGCCGTATTAAGCTATTGGTCATTATTGTAATTATCTTGGCCGTTGTGCTTGGTACTTACAAGCTATACAACTCGGGCCTGTTTAGCATTAATAAGATTGAAGTGTCAGGCAACAAATTTGTTACAACGGCCAAGATAATAGATGCGTGCAAAATAAACCAAAACTCGAATATTCTTAGTATCTCTACTAGACGCCTTAAAAACAGAATAATGAAAAATCCATGGATAAAAGATGTTACCATCAGGCGCGCTCTTTTCCATACACTAAAGATAGAGGTGGTTGAAAGAGTTCCAATTGTAATTATTTCTAGCAATGGAAAATTTTATCTAGTTGATGACGAATCTTTTGTGATTGCTGAGCGCCAATATGCTGATGACCTTAATATCCCTTCTGTGACTGAACTGCCTGTTAGCGAGATCAAAGTTGGCGAACGGATTATGAATAAATCCTTGGAAAATGCCATTAAATGCCTTAAGCTGATGAGCCCGTCTCTTAGAAAGTCGATTACTTTGCTGTCAGCAGCTTCAGTTGATAAACTCTCGCTTTATAACAAAGACAATATCGAGATATTGTATGGAGCGGCGGAGCAAGCTGAAGAAAAAAATAAACTTCTTGAAGCTATTTTAAAGAAGGAAGGCCGCCAAGTTATTTTCATTGATGTGCGAAACTATCCCAAATCAAACCCTGTTTTAAGGCGCATAGACTCAGTCCCGTAAGAACAGTCATATGCGCAAAATTGCATCTTTACTTTTGAATTGCTTGACCCCATAAATTGAGCAATAATTGGGCCTGTCTTTGACCTTGCTCCTGCATCCTAAAAACGCGATGTCATTGGACATGTACTTAGCAGGAAGACAAATAGTTAGCCGTGAATTTAAGCAATCTTTTTTTGAAAGAAGGTTGCTTTTTTTGCTTGGATAGGGTAAGGTTATTGCCAAGGTTCAGGTTATATAGAACTATATCTGTACTAGAGGTATAATTTGGAAGCCTAAAGTAGAAGTTGAGGTTTGAGGGGAGGCTATTTGTAATGTTGGATGCTGGCGCCAATTACTTAGCGGTGATCAAAGTTGTTGGAGTAGGTGGCGGCGGAACAAATGCGGTAAACAGAATGATTGAAGCAGGCTTAAAGGGAGTTGAATTTATAGCCTGCAATACAGATGCACAGGCTTTATTGATGTCTGATGCCGATTATAAAGTTCATATTGGCGCAAATCTAACCAAGGGTTTAGGTGCAGGAGCGGACCCCGCAATTGGATATCAGGCTGCAGAGGAAAGCCGAGAAGATATAAAAGAAGCCCTTCAAGGTGCAGATATGGTTTTTGTCACAGCAGGAAAGGGTGGCGGAACTGGGACAGGCGCAGCACCAGTTATAGCGGAAATCGCTAAGGAACTTGGCGCACTCACGGTAGGGGTAGTTACAAGGCCCTTTAGCTTTGAAGGAAGAAAGCGCGCAATGCAAGCTGATGAAGGTATCATGAAGCTGCGCGAAAAGGTGGACACCTTAATCATTATTCCAAACGATAGATTACTTCATGTTGCAGAGAAGAAGACATCAATAATTGAAGCCTTTAAGATGGCAGATGATGTTCTTAGACAGGGTGTTCAAGGAATAACGGACTTGATAACTGTACCTGGTTTAATAAATCTTGATTTTGCAGATGTAAGAACAATCATGACGAATGCTGGCTCGGCTCTAATGGGAATTGGTATAGCAAGCGGTGAAAACAGGGCTGTTGAAGCAGCAAAGAGTGCCATATCAAGCCCATTGCTTGAGGCCTCAATAGAAGGTGCGAAGGGTGTTCTGCTAAATATTTCTGGAGGGTCAGATTTAGGGTTGTTCGAGGTCAATGAAGCTGCTGAAGTTGTTGCCAATTCAGCACATCCCGACGCTAACATAATTTTTGGCGCGGTTATTGACGATACGTTGGGTGATGAGGTAAGGGTTACGGTAATTGCTACAGGGTTTGATCTTAGAAAACACGAGACCATTGAATTTGCGCAAAAAAGCGAAGAAGAATCATCAGCAATACCGACGTTTGATACAGAAGACCTAGATATCCCAACGTTCTTAAGAAGAAAATGATTCTAGAGCATCTGTAGTTTATTTAAATATGGCCGCCAGCATTTTGCAGGCGGTTTTGCTTTTTGGGAAGTAGAAAGATGTTGTCAAGCAAAGGAAAAATAAGTGACTACAGTTTAGAGTTTAAAGTAACAAACGGGCTTAGCTACTATATCTCAAGCCTTCTTTTAGAGAAGCACGGGATTCTGGTTGTTTTTACCACGAGGCGGGGTGGCGTAAGCGCAGAGCCCTATGCTTCGCTTAATCTGGCATTTCATGTTGGTGATGATAGAGATTGCGTTCTGAAAAATAGAGAGATTCTGTGCAATACGCTAGGTATTGATTTAAAACGCATGGTCTGTGCAGAGCAAGTGCATGGAGCAAGTGTAGCCTTGGTTGATGAAAAGGCTGTAGGAAAAGGTGCTTTTTCAATTGATGAATCAATACCTGATACAGATTCATTAGTAACAGGTCAAGAAAATATTCCGTTAGCGCTTTTTTTCGCGGATTGTGTGCCTGTTATCCTAGTGGAACCAAAGAGGCGCATGATTGCTGTGGTTCATGCCGGCTGGAAGGGCATTTATAAAGATATAATCTCGAATACTCTGAAACTAATGTCTTTTGACAAATCGCTGGATAAGAAAAATTTGCTTGCCTTTATTGGCCCTTCAATTGGTGTTTGTTGCTTTAAAGCCGGAACTGAATTGATAAGAAATTTTTCTGCTCGCTTTAATGGTCAGGATTGGTTGCAGAAAGACCGGATTGATCTAAGGAGTTTAGCAAAAAGGCAGCTAATCGAGAACTGTGTCCTGCCTAAGAATATTTATGCCTGTGATAACTGCTGTACATCCTGCCGCAAAGACACTTTCTTTTCTTATAGGGCAGAAGGCGGTAAGACAGGGCGGCAGGCAGCAATGGCGATGATTTGCAGCCAATAAAGCGCTAAAGAAGGTTTTTTAGTGCAAAGACGAATATTTTTAAATGAAAATAAAATTTCGTGCCTGATTTATCAGGCAATTACAGCTTTATGTTGGTGATTGTTTTTAGGGGGCTTGTATGCTAAGAAAAAGCTTTCATGATGAGTTAAAGGATCTTGAAAACGATGTCTTGATGATGGGTAGAATTACTAGGCAGGCTGTGGAAAATGCCGTCAAGGTTGTTGTTGATTGCGACATTGAGCTTGCTGATGAAGTAATTGCAATAGATGATAGAGTAGATAAACTTAACTATGAAATAGAAGAGCATGCAACAGAAATTGTTGCCAGGCAAGCTCCAGTAGCAAAAGACCTTCGGTTTTGCTGGACTGCTTTGTTTGTTGCTCTTCATCTCGAGCGTATGGCTGATTTGGCAGTAAATATCGCAAAGGGTGTAAAGAGAGCATGCCCTATTGGAGCGGTTACTCCAATATTGGAGCACTTAAATGAAATGGGTCAGCAAACACTGCTGTTAATAGATGTTTGCCTAAAAGCATTTGAGGAAAAAGATCTGGGACTTGCCGGAAAGCTCATCGAAATGGATGATATAGTAGACCGTATGCATAAGAATATGTTCGAGCAACTATCTAGGTATCAGGGCGATCAGTCTATGGATTGGATAGGGAGCATAGTTTTAGCAAGCAGATATTTAGAGCGAATCGCTGACCATTGCGTTGACATTGCTGAGAGAATTAATTACTTAGTAACAGGTGAAATACCGGACGGTCGACTTTCACGGTAAACTTTCTATCCATGCCATCATTTATATAGCTATGTCTAGTATAACTTTGTAAAATACATCTAATAAACTATGTCCATTTATGAGAACATTCAGTCGGTTAGAAAAAGGATAGAAGGGGCTGCAAAGAGAAGCGGCAGACATCCAGATGAGATTATCTTAGTTGCTGTAACAAAAAACCAACCAGTAACGGCAATAAAAGAAGTAATCGAGTCTGGAATAGCCGACTTGGGAGAGAACAGGTCTCAAGAATTATTGCCCAAACATGAGGCAATTGGAGATGCGGTCAATTGGCATTTTATTGGTCATTTACAAAGAAATAAGGTGAAGTATATCATCCCATTCGTTTACCTGGTACAATCAGTAGATAGCATAGCTTTAGCTAAAGAGATAGATAAGCGAGCAGGAGCAATAAATAAAGTCCAGAATATTTTGCTTGAGGTAAATGTATCGGGAGAAAAGAGTAAATACGGATTCTCACCAGATGATCTAGTGAAAGCCGTAAATGAAATGGGTAAGCTTGAGAATATTTCTATCAATGGCTTAATGACAATGGCACCTTTCATAGATAATACTGAACTTCTAAGGTCATACTTTGCAAAAATGAAGGAATTATTCGATAATTTATCTAGAGCAAGGCAACCAAACTTAAAGATGCGTTATCTCTCAATGGGGATGACGAACGACTTTGAAATAGCGATTGAACAAGGCTCAAATATGGTCAGGATAGGAACTGCCATTTTTAGTCCTTAGGGAGGAGAAATATATGCGTGAGAGTTTCTGGCGCCGGACGTTAAACTACTTCAAGCTAGCAGAAGAAGAACCAGTAGATAACATGTTTGAAGATCTGGACGAAGATGATAGTTTTGAGGATTTCGATCAAACTCCTACAGTGCGCAAGATAACACGTTATCCAGACCTTGACAGGGCTAGAAAAACTTCGCCCTCAACCTCATCTTCGTCAACATTGCGCTCAATAACACCGCCACCTCAGGTCAAGGTACACATTGTTGAGCCCACAAGCTTTAACGATTGCCAGCAGGTGGCTGACAAATTTAAATCAGACATCCCAGTAATTATAAACCTGCAGCGAAGTGACCCAGATCTTTCAAAGAGATTTATAGATTTTGCAAGTGGCCTAACCTATGGCTTGGATGGTGGCATGCAAAAGATTGCCGAAAAGGTCTTTTTACTAACACCGAGCAATGTCGAGGTATCGGCGGAAGAAAGAAGGCGCCTTCAGGAAAAAGGATTTTTCAACCAGTTTTAGGGGGTTAGTTCTTGATTGAAAAAAGACTCTCAATTATAGGGTCTGGCCAGATGGGCGAAGCGCTCCTTAAAGGATTTATAAAGTCGGGAGTGATAGAGGCCAGCCAAGTTCTTCTAAGTGACATAGATGAAAAGCGTCTTGAGGTTCTCAAAAGCAAATATGGAGTTGAAACAACAGCCGATAATAACAAAGCCGTTAAAAGTAGCGATATAATTTTGCTATCTGTAAAGCCACAGCATATAGAGCAGGTTTTAACCAACGCAAGGGGTGAGTTTAGCGAAGATAAACTTGTCATATCAATAGCAGCTGGTGTCACAACTGAAAAGATCCATCAACTAATTGGCAAAGACTTAGCTATTATTCGAGTAATGCCAAATACACCAGCGCTGGTTGGAAAAGCAATGTCAGTAATTAGTCGAGGCAAGTTTGCCTCAGCTAATTCAGTTGAGGTAGCGTTGCAGTTGTTTTCATCGGTTGGAGAGGTGGTTGAGCTTGGTGAAAATCAGCAAAATGTAGCGACAGCAATTAGCGGATCAGGGCCAGCATATTTCTTCTTAATGATAGAGGCTCTAGTGGAAGCAGGCGTAAAAGCTGGATTAGGTAAAGAAATAGCCAGCAGGTTGGCTATCCAAACAATGGCAGGGTCTGCAGCCTTGTTGCAAGAGACAGGAAGAAGCCCAGACGATTTAAGGGAGATGGTAACATCACCGGGTGGTACAACAGCAGCGGCCTTACAGGTATTTTCTAATCGTGAATTTAGGTTTATAGTACAAGAAGCAGTAGAAGCTGCAATAAAAAGAGCCGGGGAACTGGCTTAATGGAGGAAGTTGTAAGTGCCGTTTTATATTTTTAACATAATCGATATCATATTTCGACTTCTTTACATTCTTATTCTTGTAAGAGTGGTATTGTCGTTCTTGCCGATTCCAGTAAATAAGATTACAAGGCCGATACTTAACTTTATCTATGATATAACCGAGCCAATATTAAGGCTCGTCAGAAATATATTGCCTCCTATCATGATAGGAGGTATTGGGCTGGATCTATCGCCTATTATAGCGATAATCTTGCTGAACATCATACATACAATAATTATTTCTGTTTTAAGACTCTTTATTGGTTAATAAAGAAAGGCCCGTAGGTTTCCAGTCGAAGGAGGAGACGTAGATGAAGTTAACACCCTTAGATATCCATCACAAAGAGTTTCATAGGGCAATACGCGGTTACAATGAAGAAGAAGTTGATAAGTTTTTAGATGAAGTTGCTGAAGAATTCGAGCGTCTCTTTAAGGAAAACATTGAGTTGAGGGAGCAGGTTGAGAAAGTAAAGCAAGAGCTTCAAAGCTACGCAAGCATGGAAAAAACCTTGCAGAATACTTTGCTTACAGCTCAAAAATCGGCCGAGGATATAACAGTCCATGCACAAAAAGAGGCCGAGTTGATAATTCGAGATGCCGAAATGAAAGCCAAAGAGATTTTACAGGAAACTTACGAACTTAAGCGAAAATACGAATCCACTTTAACCCATCTCAAACAGGCGGAGGAGGAATTTAGGACCAAGTTTAAGTCAATGCTTGAATCGTATATGAGGATTGCTGATAGCACGGCCGTTCTAGCTGATATCGGCAATAGCATAGCAGAGATGAGCGAACAAGCCTCTTCTGAAATTGAGAAAATTGTTCTTGGCGATTCGGATTCCCCAAAAATGTCGGTAGTCCCAATTGAAGAAGGGCAGGGATCTCAAAATTTAGCGCCAGGCGATTACGTTAGCGATGCATATTTGCCGGAAGGATTTGTTCCTGGAAATTATGGAAATTCAACTGAGCCAGCGGTAGGCTCAATAACAGAGATCAAGAGAGAAGATGCCGATAAAACAAGCAAGACAGAACTTGATAGCCTTGCTTTTTAGTAGCTACATGAAAAGAGATGTATATGTTTGCTAGCCATTTTAAGGATGGCACGTTGCTAAAGGTATGGGTTCAGCCGAGAGCTTCAAAAACGCAGATAATCGGTATTTACGGCGATAGTATCAAGATAGCAGTTAAATCACCACCAGCCGGGGGCAAAGCAAACGAGGAGTGCATTGATTTTTTATCCGGTATATTAGGTTTGCCAAAAAGGCAATTTACGATAAAATCAGGGCAGAGCAGTAGAAGCAAAAGCATTTTCATCAAAGGAGTTGCCCCAGATAGAATCACAGTGCTGTTGGAGCACGCTATGGGTAGGCAAGTTTAAGGGATTCTAGGTGTCAAAATTAATGACAGAGAGCGTGGATAAAAACCTTAGATCTTTTGTCCGTTCGTATGTTAACTCGCTTGTTGCATGGGCTATAATTGTCTTTTTCTATCAAAATCCTGGCGTAAGAGATCGGGTTTCTGATTTAGCTAGGCATCTTGGAAGACGCGAGGATGATGTCGAAAAAGCAGTTGGACATCTTATCGCCAAGGGTCTGTTAAAGAAAGATGGGGTCGGCGATGATGCTGTATATTTTTATGAACCAGTTCCGGATTTGCATAAGCAAGTAGAGACATTTGTAAATTCGCTGGAGAAGCGAGAGTTGCGGTTGTGGGTCTTAGGCGAAGTACTGAAATAAATTCAAAATTCAAAATTAAAAATTCAAAATTAAACAGTCATACTCTTAGTAGAA
>JASEIR010000082.1 GCA_030017355.1 Actinomycetota bacterium
CAAAAGAAGAACTGTCATTGCGAGGAGGCTGCGAAGCAGCCGACGTGGCAATCTCTTTACTAAAAATAGATATTCGAAATAAGAGATAAATTATGAAAGTAGAGCGAATTTTACATATCCTTTGCCTATTAATGGAGCGTCCAAGAAGCGTGGAAGAAATCATTAGCGCGCTGTATGAGGATTACCGGTTTGATTGGCATAAATATTCAAAAAGAACCATCTGGCGCGATATAAATCAGCTGCGCGGCGCGGGCTTTAAGATTGATTACCAAAAAAGAACGCGAAGATACGAACTTAAATCTGTTCCAGTTTGCCTTAAATTTGAGCCTGGAGAAATTGTTGCTCTTGCTATTGCTTGCCGCTCGATTCCTGAAGAAGCTGGGCTGCCCTATGCAAAGGAATTATCAGGTGCTCTTGAAAAAATATCAAATCTTCTCTCGCCTGAAAGCAAGCAGACATTATTAGAAAATCCTCGCTTTAAAATTAAATTCAAACCGGTGGCAGACTATAGACGCCACCAGGATACTATAGAAGCAATAAGGTGTGCTATCTCATCCGGCAGGCAGATAGAGATTGTCTATTATAGTGCCAAGAGCGATGAAGAGCAAAAACGGATTGTTGACCCGTATGAACTTTACTTTAGCGAAGGCGGGGTAAGGCTTGAAGGCTTTTGTCATTTAAAGCGCAAGGTTATGGAATTTAGGGCTGATCGTATAAAGAAAATAAAAGTATTGCAAGGCCATGTTAGAGGCCCAATCAGCGAGGAGAGTTTTGTTTTTAAGCTATGGCTTGATCCAAAACTAACAAGGTCGATAGGTGAGCGTTTCTTAGACCAGAAAATAGAAGTAAACAGCGATGGTTCTTCAATACTAACTGGTCGCTCAACAAATGCATTCCGCCTTATTCTTCAAGTTCTTTCATATGGCGAGCGCGCTAAGCTGCTTGCACCAGAGCATCTGAAAACGCGCATGGCCGAAATTGCTGATCAGATGAACAAATTGTACGAGGGCGATTAGGCCACTTTATTTTTCAAAATTTTTGTGATCATTTTTCAGGCTGCCAAACTATTGGCAGCCTGTTTTGCTACTATTTTTCTACCATAAGCTTTATGGATATTTTTGCGCCTAATTGGAAGTTGGATAGTGGAAGTTGGTTAGGCGCAAGGATGCCAAAGCATAAGGAACAAAATACAGTTACAAGGAGGATTTAGAATGAAAAAGATTTTGCTTTGGGGAGGAATCGCTCTTTTCATTCTTATTGTTATTGGAATAATTGCAGGCAGCGGCGGCGATAAAAAAGGCTCTGAAGAGGGTGCCAATTTGGCAACCTCACCTTCATCATCTAAACAATCCGCAAAAATGGCAACGGCCAGGAAAGAGGACCAAAAAGAAGTCAAAAAAGAAGTAAAAGTTGGAGAAGCGTTAACAGTTGGAGAGGTAAAATGGGTTGCCGGCAATCCTGAAAAAACAAGCATGATTGAATCGGGTAACGAATTTATCAAACCAGCAAAAGCCAATGGAGTCTTTATTATAGTTCCCCTAACTGCAGAGCTCATTGGTAAAGAGAGCGGAACAATAGACAGTTCCCAATTCAATATAGTTGACTCAAAAGGGCGAAAGTTTAGGCCAACTGATAACACCGATGTCATGATGATTCTAAGCGATTCCTCGATTTTTCTAAAGCAGGTTGATCCAAATGTACCGGTAAATGGAAAAGCAGTGTTTGATATAGCAACTGATGCAACAGGTTTGAAGCTAGAGATTGAGGATTTGCGCACCTTCTCGAGTGAGAAAGGATACGTTGATTTGGGATTGTAAAAGGAGAGATAAAGTGAAAATAGCAGCTGTCATATTAGGTGTCATTGGCGGGATTGCGGGGCTTCTGGGCGCTATTTTTGCTCTCTTTGTTGGAGGAATCGGTGCCAAATTTGGGGCAAAAGATGGCGGCGAGATTGTGTGGCTGGGTTTTTCGTCTTTACTGCTTTCGCTTATAGGAATCATCGGCGGAGCTTTAGGTATTGCCAAGCCAAAAGTGGCTGGCTACATGATGCTTATAGCTGGGGTAGGCGGCTTTATAGCTATCTCAGCCGCATATATCATTGGCGGGCCCCTGCTTATCGCAGGAGGAATTTTGGCTCTTATTGCAGCTAAGAGACTTATTGCAGCTAAGAGAACTTTTGAAGGAGTAATAGCCCGATAATATGAAAAGTCTACTTGGATTCTACCTCAAATCATTAAGGTGGTGGCATTAAGGTGGTGGCGAAGTGCATGTTTTGATAAATAACTGTTTGTCTGAACTGGAATTTGGTGAGTTGCAGCAGTTTAAAAATATCGGAGTTATACCGCTATTTTTATCTATAAACCATGGACCTATGTATTTAACACTAAAGGAGGCGCTGGATAAGAGACTTATAACTATCACAGAGATCAGCCATGGCGGTTCCGTTCCTGAGCTAAAAGTTATAAATGAGGCCAATATACCGGTGCTTTTACTTGACGGCGAGGAATTGGTTGGAGCTAAACAAAATAGAGTACTTAATACAACTATTCTTTTGAGGGAAGATTCGGTAACTATTATCCCTGTGAGCTGCACAGAACAGGGGAGATGGTCGTATGTTTCAGATGAGTTTGAGGATTCGGATGTTGTAGTGCCATATTGCCTGAGAACAGGGAAGATGCGCTCTGTTACCGAATCTTTAGACAGATCTTCAAGATATGATTCGGATCAGGGTGC
Organism: Actinomycetota bacterium; assembly: GCA_030017355.1. GTDB lineage: Bacteria > Actinomycetota > Aquicultoria > Aquicultorales > Aquicultoraceae > JASEIR01. Next base: position 2,734 of record JASEIR010000082.1, read on the forward strand.
AGTCTGGCGGCAGATTCGCGAGTTATCGATGAAAGCTAAAGTTTCCCCGCGCACAGGGGCATTGAGGGACGTCTACAAATCAAAGATAAGCGATCTAAACGAGTATCTAAAGACCTTTGATTGTTTGCCCTCCCAAAAGGGATTGCTTGTGTTTATTGATGGCGAAGTTGCGGGATTTGATTACGTCTCCTCGGAGTCAGCGTACCAGATACTTCATCCAAAGCTAGTGAAGAGCTATGCAATGGATGCGCTTCTTCAAGCGTCGAGGAGCAGGCGTAAACCTTCCGTTAAGAAGGCAAAGGCGTTTATTGAAGAGGCGATGAGGTGTAGTGAGAAAAGGTACAAGTCAGTTGGATATGGATGGGATTATCGTTTAGAAAGTCGAGAGGTGGTTGGCTCGGCTCTCGTACATCAAAAGAATGTCATCCATATGGCCTTCTTTAGAGCTTCTGAGACCGAGAGAGCAGGGGACACGCCGGGTATGTCTGGCTTTAGGCGTCGCCGAGGATTTAGGGCACAGCCGGGCGGCAGTGACTATAATGGTGGCTTTAACGGCTCTGGCGGCTTTAGCAACGGTGTTGTTATTTAGCAATGGTATTGTTAATGACTAATTTTTGTCATTAATTTTTTGATTTTTTGTCTTTCCGAGGAGGCCGTAAGGCCCACGGCAATCTCTAAGGCCAAGCAGCAATCTCGGTCTAGTATTTGGTAGGGGTACCAGAGTCGGAGAACTTGGTTTTGCAATTGGCAAGGCCAAGCAGTAATCTCGATCTAGTATTTGGTAGGGTTCCGAGATGGGCTGCTAAGAAGGGCCGCTAAGAAGGGCTGCTAAGAAGGGCCGCTAAGATGGGCCTCGGCCTTGAGTGAAACGAAGGCCTTAGATCGCTTGGTAATTTAAGCGTTTATTTGTTATACGATAAAAGAAGGATATATTAGGTTGATGTCGAAAGAACATCTATAGTGCTGTGTATTGATTAGTAAGCGATTGGTTGAGGTTTTTAAACCAGGCCTGCTTGCGGTCTTTTACCAAAGCCAACTCGAAATAGTAGCGGCAGATGAAAGTCAAAGTTTTTGAAGTAGGCCTACATGCTATCTTTTTGCGGAGGCTTGGAAAAATGAAGATCACCAGATTACTTTACAAACTAGCAAGGATTAGCCGAGATATCGAAGTTGCCGCCAGCGGCAACCCCAAGAAAATCGCCCGCCGAGCAAAGAATAAGGTATTGGGTAGGATGTTGTTTAGAAGGTTGTGGTAAGGGCGTTGTTTAAGAGGTTGTGGTAGGAAGGCAATTCTGTTAATAAGCCATTGTCCGGAGTGGTTTTGACATGGCCAAAATCTAAATGCATAAGGAGTTACTGAGCTAGGAGGCTATTAATGCTAACATATACTGGGCATCCTCTTGTGGATGTAGGAATAGCAACAATCTGTGCTTTTGCAGAAAAGCCTGACCCAACTCTGCTTACTCAATTGGATTTAGATGCGATCTCTGAGTATATGAGCAAAAATTATGTGGTTAATCCATTGAAATCATTTTTAACGGTAGCTTTTCCAAACTCAGGGTTTACTCAGCCTGCTTTTGAAAAGCAACCCGAAAAACGAGATATTTATGCTCAAAAGGTTCTGCAAGCATATAAATATAGCTGTTTAGGCAGTAGCGAAACCTGTGTTTTTACGGGTAAGCCTGCAGCAGCATTGTCTTTTGATGTTAATGGGAATTTACCTCCAGGCAGGGTTTTTAGGCAGCATATACCTCTTCTTACTGGAGAAGGTTGTATAAATTTTCATCCATATGGTGATGCTGGTATACCGATCTCTGGTGAAGCATTATTAGCTATACAGGCATTACCTTTAGGTTGTGCAAAAGTTAATGGCCGATTGCTTGCTGTTCATTCAAATGATCCAAATACCATCTATCATTTTGCGCGTCGCTTTCTTAGCTGGAACCGCAAGGTAGTACATACTTCGCGGCTAGCTGGTGAGAAAAAGTTGCCAGAATTACCAAAGCGTGCTTTGACGCTAATAATTGATTTGTTGCTACAAATACAAGAAGAACAGCAAATGCTGGACGAAGATAATCGTCCAATCTCTCTGACTGCATATCATTTGAGCAATAGTGGGCAAGGGGTGGATCTTAATATTTATCATTTGCCATTAGAAATCACTGAGTTCTTAAAGGTAGCCATGACGCCTCGCTATCTTAGCCAATGGAATGCTCTTCGTTCTCGAGGCTGGGAGATAGTTCAGTCGAAAAACTCGAAAAAAACCCAAAAGGCAGATGGGATTCAAGAGCCTCGTTATAATGTGCTTTATGAAGACCTATTCCGTTTACCGGTAGATGCGGCGCTTTTTATTCGTCGTTACTTTTTACGGAAACCAGAGAGAAGATTTAGGCAAGGCGACCCTCGGGCGACCTACTCAGTTAGAGATGATACTCATCTTATATCATGGGATTTAACAGAGTTGTTTATCAGAAAGGTGGTGCATATGAACGAGAGCCGTATTCAGCATTTACGTCAAATTGGCGATATTTTAGCTGAATATATAAGCAGTGAAAATGATCGGCGATTTTTTCACACTTTCTTAACTGCACGTCGGTATGATGATTTGCGTGCTGCGCTTATCAGAGTAAGTGTTGGAAGGCTGAAAAGAGGTCAGTCTCCTTTAATAACTTTTGAACCATACATTGAGGCTTTTGAACAAGGTGAAGACCTTCCATATTCTGATTGGCGTTTAGCTAGAGATCTTGTACTGATACGAATGATCGAGCGACTTTATCAGCTTGGTTGGATTCAGGCTAATAAAGATGAATTGCCTGAGCCTGAAATTGTTGAAGAATTATCCGTTTAGTTGTTATTAAATTATATCAACGAAGAAGGAGGACAAAAATGTCTTTCATTAGTGGTCTTTTATTGATCGATGCACCTGCTTCTGCGCTTAATAATCTTGGAAAGATCGATGGTGCTATGACAGATAATGCATCAGGTGTCAAATTTATTCGAACGCGTGAAGGTGCTTATCCATATGTTTCTGCCCAAGCCTTTAGATATTGGCTGAGACGTACTTTAGAACAAGGTGACTGGGGTTGGAAGGCAGCACCAATATATCGCGAAGAAAAGATAGCTTATACCGATGCAAATCCGATAATATACTGGGATGATGATCTTTTTGGTTATATGAGAGCACCATCAAAGAAAGCTTCAGCAGTTGCAGCTCGAGAAGCTGATGCTAATAGCGCAATTGAAACAGCAACAACTGAAACTGTAACACGAGTTTCGCCTTTTCGAGTAAGTACTCTCGTTTCGATTGCACCTGTTAGCATTGTAAATGATTTTGGCGTAATGTCCCGTCATTCGGAAGGCGATCCTGTACCATACGAACATCAATTCTATCGAACAACTTTGCAAGGCCTGATATCTTTAGATTTATCTGCCGCTGGGACATTTTCTTATCGAAATAAAACCGGGTATTTAAATCTCGATGAAATTAGAGTAGAGATAGCTAAAAATGCTGGCCTTGAAGAATTAAGTGGTGATAAGTCTTATCGTCTTCCAGTAGAACAACGGCTTCAACGCATTGCGGCTTTACTTGAAGCATTGGCTCATCTAGATGGTGGAGCCAAGCAAGCGCAACATTATACCGATGTTAGCCCTGATATCTTAGTTATGGCGGTTACTAAAGGTGGCAACAACATTTTTGGCCACATTGTAGGGGCAAATTCACAAGGTAAGCCTTCGTTTAAAATTGACGCGCTAGATCAGGCGCTTAGAGTTTTTGAAGACCAAATCCTCTCAAAAATATATATAGGGTGGGTACGGGGTTACCTCGACGATGAACGTTCTAGTTTTGAAGCTGCTTTGAGTGGTGACGGTGTTCTTAAAGATTTGGTGGATAAGAATAAGATTATTATTGCACATCCGCGTGAGGCATTACGTTCATTGATTAAGGAGTTAAAAGATAATCCGGATTGGTTAAGTTAATCGAGGGGTAAACATGAGAGTACTTAAAGTGGTTGCTGAGGGATTGATCACATCATTTCGCTACCCTCACTTTATGCAGGGCGTACAACCCACTTTTGAAATGCCACCTCCAGCAACAATTTATGGTCATATTTGCAGTGTATTAGGTGAATGGTTTGATCCAAAAGGGGTTCAATTTGCGATAAATTTTTCTTTCCAGGAACGGTTCAGGGACATCGAGCATACGCATATCCTAAGCCCTACTACTGGCAAGCTGAAGGGAACGACGATTCCAAAAGTTTTGGAAGGCGCTGTGAACCCTTTTACTCGTGAGCTTTTATACCGACCGCGTTTAACCTTGTATTTAAATCGCCCAGATTGGGCAGAGGCGTTCCTTAATCCGAGGTATCCAGTTGTCCTTGGTCGCTCTCAAGATTTGTTTACTTATAGACAAGTCGATGTTGTAGATCTTCATAAGTCAGATCATGCATATTTTGAGCATACACTAGCACCTTATAGCCTTGCTTTACGTACAGGGCGTGGGCTTGTTGTTCTTATGCCTCGTATGCTTGACTATGAAAACAAACGTTTCCCAACGTTTAGTCGGTATGTTGTGCTTCACCGTCGTGTGCATTCTCGAGAATTTCTTAGATATGAGGGAGAGCCGCCTCTATCCTTCTGGGTAGACAGGACAGCTGCAGAGGTAGAAGGCGACCATCTGGGATTATTATTCCATACTTGGGTTGGAAATGAAGAAGACAATAACAGCTTGGCCTCATTGGCTTGATCATATTTTGGCAAAAAGCCCTGGGAATAACGAGGCTCAAGGGGAGTCCTTACCTGAGCATACGTGGGAGTCGCTTTGTAGGCTATATGACTTGGCGCAATTAAGACCCTGGTTGCCTGAACTATGCAAGTTTCCCAAGTTATGGTCTGTACTGTTTTGGGCGTTGCTTTTTCATGACTGGGGGAAAGTTGCCTCTGGATTTCAGATTATGTTGCGTGATGGCAAGCGGTGGCCTCATAGACACGAGGTTCTCTCGCTTGCTTTTGTTAGTTGGATTGAACAATCAATATCTGAGCAGCAGGCGATAGCTATTATGGCAGCAATAGTTTCCCATCATCGAGATGCTAGCGAGCTAGTTCAATTATATCCCTTAGGCTTATCACCAGAGGATGATCCCTGTGAGGAACTTATTAAAGATGTAGACGAAGAAACGATCATTGGGTTATATCGGTGGTTGTACGAGGTAGTCCCAGAATGGATTCAGCTTCTAGGGTTCGATAAACTAGGTATCAGTAAAGCTGAGTTGATTGAAGAAAAAAGGGCTATTGATCAAATTAAGCAAAATGGTGCTAAGCTAATTCAGAAATGGCTTTATCGTTATCAACGGTTAGTAAGAGAATTACAGAGCAATTCAGATGCTGAGTGGATATTGCAGGGGTTATTTCTTCGAGGCTCTACTATGATAGCTGATCATATTGCTTCTGCGCATGCTGGTCCTCTGCCTTTACTGTCATATCAACATAATGAGATCCTAAATGCTCTTGGTCTTTCAGAAGAGGGTCTTTATGAGCATCAACAGCAGGCTGCAAGTACAACTGGCTCTGCTGTACTAATATCGCCAACTGGGAGCGGTAAAACCGAAGCAGCTTTGCTGTGGGCTATAAATCAGAGAACCAAGCATAAAGCATGGCCTCGTTTATTTTATGTTTTACCATATCAAACAAGCATGAATGCAATGTTTGATCGGTTAAGGTTAGTCTTTGACGGTTATGTTGGTTTGTTGCATAGTCGAAGCTTATTGGTAATATATCAAAGATATATTGAGCGAGACTTTCGGCCAGATGAAGCAGCACAAGCCGCCCGTTGGGCAAAAAGTTTAGCAAGGTTGCATTATTATCCTGTGCGAGTGTTTAGTCCTTATCAGATGCTTAAAGCTGGTTATCAACTGAAGGGTTATGAAACTATGTTGACCGATTTCTCTGGCGCAGCTTTTATTTTTGACGAAGTTCATGCTTATGAACCTGAGCGTCTGGCCATGATTTTAGAGTTTGCCAAGTATTTGCATAATAAGTTTGGTGCCGAATTTTTTATAATGTCGGCAACCTTGCCATCGGTTATTCGTTATCAAATTGAAGAGGCTATTGGCAAGCCAGCAATCATTAGAGCTTCAGATGATTTATATGATGCTTATGCAAGACACGAGATTAACTTGGTGGATGGTGACTTACTAAGCGAAAAAGGGCTGGCAATGATTATAGGGGCTTTTAAAAATGCTCAATCTGTTTTAGTAACTTGTAATACGGTTACTCGTGCTCAGGAAGCTTACCGTATTCTGTTAGAAAATAAAATTTCCAGCGAAAGCTTAATTTTAATACACGGACGGTTTAACGGCAGAGACAGGATAGAAAAAGAAAAGGATATTTTGAAAGCCACTGGTTTGAAGAGCGCAGACCGTAGGCCAATTATTGTTGTAGCTACGCAGGTCGTTGAGGTTAGCTTAAATATCGATTTAGATGTGCTATTTACTGATCCTGCACCGCTTGAGGCACTTATACAGCGGCTGGGTCGGGTTAATCGCAGCCGGCGAAAAAATGCTGCAATTTGCCATGTCTTTAGTGAACCTGTAAGCAGTCAAAAAATATACATGCCAGCGCTTATTGAAGGATCACTAGGTGCTCTTAAGAAATATGCGGATGGCAAAATAATAAACGAGCGTTCTGTACATATATGGCTAGATGAGATATACACAGGTAGTATTCTGAAAGATTGGGAAGAACGTTATTATAAGACTTCCTATGAGTTCAGCAAAGCTTTTTTGCAATCTTTGCGGCCTTTTAGCTGCGAGGATGGTTTGGCTCAAACCTTCGACCAATTATTTGATGGGACAGAAATATTGCCGCATTGCCTTGAGTCTGAGTACCGAATGTTATTGAATGAACGACCAATTGAAGCATCGCAATTGTTAGTAAATATCTCTTGGCGGCGAT
>JASEIR010000083.1 GCA_030017355.1 Actinomycetota bacterium
CTGTCTAGCAACATCCGCAGCTTCAGGAATAGTATCTTCAAGATACTTTACTGCTGCACTAAGTGATTCCCAGAGACTATATATATCAAGTCCGAAGAAGCCAACTTTTTTACCATCTGGCAACTCTTGGTTGTATTCGGCAAGCCACTCAATAAAACCCAAAACTTCATTATTTGCCCATAGCCAGGTTGGCCAGCTATTGAACGAATTTAAGGCCTGAAGCGCACCATCCTCAAGACTTCCCTCAAAACTTGCTGGACTCTTAACATATCGATTTATCTGATAACAAGCTGGCCAATTGCCCTCAACAGCAACAAAAGAAAACCCTTTTTCCTCAATCAGCCTCTGTGTTATTTTTGCTCGCCACGTATAAAATTCATTTGTTCCGTGCGTCGCCCCGCCAATTAGGACAGCTCGTTTGCCCCCAGCTTGATCGATTAGAGGATCAAGATCGCTTTCACTCTCTATGGGATACGAAATGGCTTCAATATCATCTACCATGTCAAAAAAGATACCCAAATGACCTACTCTTCTCTCTGTTGCTTTTATAGAAACAGAATTTTTGCGTCAGCTTAAAGTATTAATCCGGTTAAAACTTTACAAAATGGGAAAAAACGTCGATAATAAATGAAGCTAAGACGTGATTCGTAAATAAGGACTCGCGTTAGGCGAGTCCTTATTATCTTGGTAGGTGTCGTAAATTCGCACAGAATGTCGCATTAACCTAGCGTCGAAAGCTACATCTTAAGGCGCTAGGAGGTGAAAGTTTTGGCAAGAGGTACAGTCAAGTGGTTTGACAGCAGCAAGGGTTTTGGCTTCATCAGCCAGGACAACGGTGGTCCAGACGTGTTTGTCCATTTTTCAGCCATTAGCAGCAACGGATTTAAAACCCTAAATGAAGGGGATGCCGTAGAATTTGAGATTCAAATGGAAGCCAAGGGCCCGCGTGCAGCCAATGTTACTGTTATTAAATAATCAACCCCGCAAAGCTAAAAGCCGCCTTTTATTAGGCGGCTTTTCCTATTTAATCCACCATCAAGCACCAAAATGCAAATTGCCAAAATACCAAAATATGCTGGCAGGTCAATCCATGCTAGTAGGCCAACCGTTTGTAACTTGTATTTTGTGAAAAATCGCGCTATCTTATTCAGGCTGTTGGCTATAAGCATTTTTATCGTTCATAAACGCCACGATGTATTAACAACTAAATGATTGACCATAACCATCCTGAGCAGGCTTTTTCCATTCATACAAACAATAAAGAAACCAAAGGGGGTTTTACTATTAGCTTTCATCAGCATTTACCTAATCGATTAATATTGCGATTAATAGCAGGTCTTGCCCTAAGCATGATTCTTGGAGGATTAATGCAAACAAGTGCTAACGCTGCGGTGCCCAGCACCAGCAAAAAGACAGTGACTCAATCCATATTGGAAATAGCGCAAGCACCTGGTAAAAATGCCAAGGCCAGCCTCAAACTTATCAAGGCCAATAATGCAGCAAAGACAACTGAAGCTACTCAATCAGTCAAAGCAATCCAACCAACAGATGCAGCCCAGCCAACCGATACAGCAAATGCAGACGGTATAACACAAGCATCTGAAATGACGCAAGCAATTAATTCACTAGCGTCAACTGAGAAAGCGAATGCCACAGAAGCAGCAAAAACAGCTGATCTAGCAGGAACGACTAGAATAACGGAAACAAAACTAGCAGAGAATTCTATGATTACAGTGCTTGAAAAGGTTGCGCCAAGGCTAAGCATAGAAAACACCGTTACATGTTTGTGGGCAAAATTATCCGGAGAGGAAACCTTCACAGAAGAAGCAATAAAAACAGCCGAAGCGTCAACCGCAGCAACCTCACCGGTAGCTGAAGCAGCGCCAGTGGCGCCTCAGGGGGCTGAAGCGGCACAAGCAACACCTACAACACCCAAGCCAGCGCCTGCACCATCTGCCGCTCCAAAGCCAGAAGTTACACCTGCCCCACAGCCAGTTACAAATAGGCTAATGACTTTGCAAGAAATGAGAGAGCAGGCCATCATTATTGCAAGGAAACATGGTATTCCGCCTAATGTATTTTTAGCTCTTATAAACCAGGAATCCGGTTGGAATTACCAAGCACAATCCAGCGCCTGCGCAATTGGATTAACGCAGATAATGCCATTTAATGTTGTTAATATGGGTTACGACCTAGAGGAATTTAAATCATCGCCAACCCTTCAGCTAGAAGCCGGCGCTAGATACCTAAGTGCCCAATTTAGAACTTTCAAGCGATGGGACTTTGCCCTTGCAGCATATAATGCTGGCCCTGGTGCAGTTACTAGATATGGTGGTATCCCGCCTTATCGAGAAACCATAAATTACGTAAGGTCAATTATCTGGGCGGCAAAAAGGATATCTGTTTAACCTTTTTTGACCTGATTTGACATAAATCAACTATATCGTTGATATCGTTGCCTAGCTTGACTTAAATCAATTACTCCTCATAGAATCCGCAATAAAATCAAACCAGGCAATTAAGGCAAAACCACTAAGAGTCGATAGATAACATGGTAAGCGAGGTGTATTGATATGACAGAATTCCTTGGACATGGCCAACATATGCACGGGCAGCCAATTAGCAAACTGGAATTAGTTGAACCGCAGAGCATTATACCAGAAGACTTAGCGCACCCAATAAGAATTCTAATGGAAGAGCATGCGATCCTTATAAAATATGCTGAGCAAGCAAAGAAAGTCGCCGAGTCTCTGAAGGGAGCGCAAGTTACAGATTACGCACAAATCGAGAGTGAGCTAAATGAAATGCTACACATTGCTCACCACTTAATAAATTCCGAGAACCATTACCTGCGCGAGGAAAATGTGCTCTTCCCGTACCTTGAAAAACACGGGATAACCGGTCCGCCTGCTGCTATGTGGATAGAGCATGAAAAGATAAGAGAGACCAAAAAAAGCTATCACTTGCTGGTTCAAAACGTCGAGGCGACTAACATAAACGATTTCATAAGCGAGGCAGCCAGAATCTCGGATTATCTTGCAACAACCCTTTTGGCACATTTTCACAAAGAAAATAATGTGCTTTTCCAAATGGCATTAAAAGTCATGGAGGAAGATGAGTGGTTAGCCGTAAGAGAGGAATTTGATGATATTGGTTACTGCTGTTTTACACCTAAATTACCAAAGCTAAAGACCGGCGAGAACGAAATCAAAACAGGACCTACGGCTCAACAGATTGCTGGAGTTATAAATTTTGAAGCCGGGCATATGCTGCCAAATGAAGTCGATGCGCTGCTTAATACTCTTCCTCTAGAGATTACCTTCATTGATAGCAATGATAAAGTTCGCTATTTTAACCGTTCAAAGGAACGCCTTTTTGTAAGAACAAAGGCAGTGCTAGGAAGAAATGTGCAGCAGTGCCATCCGCAAAAAAGCATCCATCTTGTCAATCAAATACTTAGTGATTTCAAAAGCAGCAGGAAAGATGAGGCTAGCTTCTGGATTAATTTCAAAGACCGCTTTGTTCTTATCCGATTCTTTGCAGTTCGAGATCGGGACGGAAATTATCTTGGCTGCATGGAAGTTGTCCAAGATATAACAGATATAAAGAGACTCGAAGGCGAAAAACGACTGCTTTAAATGTATGGGGTCAGGTCTTATTCTACACTTTACCCCTTATATCGAGGTGAAAACAGAAAAATGAAGACTTGACCCCGTTTACATCCTTAAAACCCCTGCTCCTTGAATCATCCCCTGTTTTAACATTAGTAAAGCTTGATTTGCTTCTTCAAAATTAAACTCTTGAACTTCTGGTAAAACTGGGATTTGGGCAGCAAGCAAAAGAAACTCTTCGACGTCTTTGCGTGTAACATTTGCGGTGCTTTTAACCTCTTTTTCACTCCAGAGATGTGTTGCATAATCCAAAATAATATTGTCACGTTTTCTAATGGCATTTATTACTAGCCTGCCGCCTTTTTCTAACATATTTAAAGCTCGGCCTATTGTTTCCCCAACTGGTGTAAAATCAATTCCACAGTCAACTTTCTGAGGTGGACTGTCGTAAGGAGAACCAGCCCAATCAGCCTCCAACTTTTTAGCCAGTTCCTGGTGGTCTTTACTTCTTGTAAAAACAAACACTGACGAATTAGGATACTTATATTTTACAACTTGGATAACAATATGAGCTGATGCCCCAAAGCCAAAAAGACCAAGGGACTTTCCATTTTTCATCCCTGTCAAGTTTAATGCTCTATAGCCAACTGCCCCTGCGCATAAAAGGGGAGCAGCTTGCGAATCTGAAAATTGCTCTGGGATATAGTATGCAGAATCTTCTGGCACAACCATATATTCAGCGTAGCCACCATTAGCATGGCAACCCGTTGCTTGAAAATCTGCACACAGATTTTCCTTTCCCTCCCTACAGAATGCACACCTTCCGCACGCAGAATAAATCCAGGCAATTCCCACGCGATCCCCCGGTTTATGTTTGGAAACCCCCTTGCCAAGAGCTACAACCGTGCCAACCACCTCGTGTCCTAGGATGATTGGCAGTTTTGTTTGAACTCTTCCCTCAATCTCGTCAAGCTCAGTATGGCATATTCCACAGGCAGAGACTTTTACCAGGACCTGCTTCAACCCTGGTTGGGGAATTTCTAGCTCCACTAGCTTTAACGGTTTTTCTTCGATCGCAGAAACTTTGTCTAGAACTTGCGCTTTCATAGTCTGGATACCTTGCTTGAAAAACTTCGATGTAAATTATATCAGATTTATGTTTGAGAACGCAGAGTGTGATCAAACCTCTCTCTATTTTCTTTACACGCAATAAGCCGAACTTGTATTTGATAAGGATGAAAAGCCATCCAGCTTTCCACCCTTTCACCTCAAATGCTCGGTCTGCGAACTTTCACATGCCAAATTAATTCTCGGTTTTTGACTTAAGTCAAAGTCTTATTCTCAAAGTCTCGCTGATTATACTTACAGGCCCATGGAAAGAATGGATTCGGCAAAAGGCCCCATTGGCTGTTGTAACTAAAGGAGGTGAAAGCCGCTCAAGTACCATTCAAGAATCCCGCAAGAACCAAACGCAAAAACTTTTACTGAAAGGAGGCTAATCGTGAATTATCGCAAATATTTATTTTTTGCAATCTTATTATTGATGGTATTGTCGATGGTTTTAGCTGGTTGTGCCTCTTCTGACAATAAACAAGCCTCTACTGTTGGAGAAGGGCAAAATAGCGAGTGCATAAGCTGCCACAAAGAAGTAACACCGGGCATAGTCAAACAGTACCTTGAAGGAAAAATGGCAAAAGCTGGTGTTGATTGCTCTAATTGCCACGGTTCGAGTCACAAATCAAAAGATGATGCTAAATTTGCGGAGATGCCAACCGCCGAAACCTGCGAGAAATGCCACAAAGACCAAGTAAAACAATTTGAATCAGGCAAGCATAACCTCGCATGGATTGCAGCAAGTGCTATGCCTATGTGGGCCCATCAGCCAAAACCAGTTGTTGGTGATGGTTATAAGGGTTGCTCGGGCTGTCACAAGATAGGCACTAAACAGGGCCAGGATGAGACCGCATTTCGCTACGGGAGCGGCCAATGTGATTCTTGCCATACAAGGCATAGCTTCAAGAAATCTGAGGCGCAAGATCCAAGAGCTTGTATGACATGCCACATGGGGTTTGATCATCCGCAATGGGAAATGTGGTCGACCTCTAAACACGGAACTATATGGCAAATTGAAGGCAAAGACTCAAAACGGGCACCTACCTGCCAGACTTGCCACATGCCGAAAGGTGATCACGCAGTAAATACCGCATGGGGGTTCCTAGCCCTAAGACTTCCAGAAGACGATAAAGACTGGTTCAACGATAGGGTAACTATTCTGCAAGCACTTGGGGTCTTAGATGAGAAAGGCAACCCAACGGCTAGGCTTGAGCTAGTCAAAGCAGGAAAAGTTGCAAGGCTGACCAAAGAGGAATTTGACAAAGAAAGAGACAAGATGATTAAAGTCTGCGCCGATTGTCATAGTAAATCCTATGCAGAGCAGCAATTGCAAGCATCTGATATGACCATTAAAGAAGCTGATAGGCTCTTTGCCGAGGCAATTAGAGAAGTCCAGGGTTTATATAGAGATGGCATCCTTAAAAAGCCGGCAAATTGGGACTTTGCGCCAGATCTACTTCAGTTCTATGAGGCAAAAAGCTCGGTTGAGCAAGATCTTTATGTAATGTTTTTGGAATATAGAATGCGGGTTTTCCAGGGAGCTTTCCATAACAATCCCGATTATATGCATTGGTACGGCTGGGCTCCAATGAAAGAAACCTTACAAAAGATAAAAGACGAGGCACAAAGGCTTCGAGCTGGTAAATAAAAAACTCGCCCGTTAGCTTAGACAGAGGTAATTATGGATCCAATTATCTTCGCTAGCTACTGGAACTCCCGAAGTAGGTAGCACCGTAGTGACTACTATGATGCTACCTTTATTTATCGATAGATTCTACAATAAAGCTTACCCAGCCTGTTCTTGGCTATACTAAAAACGCATCAGAATAGCCGCGCAGCATCCAGTTGAATTAGCATATAGCGATACTATTCTTCAAATAGCGATCCTTTTGGAGGTTAAGATTATTTATATTATCCCTGGATTTCGCAATGTTTGCGATAGAACTAGTTATCTTATTGCTAAGATTTGCGATGGTTTCTCCTAGGCTTGATATAAAATCTTGATATAAAATCGCTAGATTGCCCAGTACTATTGCGACCAGTCCAGGGGGCTTATTACTATTAGCCATATTTGCTTGGCTCTGCCCATATGCCACCTCGCCGGCAAATACATTAAGAGGCAATCCTAAATAAAAGTTTTCGAACCTCCATCCATAATGTCGAGATAAATGCAACCCCAATAGCTAGCGCCCACTGGCCAAAAGTAAGAAATGTAAGCTTAAGAGCAGGATGAAAAACTGATATGGTTACTACCAGTACTGCAACAATTATTGCCGATACCGCCCAGATAACCATGGGCTTGTTGCTGAGTAATCCAAGCCTTAGAACAGGCTCCTTATCCGATCTCATGTTAAAAGCAAGAAAGATGTGCGTAAATATCCAGGTTGTAAAAGCTGTGGTTTGAGCAACCACAGTGCTACCGGTATTAAAAAGTACAATTAGATAGGTGAAAGACACTGATGCAAAAAGAACTAGCGCACCGGTAAAAATAGCTATAAGCATCGGTCGATCAATAAATCGCTCGCTTGGTTTTCTTGGTGTCCGCTTCATTATATCCGGCGCCTCCGGTTCAGCAACAAAAGCTGCTGATGCGCCAAGGTCCATAAAAAGTTCGAGAACAATGATTTGAATTGGCGCAAATGGAAGAGCAATCCCAGCTAGAATTGGCAGTAAAAACAATAATATTAAACCAAGTTTTACAGCCAAGTAATAGCGAACACCCTTACGAAGATTATCAAAAATTTTTCGGCCGCCGCGCACGGCAAATTCAATTGTTGAAAAATTGTCATCTGTAAGAACCATATCCGCTGCCTCGCGCGCAACATCAGTGCCGGTCTCTCCCATTGCAATACCTATATTTGCCTGGCTGAGAGCTGGCGCGTCGTTAATCCCATCACCTGTAACAGCAATAACATGGCCGCTAAGTTGCGCAGCATTTACAATCCTTAATTTATCTTCAGGTGTTATCCGGGCGAAAACCGACATGCTCTTGATTGCATTTTGCAACTCAGAATCGCTCATTGATTTAAGTTTATCGCTGGTTATAAAGTCATGATCGGTGCTGATTCCAACATCCCTGGCTATTGCTAGAGCCGTTGGTGCATAATCACCTGTCATCATCAAAATACGAATGCCCGCCTCCTTGGTTTCACGGACCGCCTCTGCTACATTATGCCTTGGCGGGTCAAGAAACCCAGCGAGCCCTACATATGTTATGTTGTTCTCTGCTTCCTCGCGTGAGACTAATTCGCCCTCGCCTATTTTCTTGTATGCAAAAGCTAACATCCTTAAGCCTTTGGAGGCCAGCATATCAACCTTCTCCAGCTCCTCTTTTTTCTTAGAAGGTGTTAGCTCCATTACACCAGATTCTGTTTCATAATTTGTTGACCTACTTAAGATAGCCTCTGGTGCACCCTTGGTGAAAACAAAGCGGTTGCCGCCCAAAGCAAAAACTCCTGTCATCAGCTTTATGTCGCTATCAAAACCAAACTCTTCCACAGTATTAAATCTGTTTCGGATGGCTTGGGGATCTTTGCCGGCTTTAGTAGCCGCCTCAATAAGCGCCACTTCCATTGGATCGCCAACATAATTAAGCATCCCATTTACCTTCTGCAAAACGGCATCGTTTACAAGCACTCCTATCTCAAGAAGCATAGTCGCAACCCTTCCAACTTTGCCTTCTTTAAAATCAATCATGCCATCAGCAGAAATATGGGAAAGGACCATGCGATTCTCAGTAATTGTGCCGGTCTTGTCGGTAGCAATCATGGTAACACTACCCAGCGTCTCGGCAGCTTTCAGGCGTTTTACTAAAGCGTTATGACGAGATAATTGCAGAGCGCCAAGCCCTAATACCATTGTGATTATGATGGGCATCTCCTCTGGGATTGTTGCAAAAGCAAGACTTAAGCCCGTAAGTATCATCTCCTGAAGCCCTCTTCCTTGAACGATGCCGACTAATGGTATAAAAATGCTGAAGGCAGTGGCAACCCAAATAAGATAGCTAGAGAGCTCACGCATAGCAAGCTGGAGCGGAGTTTTCGGCTCTTTGGATTCACGAACCAGCCCAGTGATATGGCCAAGCTCCGTTGCCATGCCAGTTGCCAGAACTACTGCCCTCCCCTTTCCTCTGGTAACAACCGTGCCTGCAAATACTTCATTTGTGCGCTCGCCTAGCGGTGCACCTTTTGGTGGCTTTGCCTTAGCGCTTTTTGGAACTGGAACAGATTCACCTGTTAACGCAGATTCATCGACCTCTAAGCCGTATGATTCAACAAGATAAGCATCTGCTTGAATTCGCTCACCCACTCTTATGATTAAGATATCGCCAGGCACTATATCTTCAGTTGGAATCTCTTGGGGATGCCCATCTCTTATAACAGGCGCAAGAGGTGCAGATAGCTTTTTTAATGCCTCAATTGCTTTTTTTGCCCGGTATTCGTTAAAGACTTCAGCTGAGACAAGCGCGATGACTACAAACACGATAGTCACGGTATCGATAAGTTTGCCAAAAACACTGTAAAAGACGGCTACAATGAGAAGCAAGACAATTAGCGGTTCTCGTATTTCTTCCAGAAATATATCAACAAACGTTACAGGCTTGCGTTCTACAAGCCTGTTGGGGCCAAACCTCGCCAATCTCTCCTGGGCTTCGTCGCTAGTAAGACCTTTATTTGGATCTGTATTAAGTAAATCTGCCGCCTTGGCTTCAGATTGTTTTTCTACTCTAGCTTTAGATTGCTTCTCTGCATTGCCGTCAGATCGCTTATCTAGCACCTAAATTTCCACCCCAGCTTTTCTTTTTCCCCTTTTACTCTTTTTCGTTTCTCTTTCTTTCTGCAGAAAACTTTCACCTCTTTTTTTGCGCTAATCTGCCGACAACTTTTACCTCTTTTTTGCAGACAATTTTCTTCTTTAGACATGCAAAGGCGTATCCATAGAAAAACCGCTCAATAAGAG
>JASEIR010000084.1 GCA_030017355.1 Actinomycetota bacterium
TATATATCAATTTTTAATTTTGAATTGCAATCCCTCGGCGCTGCTCGGGATATGCCCCTCGGCTTCGCTTAGGGACAAGCTTTTAATTTTTAATTTTTGATTTTGAATTTCTTTTAGCGGCGGTCGGCGGTCGGCGGTCGGGCTCCGAAGGAGCCCATAGCAGTGGTCAGCGGTCGGCGGTCGTTTTTACCCTGGCCCCTGTCTTAGATGATCTGCTGGCAGTATGGACATATTGCCCAGTCTGTATTAATAGGCCGGCTGCAAGAAGGGCATACTTTCTTGAGCCTGCGTCTACAGTATGGACAAATCAGAAAATCCCTCTCAATAGGCTTGTAACAAGAAGGACAAGCCATCGAGCTATTAGCTAGCATTGCCTCTTTAGCCCTGATTTCAAGCTCACGTTCTTGAACATCGTCGAGGTATTCTGGTGGACGAATAATCAGGTAGATAAGCCAGCCAGCAACTGGAAAAAGCAGAGCTACTATAGTCCAGTAAAAGGCCATGGCACCCCTTCTTTTTGCATCAGAATAGGTCCATTTCGCTAAGCTAAGATAAAGGATGAAGGCAAATAAGTAGATTAAGTTAACGATTAACTTAAAAACCGCTGAGTTAAAGAATTCAACAACCGATGTAAAGAAATCCACTTTAATCCCTGCTTTATCTACTGCTGGTTTACGCTTTATCCAATCCAAGCATAGTAACTTATACTGATTATACTACGACTAACCGTTTTCTTTTATGTTAGATGGCGGATTTATGTCATAACAGAAACATTTCTTCCTACTAATATTTCTCTTGCATCGGCAACAGTATATAAAGAGCCTGTCACGCAGATTAAGTCAACCATCGATGCCATCGATATTGCTAGATTGATAGCTTTTTCTAGGCTCGGTTCAATAATATAGCTGTTTCTTGTTTGACTGACAACATTAGCAAGTTGGCTGATATCAGCGGACCTAGGGCTCTGATTTTTCGTGAAAATTATCAGCGAGGCGTGGTTCTCAAGCAACCTAAGCATATTCTTTATGTCCTTATCATTTGATATAGCCAGAACCACTAGCAGATTACTAAACGTAAAAAATTGGGGCAGCTCTTCAATTAAAGCCTTAAGCCCATCTGGATTATGCGCCCCATCTAAAACTACCATGGGCTGCCTTGCAACAAGCTCAAATCTGCCTGGGCATATTATTTCGCTTGCAGCCTCGCGCAGTAAATTTACATCAACTGCTGCTCCATTAAAAGCCTCTAATGCTGCAACTGCCATAGTAAAATTACCAATCTGGTATTTACCAAGTGCACGTAAATTTATATCTTCGTAGCGGGCAAAAATACCGTCTATCGAAAAATGTGAACCTTTATTTTTATAAATTGATACATTGTAAGCACTAAAGTCTTTGCCTAATAGTTTCATATGAGCTCTTTCGCTTTTACAGCGATCCTTAATCTGCTCAAGTGCACCATCTTTAGCATTTCCCACAACCGCTATGCAGCCTTGCTTTATAATATGAGCCTTATCCCACGCAATCTCTTCGATTGTGTTGCCAAGCCTATCTGTATGATCAAGTGCTATACCAGTTATCACCGCCACTTTGGGCTGGATCACACTGGTTGCATCCCACCTGCCACCAAGCCCAACCTCAAAAACTGCAACATCAACCTTCCTTTCCGCAAAATAATGAAAGGCCATGGCCGTTAGAATCTCAAATTCTGTTAAATCGCCGTGTTCGGCTTTAGCCTTTTCAAGCGCAGGTTTTATCGCCATTAGTGATTTTGCGAAATCATCCTCAGATATCATCTGGCCATTGATGGAGATTCGCTCCCTGTAAGAATGCAAATGAGGCGACGTATAGCAGCCGGTTTTTAGCCCAGACTTCATTAACAACCTTGCGATCATCCAGGCAGTTGACGTCTTACCATTCGTACCAGTAATATGAATTGTTGGATATTTTAGTTGAGGGTCGTCAAGCAAATTGCAGACCTTCTTAATTTTCTGCAAACCAGGATTTATACCAAATTTAAGCGCATCTGTGATGTATACTATAGCGTCGTTGTAAGTCATTACATCCTTCGTTCCTCAAAAACCTATTTACAAACTCTCAAGCTGCTTCTCGAGTTTAGAGATTTTTTCGTCGAGCTCCGCTAATTTGGCTTTTTCCTTTTCAACAACGTGGGGGGCAGCCTTTTCAACAAACTGTGGGTTTTCAAGCTTACGCCTTGATTTCTCAGCATCAGCTTCGGTTTTTGAAAGCTCCTTTGCCAAGCGGTTTTTCTCTTCCTCTATATTGACAAGACCCTCAAGCGGAACGAATATTTCAACACCCTGCTCAACATCAACAGCAGCGTGCTTTGGCTTAATGATGCCCGTTCCAATAATTAGCTCTTCAACCCATGCAAGCTGTTTGATATACGAGCTATCCCTCTCAAGAATTTCTTTCTTGCCTTCGTCAGGAGTACTTAATAGGGCTTTTACGGGCTTAGTCAGCGCAATTCCAAGAACTGACTTAATTGACCTTATCGATGAAGTAACACTCTGGATAAGAGCCATCTCAGATTCTACAACATCATTTATGATCGATATATTAGCCGCTGGCCACGGTGCAATGACAATGCTTTCACCTGGCCCAGGAAGCTTTTGCCAAATCTCTTCGGTTATGAACGGCATAAATGGGTGCAGCAGCCTCATTGTGTGGTCCACAACATCTACCAATAAGTTTTGAGTCACCAATCGCATATGCTCATCTTCTTTTTGGTAGAGCCTAGGCTTCGAAAGCTCGATATACCAATCTGCGAAATCACTCCAGAAAAAGTCGTAAATCAAACGGCTTGCCTCAGCAAAGTTATATTCTTTAATTGCCTCATCGACCTGTACGGTAACGCGATTCATCCTTGAGAGTATCCATCTATCGGCAAGCGCTAGGTCGCTATCAGCAACTTCTATCTTTTTATAACCTTCAAGATTCATAAGGACAAAGCGAGAAGCATTCCAGAGCTTATTCGCAAAATTCCTGTAACCTTCAATCCTCTCTTTTGACAGGAATATGTCTCTTCCAGGAGTTGCCATGCTGGAAAGCGTAAAGCGGAGTGCATCGGTCCCAAATTCTTCTATAACATCAAGCGGATCTATGACATTGCCCCTTGACTTACTCATCTTGCGGCCAAACTCATCCCTCACCAAGGCATGGATGTAAACATCGCTAAAAGGTTTCTTGCCCATGAAATGCAAGCCCATCATTATCATTCTTGCAACCCAGAAGAAGATAATATCGTGGCTTGTTACAAGAAGGCTTGTTGGATAAAAATATCGAAGTTCAGCTGTGTCGTCAGGCCAACCAAGAGTTGCAAATGGCCACAGAGCTGAGCTAAACCAGGTATCCAAAACATCGCTGTCCTGCTCAAGATTAGTACTTTCGCACTTCGTGCAGCTAGTTGGCTCTTCCTCTGCAACAATTACCTCATTGCAATCCTTACAATACCATGCTGGTATCCTATGCCCCCACCATATCTGTCTTGAAATACACCAGTCTCTGATATTGTACATCCAGTCGAAATAAGTCTTTGTCCACTGCTCCGGCACAAATGAGATAAGACCATCTTCAACCACCTTTATTGCTGGCTCAGCAAGTGGCTTCATGCGCATAAACCACTGTGTAGATAGGTAGGGTTCAGTTGTTGTATCGCAACGGTAGCAATGCCCAACCGAATGGGTCATTGGTTCAATTTTTACTAAAAGTCCCTGCTCTGCTAAATCCTTAACTATTGCCTCACGGCATTCATAGCGATCCATTCCTTTATATGGGCCAGCATTCTCGTTCATTTTGCCTTCCGGCGTAAAGACACTTATCCTTTCCAGTTTGTGTCTCTCACCAATTTCAAAGTCATGTGGGTCGTGTGCTGGTGTTACTTTTAGTGCTCCTGTACCAAATGCGGGATTTACATAGTCGTCAGCAATGACCGGTATCTCGCGGCCCAAAATAGGCAGGATAACAGTTTCTCCAACATAGTCCTTATAGCGAGCATCCTCAGGGTGAACAGCGACTGCCGTATCACCAAGAATTGTTTCAGGCCTTGTGGTAGCAACCGTTATATAATCCTGTGAGTCTTTTACCATATATTTAACATAGTAGAGATTGCCCTCTTGCTCTTTATATTCAACCTCAATATCAGCAAGCGCTGTAAAGCAGCGTGGGCACCAGTTAACAATATATTTATCTCTATAAATCAATCCTTCATGATATAGCTGAACGAAATCTCGACGGACTGCTTTTGAATATCCTTCATCCATCGTAAAGCGCTCCCGTGACCAATCACAGGATGCCCCTAAGCGCTTAAGCTGGTTTATAATACGGCTTCCATATTGCTCTTTCCATTCCCAAGTTCGTTTTATAAACTCATCTCGCCCTACATCCTGGCGAGTAAGCCCTTGTTGTGCTAGCTGGCGCTCAACAACATTTTGCGTTGCGATACCAGCATGGTCAGTTCCGGGAAGCCATAGGGTGGCATCGCCCTGCATTCTATGTTTGCGAATTACAATATCTTGAAGTGTGTTATTTAAGGCATGGCCCATGTGAAGCGATCCAGTTACATTTGGCGGCGGGATTACTATTGTATAGGGTTTTTTCCCAGGCTCTATCTCAGCCCGAAAATACCCTTTTTTCTCCCAAAATTTATACCACTTGGCTTCAACCTCATGGGGATTATAAACCTTTGGCAATACTTCTCGGCCCATAAAAAATTATGACTCCCTTCCTGAAGCCAAATTGTTGAGTTGTTATTTTGGCTTCTTCTTTCTGTCTTCTTGTTCCTGACTTCTGATATAATACCACAGGGTAAAGTGGTCTGTAAGCAGCAAGATTAGATTCTTGCTTTAGCAACCCTCAGCTCGCCAAGATGCTTTACTCAACCAATCTTCTGGTCAGCGCTTCAGCAATTGCTGCGAGGCTCTCTGTGGAGAGAAACTGGGGGGCTTTAGAGGAGAAAAGAAGCTTTGCCCCAGGACCTATTTCATCATCTCCTTCGCAAAGAATCACAAGACATTCTACGCGAGGAAAAACCTGAAACGCTACAGCAAAATCCGAACAAGAAAAAAGGGGCACCCTATAGCCATCAAGTTTTTTTATCAGCTCATTCTTGCGAGCAATAATATTGGAGACATTTCGCTCAAGCACAGACTCGACATTTGCGCGAAAGGCTCCGTCATAGGGTAAGGAATTAGGTAGGTCGCGAAAATCAATCCAACCATCACCTGAATCAAGACCTCCAAAAGATAGCAGGTAATCTACAACCAAAACATGATCTTTCGACGAATCATTGCTGCCAAGGCATTTGCAATCCTTCTTGGTTACGATGTAATCTTCCCCCAAAAAACGTAGCTTCAGCGCATCGTTATCTAGATCAAACTCGGCACCTGTTCTGCTAGCCACAATTGCATAATTGAATCTGGCAAGTCTTTCGATAAGCTGGTTTAAGACCAAGTCATAGTTATCCATAACCATCGCCCACAACGCTTACTTTATCCGTCCAGATACCTTGCATTCAGATGCCTTGCTTTGCATCCATTCTCTGCTTCGCCTTTTGCAGCAAAAAATCGGGATACAGGCTATATTTACCTATATTACTGACCTATATTATTATACCGGAAAATGTGAATCCAGGGAGCAAAATAGAAGATTATGGCTTTGGCTTGGCGGATGCCTGACACCAGACTTAGATTCCCCAGGCATAAAAAAAGGCAGCCACAAAAGCTGCCTTTTTTAGCGTTGTTTGCTTTAAGCTGAAACTTCAGTTTCGCTATGCGGAGGAATTAATTCCTCCATACCCTCAGTTACAAGAGTTGGCTCAAGATTCTGCTCAATGACCTCTTTTGTTATCACGCACTTTTTAATGTTCGTGCGAGATGGCAAGTCGTACATGACGTTTAGCAGAACATTCTCTAGTATCGCTCTTAGGCCACGCGCCCCTGTTCCGCGCTCATTGGCCTTTTTAGCTATCGCATGAAGAGCCTCTTCGGTAAAGACTAGCTCAACGCCATCGTACTCAAAGAACTTCTTGTATTGCTTAACAAGAGCATTTTTGGGCTCTTTCAATATCCTAACAAGGTCATCCTCTGTTAGGTTGTTTACGGTTGCAATAACTGGCAATCTTCCAACAAACTCAGGTATCATGCCATATTTTAGCAAGTCCTCCGGAAGCACTTGACTCATGATGGCTCCAACGTCTTGCTCGTCTTTGGTTCTTATCTCTGCTCCAAAGCCAAGACCCTTTTTGCCGATACGATTCTTGATTATTTTATCTAGCCCAGCAAAAGCACCGCCAACAATAAATAAGATGTTGGTTGTATCAATTTGTATAAACTCCTGGTGTGGGTGCTTTCTTCCACCCTGCGGTGGCACGCTTGCCTCTGTGCCTTCTAGTATTTTCAGCAATGCTTGCTGCACACCTTCACCCGAAACATCCCTCGTAATTGACGGATTTTCGCTCTTGCGCGCTATCTTATCTATCTCATCTATATAGATAATGCCTGTCTCGGCTCTCTTTACGTCATAATCAGCTGCCTGGATAAGCTTAAGCAGGATGTTCTCGACATCCTCACCAACATATCCAGCTTCTGTTAGTGCCGTCGCATCAGCAATTGCAAACGGCACATTAAGGATCTTTGCTAATGTCTGTGCCAATAGAGTCTTGCCACAGCCAGTTGGCCCAAGTAACAGGATGTTGCTTTTTTGAAGTTCAACATCGTCGCCTCCCTGCGGACCTACCTGGATCCTCTTATAATGGTTGTAAACCGCGACTGAAAGAATCTTCTTTGCGGTTTCCTGACCTATAACGTAGTCGCTCAGGACTTTATAGATCTCCTTTGGCTTTGGGAGGTCCTCTAGCTTGAACTCAACCTCTTCTGTTAGCTCTTCTTCAATTATCTCGTTGCACAGGTCAATGCACTCGTCGCAGATATAAACGCCAGGGCCAGCAATTAATTTTTTAACCTGGCGCTGGCTTTTTCCGCAGAACGAGCACTTGAGCTGTTCATTGTCGCCGTATTTGGCCATTAGCTACCTCCCTTACTTCTTACATTACTTCTTGCGTTGCACAACTACTTCATCAATTATTCCATATTCTTTTGCTTCCTGTGCTGTCATGATGTAATCTCTATCCGTATCTCTGTGTACTTTATCGATTGGCTGGCCTGTATGTTTAGCCAGAATCTCATCTAACACTCGTCTTGTTCTTAAGATTTCTCTTGCCTGAATATCAATATCAACTGCCTGGCCAGTTGCGCCACCATGCGGCTGGTGAATCAATACTCTGCAATTTGGAAGAGCGTATCTTTTTCCAGTCGCACCAGCTGCTAAGAGCAGCGCGGCAGCGCTTGCGGCCTGCCCGATACAGATAGTCGAGACATCAGGCTTTATATATTGCATTGTATCATATATGGCAAGTGCAGCGGTAACTACCCCACCTGGGCTATTTATGTAGATGTTGATGTCTTTGTCGGGATCTTCCGATTCCAAATGTAATAGCTGTGCAATTACAAGATTTGCAATATTGTCATCAATCGGTGTTCCGAGAAAAATTATTCGCTCAGTTAAAAGCCTTGAGTAAATATCATATGCTCTTTCTCCTCTTGCGGTTTGTTCAACAACCATAGGTATTAGCTGATTTTTAATGATTTCACTCATTTACTCAGTCCCCTTATCGCCCTGGATTTTTTCTTTTTCCTCTTGCTTGCTTGATGCTTTTTCGTTCGATGATTCTTTAATTTTTGCATGTTCTACTAGCCAGTCGATGGTTTTACTGATTATTAGCCTCTTCTTAAGCTCACCAAGGCTTCCCCTCATCGTAAATATCTGCTTTACTTCCTCAAAATCACGACCCGCTGCCTCGGCTGCTTTCTTTACCTCATTATCGACCTCTTCGGGTGTAACTTCAATGTTTTCTGCTTTTGCAACTGCCTCAACAACTAAGCGACCCCTAACTCTATTTCTTGCCCTATCTCTCCACTCGTTTTTCAGGTCTTCCTTGGTTTTTCCAACCAGGTTAAGATATTGATCAAGCTCCATACCTTGCCTTCTTGCATCTCTTGCAAGGTCATCTATCATATCGTCGATCTCGTTTTCTATCATCACCTCAGGAATGTCCAACTCAGAGGAATCAGCAATTTTTTCTACTACTGCGCTTTTTATGCTGCTTTCAGCAAGTTTCTTTTTTACTTCGCGTATCTTCTCCTTTATATCTGATTGCAATTCATCAACTGTATCAAATCCAACCTGCTTTGCAAAATCGTCATCCACCTCTTGCAGCTTTTTTTCCTTGATTTCTTTTAAAGAAATCTTAAATTTTGCTTCTTTTCCAGCAAGTTCCTCGCTCCCATAATCATCCGGGAATGTTACTGTTATTTCCTTTGCTTCACCTTTTTTCATTCCCACAAGTTGCTCTTCAAAGCCAGGAATAAACGTTTCTGAGCCTATCTCCAGAAGATAGTCATTTGCCGAGCCACCCTCAAATGGCTTGCCATCAACAAAACCTTCGAAATCTATAAGAACAAAGTCCCCATCATTGGCTGCCCTATCTTCAACTAGCTCGAGGGTAGCAAAGCTTTCTCTTAGGGATTCTATCTGATGGCTGATTTCCTCATCAGTGGGCTCTGTTGAAAGCTTCTCAACCTCGACTCCTTTATATTCACCAAGCTTTACCTCGGGTGTCACAACCACGGTTGCCGTAAATTTCAGTGGCTTGCCTTCTTCCATCTGCACAATGTCTATCTTTGGTTGATCAACCGGCTCTACTTTAGAATCCTGCAATGCCTCAATGTAATATTGAGGTAGCGCACTTTGAAGAGCCTCCTCCTGTACTGATCTCTTGCCAACTCTACTATCTATAACAGGCTTTGGAATCCTGCCCTTCCTAAAGCCTGGAATAACAAGCTGATTGGCAATCTTCTTATATGTTTTATCAAGCACCTCGGAAAATCTATCTGCTGGAACCTCTACCTTAAGAAGAATAGTATTCTTTTCTTCTAGTTTTTGGACTTCTACTTTCAATGTAAGCCTCCCGTAAAATTGATTCTTGCTTAAAGATTAAGCGCATTATTGTTTCTATATTGAGTTTCTACCCAATTAGTCGCTAGTTTGTAACATTACCGATTGTAAGTTTATCAACAGCTCAGATAAACATAAGAGTATGGGTTAACAACATAGCATAAATAAGCCGAAAATTACATGGCTTAATTTACGCTGCAGCCCATACCCTGCATGAGAGAGAATCGATAATCAAGCATAGACTTTTTCTATTTTCGATTCTCAAGAAAAATCGCCTATTCGGCGATTTTTCTGTGCGAGAGGGGGGACTCGAACCCCCACGAGGATTGCTCACTAGATCCTAAGTCTAGCGCGTCTGCCAATTCCGCCACTCTCGCTTATCAGAAACCAGAGACAAGAAACCAGCTGTTCTCTGGTTTCTGATTCTGTGGGCACTACAGGAATCGAACCTGTAACCTCCGGATTAAGAGTCCGCTGCTCTGCCAATTGAGCTAAGTGCCCATAACCCATATCAATCTCTCAACCAAAATACTTCCTATCGCTAAATGGCGTACCCGGAATCGAACCTGTAACCTCCGGATTAAGAGTCCGCTGCTCTGCCAATTGAGCTA
>JASEIR010000085.1 GCA_030017355.1 Actinomycetota bacterium
TTGCAGTAGTAGCAGATGAGGTAAGAAAGCTAGCAGAAAGATCTGCCAAAGCAACTGGTGAAGTAGCCCAGCTAATTGCAGCTGTACAAAAGGGAACAGAAGAAACAGTTGTCTCAATGCACAGCGGAGTTCAGGAGGTAGAGTCAGGGTCATCGCTTGCATATGAAGCAGGTAAATCATTGGATAGGATAATCGATGCTGTTGAAGAAACAGATATGGTTATCATAGAGATTGTAAGTGCTATCCAAGAGCTTGCTGCCAAGGGCGACCAAATAGTTAATTCAGTTGAATCTATAGCGGCTGTTGTATCTGAGAACAGCGCTTCCGCACAAGAAGTTGCAGCGTCGACGCAAGAAATGAGTTCTCAAATCGAAGAAGTAGTTGATGCAGTAGTTGACCTTTCAAACATGGCCCAAGAGCTATCCGAGTCTGTCGGCTATTTTAAAGTCAAACGCTGAATATAACAGGCAAGAAGACCAATTTTGCTGGAGAGAAAATTTACGATATGCTAAACTGTGCAAAGCAAAAAGCAGGAGGTGTGCATGAGAGATTATAAGGAAGAGTTATGTAAGTTGATTAAAGAGAAAGCTGTGGTTTTTGCTGAAGTTACGCTATCATCTGGTATGAAAAGTAATTATTATATTGACTGCAAGCAGGTGACAATGGACCCTAAAGGGGCCTTTCTTATAGGTGAGGTGTTATCAGACTTAACTGAAGATGCAGATGCAGTTGGTGGGCTAGCAATTGGCGCAGATCCCATAGCAGTTGCTGTATCCGTTCGCAGCTTTGAAAAAGGAAGGCCAATTCCATCTTTCATTGTAAGAAAAGGACAAAAAGCGCATGGCATGATGAAGCGCATTGAAGGTCCACTAGCGCCTAGCTCCAAAGTTATTGTTGTTGATGATGTTATAACAAAAGGCGGCTCTATACTTGAAGCGATAGAGGCAGTTGAGGCAGAAGGCTGTCAGGTCTTGAAGGTTATGTGCTTAGTTGATAGGCAACAGGGCGGAAGCGATATTATAAAAAATAAAGGATACAGAGTCGAAGCTTTGTTTACGCCATCTGACATTGGGATTTATCATTCCATATAAAGCTGATCGCCGACCATGGGCCATCGACTGCTTTTCTGCCCGTCCTCCGTCTGCTCTTTAGCCTGTCTCCTGTCCCAGTCCCCGTCCTCTAACGGCAGTCGGGATTACATACCCATAAGTCAGTAACTGCATTTTTAGGCAGCTTCTTTGAGAGCGGTTGCAAATTTTTTAATAAAAAATTTATTTGAAGGCTTTACGCGGGGTATGTTATCATATAATATACCAGGTATAGTATGAATTTAACACCATCCCTAGCCTTGTATATTTTATTAATGCTTGTTTTAAGACTATTAAAAGAATAGAAACCAAGAGAAGTTTAAGGAGGCAATGTGAGCGAGGTTGAGAAGCCCAAGAAAGCTACATTAATTGCCTGGAGTGACGAACTGGATAAGATCTATCCGGTACTAATCCTGGCAACAACTGCCGCTGCTTATGACGTTGAGGTGACCGTGTTTGTTACCTTCTGGGGCCTTCTTGCATTCAAAAAGAACGGTCGGGGA
This sequence comes from Actinomycetota bacterium, assembly GCA_030017355.1. Classification (GTDB taxonomy): domain Bacteria; phylum Actinomycetota; class Aquicultoria; order Aquicultorales; family Aquicultoraceae; genus JASEIR01. The sequence goes on from JASEIR010000085.1 coordinate 1,592, forward strand.
ATAACAGGCAAAAACTGGATGACAAAGATGCTCTCGTTTATGAGAAGAGGCGGTACTGATAAGCTTAAGCTTAGCAAAATGAATATGGGTGGCATGGGCCCATGGATGATGAAAAAAATCTTCAAAGCAGAGAACGTTCCAACTCTTGATAGCTTAATTCAGGTAGCGCTTGAGTCGGGTGTAAAGTTTATTCCATGCCAAATGACAATGGATGCTTTTGGATTGAAGCGCGAAGATCTAATTGATGGGATGGAGGACCCAGCAGGTGCATCCACAGCCATCGATGTTGCGCTTGAGTCCCAGATCAATTGGTTTATTTAAAGACCTTCCATTCTTGATTGCTTAATTTATTGGGTTGGTTGATGTTTGGCCAAAGAAGGAAAGATTTTTAGCCGGGAACCGGTGCCGGACTCACACCCTAAATACCCACCCGGCACCGGATTTTTTTATCCCTATTCTTTTACGTCTTGAACCTCGACCTCAAACACTAACGTCTTGCCAGCCATTGGGTGGTTGAAGTCAACGTCGATATGGTCTGGTAAAACCTCAGAGATTACCCCTACGTACATATCGCCGCTCTGGCTTGTTGCCTGAAGTTGCATTCCTACCTGGGGTTCGATATCTTCTGGCAAATCTTCTCTTGGGATATGCAGAACACGCTCCTCAGAGTACTCGCCGTATGCTTCGCTTGGCTGCACAACCACCTCTTTCTTGTCTCCCTTGTTAAGTCCCTCAAGGCCTTTCTCGAGCCCTGGAATAATCTGACCTGCACCCTGAGTATAAACTAGGGGCTCACCAGGGCTTGTCTGATCCACCAATTGACCGTCGACGTAAACTTTATAATCAAGCGTCACGGTCGAACCATTTTTAATTGCCATAGGGTATCCTTTCTTTAGACATTAGTTTTTCTGATTTTATCAGAAATGGGGTTCAAGCGAACCCCAAACACCAAACATTTTTCACCGATTTCTTAATTTTAAACAATCTTTCTTAATGCCTCGTCTATATTTTTTACGATTTTACAGCTTTCTCTTTCTCGCAAGATTTCATAGACCTGCTCGACATCTTTAGATGCGCCAACCAATAATATTTTTCCACCAGCTTGCTGCATTTTTATACAGCAATCATCCAGAGAGTGGAAACCCGCAACGTCTAAAAAAACCACGTGGCCCATATCTATGATTATTCTTTTATAGCCCTTTTCAATAAGGGAGCTAACAGCTCCATGAACAATTGGCGCGGTAAAAGCATCGCATTCTCCGTCTAGCATTACCAGAGGAATGCTATTAATAGCGCCAAAGCATATCTTTACTCGGAATGGGTCATTTATTTGTTCCATGTCATGTCAATACCTAAATCCATCTATGCTTAATCAAATCGTTGTAGGCCAAAAATTGGTTGTGGCTTCTGATTTATATCGATGGCTGATAAAATAATAAATAAGGGAAGCAAGAGTTTTTTAAAGGTAATTTTTGGGCTTAAGCAAGTTTAGTAGAAATAGTAATAAGTTTCTAACTGGAGAGATTCTTTGGGCTTTACCGAATATTTTCAAGCAAGAGAGTTTGTTCAAGGATTTCAGAGTTACTTTTTAGTGGCTCTTCTTTTCTCGTCAGCGCTTTTAGCTGTTCTAAGCATACTTAATAAAAATAAGCTTGCTGGGGGAGCCATTGCTTTAAATGTTATAATATTGCTGCTTGGATTTCTTTTGCTTCTTTGGCTCCACCTCAAGATATATGCATCGATTGAGCTAATAAATCCATTAAATGGGGCATCGATGGGTAGAATAATGGCTCCTTTGTGGATTGAAAATGAGAAGCTTTATTTCTGGGCTTTATTTCTAGGTTTTTTTACCTATCATGCTTATGTAAGAAACAAAGATAGGATTTTTGCAAAATGGTTGAGCATCTTTTTTAGTGGCTTTGTTATACTTACAATGCTCTCATCCAACCCATTCTCGGCACCTTTGCCAAGCCTACACCAGGAAATCTCAAGCTATGTTCAGTCTCTTAACAGCAACAACATATATGTTGCAATGCAGTCGTTTCAAAATTTTTTCGGTCGAGTTATATATTTCTACAACTCCACGTACATGTGGATTCATCCCCCCTTGCTTTTTATCTCCTACGCCGCTCTAATAGCATCGTTTTTAGCTTCTATTCTTATGCTTGCTAAAAAGAAAGATATTTATGATAAGATTGCATACAGTTATGCCAAGCTTGGATATATCCTTTTAACGGTAGGAATGCTGGTAAGCTATCCCTGGGCACTTCAGGCTTGGGCAAATGAGCCATGGTGGTGGTCTCCTAAGATAAACATGTCACTTATGATGTGGATGTTTTATACTGCCTATCTCCATTCACGCTTACATTTACATCGGCGAGGGATGTGGAATACAACAGCTATTTTAGGGATTTTCTGTTTTGGCGTGCTTGTGCTGACATATATAACGACATATCTGGTGCCAGGAGTTCATTCGTATGGGTAACGAACGCCGTATTTTTCAAGCCTTAGCCGCTGCTAAAATGAGCGTCGCCCAAAGAAGATGGGGGATTGCAAATGCGTATACAACGAGAACAGGTCGCAAAATGGCAAAGCAATGGGGTGTAAACCAGTAATGAACAAAGCATGATAGGTAAAAGATAACAATCACTTGGCTTTGGCTCTTGAATCCTTTAAAAGGAGCAAAAAGTTGTCTAGAAAAAATTTGTTTACAAAGAAGAATTTATTCAGAATAGAAAAATCAAGAACATACGACTTTATTTTGGCTCTTGCAACCATAGCTATTTTAGTTATTCTTTCCTTAATTTCAGTTTATGGGACAGTGGAAAGCTGGATAAACTCTGTGAAAAATCCTGACTGGACTTCTACTTGGCTGTACGCCGACTATCTGAATCGCATGAATAAGTATGCTTATCCATTTGTGGTTGCTCTTGTGCTTGTTCTCTGCATGTGTATTCCAAAAAGGTTTATCCCAAGAGATTTTTTGTTAGAAGCTAGCATTGTTATGCTTGCTTTCAGCATTGCAGTCAGCGTTGTTTGGGGGTTGGTTATCGGTCTTGCATTTTTGCTTATAATTTCAGCTCTTATTCAGATGGCTGTTGTCATAATGGTTATTAGTAGGTCACGCAGGCTTATCTTCGAGAGAGAAGGGATTATGGTGCAGCTAGGCTCAGCCCTTCTTCATCTGGGGTTTGTAGTTTTTGCGCTTGATCTATTGCTAATTAAAAATACGCAAAGCCATCTGGATGTATTTTGGTTAGCGACAGCTCTTATCACTCTAGGTTCTGTGCTCTCTTTCTATTCGAAGGAAATATCGACAGCACTAAAAAGGATTTCAGGAGCACGGGCCGTACAAGAGGAAGAAACTATTGCAGATTCAGCAGGTTTTGCTAGAGACTAAATGCTGGGGTAGAGACTAAATGCTGGAGACTAAATGTTAGAAACTAAATGCTAGAGATTAAATGCTAGAGATTAAGTGCGCTAGCTAGATTATCCAGCTCTGAGAATAGCCCTACCTCTTTCTTTTCGTCTTTTTGCTGTGTTTTGAAGTCTTGTTTACGACCTCGATAATTTCTACCTCAAACTGAAGAATTCTTCCGGCCAGCTCGTGGTTAAAATCTATGGTGACCGAGTCTTTATCAACTTTGGTTACTTTCCCAACTCTCATCTCGCCCTCAGGCGAAGTTCCTGGTATCCTATCCCCCTCATGATATACAGCACCCTTTGGAATTTTGTCTTTTGGAACGCACACTATGTTATCGGCTGTGGGCAGCCCGTATCCTTCTTCTGGTTGAACAATTATAGTTTTTTTATCTCCAGCCCGCAGCCCTTTCATTCCTTTTTCCAAGCCTGGGATGAGATATCCCTCGCCATGTATATACATCAGCGGCTGACCCGGCAGAGTCTCATCCATGAGCTCTTCGCCTGAAAATATTCTATATGCAAAGGTAACTTCTGATCCATTCTTGATAACTGTCATTAAACTAGCCTCGCTCTTAGTTAAGATACTTATACCTGCTTCTATTAGCCTATATTTGTAAAGATGATATGTCAAACAGATGTTTTATGCAGCGTTTAACTTCTTGCTACAACCGCAAATTAGCTAACTTCCAAGCAAAGCTACCCAAAAATCCAACCGCCGTATTCTTCAAAATAATACGCGGGGTCTTCGAGATATCTTTTGGAAGCAAATAGCAGGTCGTAATGCTCATTTTCTTCAGATAGCATAAACCTTAAAAAAATCTCAACGCTCTCGTCCTTGTTTTCATCTAAAGCTTGTTCATAAAGCTCTCGGCTTTTTGATTCTAGCAGCATGGCCACATCGTAAATATCAAGGTCGTCGCTTTCAGGTGTAACGTTCTTTTTTGCTTCCTTCATTTTTTCTTGAACCAAGGCCTGGATTTTATCTGGTAGGTCTAAATTGCATTCTTCTTCCATATCAAAATCGCCTTTGCCCAGAAGGAAGTTATTGAAAGCCTCAATTTTTCTTATGTGGCCAACTTCCTCACCAGCTAGAAAAACAAGTACCCTTTTTGCAAAAGGGTCGGATACTCTGTCAATTAGCTGCCTGTAAAATGCTAGACCATTTAGCTCAAACTCAATAGCCGTTTTTAACGCCTCGCAATATGCTTGTTCCATATATGTCATTCCTTTCTAAAGCCTAAAACACAATCTATCTCTTATTGCTCTTTTACGCAAGGGAGTAGCTCGTAAACTTTTATTATCTGCCCCTTTCTATTCTTGCTTCAAATTCCAATTTTTGACCATTCGGTCGAAAATTATTGACCAGCCGGTCGAAAATAATATAATTAAAGCTAGCTACAAGTAATGCCTTGTTTTAGAGATCTCATGCAAAGGAGTTAAGTTGACCCAATTTAACGCTGATACAGATAGCTTAATAAATTTGCTTGCTGATGATTCGCGCCAGATGAGTAAAAGCGAGAAGACGCGTCTTAAGATAATGGCAAGCGCCGCAAAGGCTTTCAATGAAAAGGGATTTAGTGAAACCTCAATACAAGAGATTGCAGATAACGCTGGTGTTGCAAAAGGAACAATTTATTACTATGTCGAGAAGAAAGAGGACCTTGTCTTGATGCTGGTCCAGTTTAGTAAAGCAAGATTGTTCTCAAAAATTGAAAAGGGTATTGCAAGATCAGCGACAGCCTCGGAAAAGCTCGAGGCGGTTATTCGCAGCCATCTGAAAGTAATAAAAATAGTTGGTCCAATTATGCCCTTCTTTGTGTTGAATATAGTAAAAGAGAATTCCAGACTCAAGAAACTGATTGGCGAGCTTCGTGAAGAATATTTAAATATTCTTGTATCAATAATTGATGAAGGGGTTGCTTCAGGGGAATTTAAGCAGGTTGATTCAAAGAAAATAGCGGTGGCAATTCTTGGTCTAATTATTGGCCAGCTTTTTCAATATAGAATTTTCACCGGTAAATTTAATACCAAAGCAATTGCAGAGACAACGACAAGTTTAATGCTGCATGGGTTAAGGAGAGGCGATGAGGGTTAAGGTTTTGTGGGTGACAGCAACAGCTTTTTTAATCGCGATCTCCTCTATGTTTTTTGCTGAAGCAGGACAGAATGCTCATGTTATTGAGGCATCGGGTGTTCTGGAAGAAGAGAAGGTTACCGTCAGCGTTCCGGTGGAGTTGGCTTTGATAGATATAGATCAGATGGGTCAGAGCATCCAGAATAGCCAGCTTAACCAGAGCAGCAAGGCTAGCCAGTTTGGCCAGGGCAACAAGAGCGACCGAGTGAAGTCACCATATGACCGATCGCTAATTCAAAGAGCGTTAGGGATGGTTAGCACAGTAGAGGTTAGTCCAGGTAGCCTGGTTAGAAAGGGAGACGCCTTATTTGTGCTTGATCGCAACATGGCTCAAGCGAACTTGAAAAAAGCGCAAGCGCAATATGACTTAATAAGCGCACAGATAGATAGCATGGGAGATAAAAGTAGCGACCTTGCTGATAAAATGGGTAAGCTGCAGAGTGCAGAAGAAGAGCTTAAGTCAAAGCGAGCTCAGGCTCAGCGTTTGTTTTCTGCAAATTATAGCCAGGGTCAGGCAAAAATCTCTCAGCTAGAAGAAAATCTGGCATCTGTGCAAGCAAGCTTGAAGCAAGCTGAATCAGGGCTTTTGGCAGCCCAGGCAGCTGAGGCTCAAGCCAGAAAATTGTTGAAAGAAGCAGAAGCGCTTCCTGACAGCAATCCTAAAAAAGCTGAGCAAGTTCAGCAGGCAAATGCTATGATTAATCAATCAATTCAAAAGCAGGAGACGCTAAAGGGGGCTATAAACCAGTTAGTTGCGGCAAAAAGCCGGTTAGAGCAAGGGATCAGCAAAGCAAAGTATGGTCTCGAATCGGGAAGGCGTATTTTTAACGCGAACCTCAAAAAAATAGATGCAGCCTTAGATAAGCTATCAAACGGTCAGCAAAACCTTAAGGATGGCATCAAGACGATATCGAAAAAGGCGCAGGCACTTAAGAGCAGGAAGGACCAAGCTGAAATCAACTTGAAAGTAGCAAAAAAAGTTCTTGATGCCACAGTAGTCAGGGCTAAAAGCTCGGGTAGAGTTAAAGGTCTTAAAATAGCTGTAGGCTCGGTTGTATATCCAGGACAAAATGTTATGACAATTACGCAAGATGACCGGCTAAAGCTATGCATTTATATCCCTCTTGCTAATGCCAGCTATGTTAAGAGGGGCAAATCAGTAGATGTTATGGTTGATGCTGAACCTGGTAAAGTGTTCAAAGGTAAGGTTGTGGAAGTAGACGAAAGAGCAGTATTTGCGCCATCCAACATAACAACGCGTGAGCTTGAGCTAGTAAGAGTTGTGAAAGTAACGGTTGAAGTTATCAATGAGGATGGCATATTAAAAGATGGCATGCCTGCTGATGCAAGGATATATTAGGAGGACTTGTTATGAAACACAAAAGGCTCGTTTTAGTTCCTTTGGTTTTAGTAATACTTGGAGCAGCTGGAATTGGATGGTATCTCTACCAGGCAAATCAGAATTCTTCAAATGGCAAGATAGAGGGCTCAGGAACTATAGAGGCTGTAGATCTCAATATCAGCTCCCGTCTTTCCGCTGAGGTAAAGGCTGTTAAAGTTCGCGAAGGAGAGCATGTTAAAAAGGGAGATGTGCTGGTAGTTCTTGATGATAGCATCTTGAAAGATCAGGTAGCTGCGGCAAAAGCTGGCGTTGAAGCGGCACAGGCAACGCTTGACGATGCGCAGACAAATTCCGAGAAAAAATTGGCAGAGGCGCAGCTTCAGCAAGCAAAAGCAAATCTTTCCATGGCGGAAATTCAAGCCTCATATGCGATTATTAAATCTCCAATTGATGGCTCTATAATCAGCCTACCAGTTTTAGAAGGTGAAGTGGCAAGCCCTGGTTCCACGCTAGCCGTAATTGGCAAAACTTCTGAACTTGATTTAACCATCTATGTAGATGAGAAAGAATTGGGAAGGGTTAAAATAGGGGATGAAGCTAAAGTAGAGGTTGATTCATATCCAAACAAGCATTTCAAGGGCAAAGTTATAGAGATTGCCTCCGAGCCCGAGTTTACCCCTCAGAATGTCCAGACAAAAGAACAAAGAACCAACCTTGTTTTTGCTGTTACTATTAGGGTTGATAACAAAAATGGTTTACTAAAGCCAGGAATGCCAGCTGATGCAATATTAATGAGTGGTGAATAGGTGAATTGGTAAAACCGATTTTTGGTGAAGGGATGAAAGGATTATCATTGCGAGGAGATTGCCACGGCGTTGGAGCCTGTTGCGAGCGAAGCGTGGCAAACGCCTCGCAATGACAGATGGGGATCAGTAGGTTTATCATTGCGAGGAGCCCGTTAGGGCGACGCGGCAATCTCAAATAAAGAGCAGGCCGGAGACGGGAGACAGGAGACGGGCAAAAGATGAGGGCAAGGGTCCAGATTTGGGTCTAGAAAGCGGGTATCACCCTCCCCTAGCCCCTCCCCTCAAGGGAGGGGAA
>JASEIR010000086.1 GCA_030017355.1 Actinomycetota bacterium
TCTTAACCTCCTGAACGCCAGAATATTCCCTTGTATGATTCTCGTCAATATTTTGAGCGAACTGCACAACAACTTACATTTTAGAAGAAATAGTGGATAAAAAGAATGCTCTATTGCTACATTGCCTTGCAAATAGATACAGGTCGCTTCTCGCGACCTGTATCTATTTGCGTGGAGCCAGGGGGATTTGAACCCCCGACCCCTTGGCTGCCAGCCAAGTGCTCTCCCGCTGAGCTATGGCCCCATTATTTTAAAGCAACAAATTACAAGAATACCCCTACATATAATAAAGATTTGCCCGGATAAAGTCAATGAAGGCTTGTCGTGAGCACTGCTAGTGGTCCGCTTAATTAACTACCAGCTTCTTCCCATCTCTTGTGCGGCGCGTCAGCCCAAAGCCTCTCCAGATTATAATAATCCCGCTGTTCCTGGGTGAAAATATGAACAACTACCGACCCGTAATCAAGCAAGATCCATGTGTTCTCTCTATCGCCCTCAAATCCTACTTTTCTTACCTTGAGCTCACTTAATTTATCCTGGATACTTTCAGCAATGGTTTGAACTTGACGGTTTGACTGGCCGCTACAGACAACAAAGAAATCGGTAACAATCATCAAATTACTGATATCGATGATTACGATATCGCTAGCTTGCTTATCGGCAGCCGCAGATGCAGCTATTTCTGCAATTTCCCTTGGTTCCAGCTCTTTCCCTCCTTAAGTCAGTAATAAGTTAATCAAGTCAATAACAAACCAATAATTAACAACTAGTTATTCAATTCTACCGGCCTAAAATCTCGCCCGACAATTATTGCAATCTCCGCAACATCCTGCTGTGAAACTGAGTGGTAGACCACGTCACCTACACCAAGAATCTGCTGTGCAGCTCGAGCCCTATCTAAGTATTCCTCTTTATAGGCGATTATCCGAGTTGTTTGGTAATTAAAACTGCTAGCATTTCTTGTATCGACCACCACAAACCCATTTGGTTTCAGTCTATCCGCAACCATTCTTCCCGCTCCGGGTAGGCCGGAGCCGTTAAGTATAATTACCCGAACAGTCGCGCTTTTTATTTCTACTTTTATTCCCCAAAGAGAATTAAGAAGATTTGCAATCTCTGTGCTGTTCGGCTCGTAGTATGGTTCTCCATTGATGCTTATGAATTTAACTGGCAACGGCACAACATTTACTTTAGCAAGACTGATTTTGGAGATTTCTTTGCTATAGGAAATCCTCTCGCTTTCAGTAAAATTTGTTGCGATGGCCTTATTGAAAGCAATCTGAAAACGGTTCTGATTGATTAAGTTTTCAAAATCTTCATAAGCTACGGCGATATAATCGTCAACCTGCATTTGAAGCAGGTCTTTAACTGCTCTTTTTGTGGAGTCTATGCCCTGGCTAAACGATGCACCAATCTCATCCAATCCTAAACCACTAATATTAAGATAAGTTCTCTCTGGTATATTGATAGCTTGTATAGCTCCATTTACAAGGTCTATCCTGGCAAGCAGCAGCCCTTTTGCCCTTTTGCGCCCATCTTTTTCCTCTGAGCCAATTATGAGTAAATCTTCGATAGGCTTAAGCCCAGCTAATCTTGCACTCTGATTTGTAACTTCTTTAGCATCTTTTGCCTTTACCTTTTTATCTTTTTGTCTTGCGCCTTGTAATTTGGATGTAACCTCCGTCTTCTGTGCTGGCCCGCGCTTGAATTTTATCTCTACAGAAGGTAAAACCTTGATCATGATAAATGCTATCATCAAAAGAGCCATGATAGAGGCTAAAATTATCAGCGGCATAAGCCAACGGCGGCGACTTTTTGCCTTTCTTCTACTTGGCAATTCGTACTTTGATATAAACTCGCTTTCTTCCTGTGGCTCAAAGAAATCATGCATCTTGACTCAAAACCAGCTTGTTCCATATCTCAACTGTTAGCGGATGAATCGGCTTCTTGGATCGTATTAGATAATCAAGCGAGTGAGCATATGCCTCTAAGAAAACCTTATCAAGGTCATCAAGAGCCATGCGCCTTAATGGGTCAAGACCCTTATAAGGTCTTCCTGGCTCTATCATATCAGCCACGTATATTATCTTATCAAGTTTTGTCATCGCTGGTGACCCAATTGTATGATTTGCAATCGATTGAATTATTTCCTTGTCTTTAATCCCAACATCCTCTTCCACTAGACGCGCACCAACACTTGCATGTAAAAGATATGGAACAGACATTTCAACAGGATTTACTTCAATCCCCATTCTTGTTGCAAGCTGAATAAGATTGTCCCCGTCCATCGACTTTGCATAATCATGCAATAAGCCTGCAAGGTTGGCCTTATTTTTATCTACGCCAAAGACCTCAGCCATCCTTACTGCCACTTCCGCAGTCCTTATGCTATGATCGTAAAGCTCAGGCGGCACTTTTTTTCTTAATTTTTCCTTTATCAATTCTAAATCTATAATTGCCATAATCCTATAAGCCTCTTCCTAAACAACTAGTCTTTTCAACTAGTCTTTTCTAACTAATCTTTTTCTAAATAGCCTTATTCTAACCAACCTGGCACAGTGCTAAATCTTTAGTCCTTCCAGAACCCGCATTTGTATATATAACTTGCCACTCCCTCCGGCACAAGATATCTAATAGGCCGGCCTTCTCTTACCCTCTGTCTGATATCAGTTGATGAAATTGCTAGCGCTGGTATCTCCATAATAGATACCTTAGGCCGTAGTTTCTCACCGGCTTTTCCTTCAGGCAGAACATGAAGTTTTTTGAACTTTTCCAGGCTATAGCCAGGTCTTGTTGCAGCTATGAATTCTGTTAGCTCAAGCAGTTTATCGGCATCCTTCCAGGTAAGAAGCTCCCAAACAGCATCTGCACCTGTTATGAAGAAAAGGTCGGCCCTTGGCCCATAGATTTGGTGGAGCTCAAGTAAAGTGTCTATTGTATACGATAGCCCCTTGCGATCAATCTCAAGCCTGGAGACAACAAAGTCAGGATTTGAAGCGGTGGCAATTACAGTTAAAAGATATCTTTCCTCGGGAGGTAGTATTTCAGAATCTCGCTTATGCGGCGGCTTTCCAGCAGGCATGAAAATAACTTTGTCAAGCTTGAACTGGTAAAGCGCCTCCTCAGCAGTTACTAAATGCCCATAATGGATGGGATTGAAGGTGCCACCCATCACGCCTATACGATAACGTTTTTTCTTAGCTGGCATTTTACCCTTCTTAACTTAGCTTATGCACCACGTACCTTTAGTAATGACTATTATACAAGGAAGAGGGTCCAGAGGCCAGGGTCCAGGGACCAGCCTAGAGATAAAGGGACATTCTTTACTTACTAAACTTTCCCTGCTGGCCTGCACATAGGACCACTGGCGGCCGCCGAAAGCATGCTAAGAAACCGATGGTCCTAATTTAGGCGGCAGCAGTTCCGTATTTCTCAAGGGCAAGGGCTCGTACAAGATCGTGTCTGCTTATCAAACCAACTACATGATCATCACTCATTACAGGCACGCGCTTAATCCTATTTCGTATTAAAACTGAGGCTACTCTGTGAACTGGGTCTTTTTCATTAACGGTTATGACATTTCTTGTCATAAGATCTTCAACTTTTTCACCGCTTGGCTTTGCTAAAATATCATCTTCGGTAACTATTCCAACAAGTTTTCCATCAGATACAACCGGTACCCCGCTGATATTATTTGCTGCTAGCACCCTTATCAATTCTTCCCTTGGCGTTTCTGGCTTTACCGTTATGACATTCGTCGTCATAACATCGCGCGCAATAATAGCTCTTTTGATTCCATAAATAACTTGTTTATAGGCTTCTTCATAGCCCTCTACCATCTTCTCAACTGAAAACTTCTCAGCTACATAATTACGACAATCCTCCGGCCTAATCTCAGGAATACGCTTCACAGCCTCAATTAAGTCTTCAACCGTATCCCCTAGAAAACCATTCACCCCATCAACCACAACCTCGGCAGCTGCGCCTCTTCTTAAAGCTAAAACCGGCGTACCTGTTGCCATAGACTCGATCATAACCAATCCGAAAGGCTCCTCCCACTGAATTGGGAAAAGTGTTGCATAAGCATTTTTGTAGAGCTCATACTTCTCTTTTATAGTTATGTCGCCCATTATCTCAACACTTGCTTTATCAAGTAGGGGTCTTACAACTTTCCTAAAGTATTCTTTCTCATGCGTTTCAGTCATCTTTATTGCCATTTTTAATTCGCGATTTGATCCAATTGCAATTCTAACTGCTAAATCAAGCCCTTTTTCTCTATTGGCTCTACCGATGAAAAACAGATAATCTTCTTTTTTAGCTGAAAATGGCGTTTCCTTGATATCTATAGCATTGTATACCGTTCGGATAAAGTTAATCCCTTCCTCACCATAGAGACGGCGCTGAGTGTTGCTGATTGCAACAAAATAGTTCTGTTGCGCAAACGTGCTCATCCTGCGCGCAAGCTCAGCCCCCCATTCGGCTGGACCATGGAGTGTATAGACAGTCTTCATGGGAAGCCAGGTATTATGATGCATGGTATGATCATGAATTAAATCAGCTTTCTCAAGAAAAGACCTGACAAATGCATATTCGGAAAATGCGTTGCGAAACGGGTCGCTATAACCTGGCCAGTCTTGCCCAATATGCTTTGGAACAATCGGCACGAGCCTTGCTTTTGTCTGAGAATTACCTGGAGCAAAAAGCAAAACTTCATGGCCTTTATCAACCAAACCGTCGGCAAGTTGGCTTATTACTAATTCTGCACCACCATAACCTATCGGTGGAACGGGCAACCAGGGTCCTGCAACCATTGCTATTCTCATTGGTTCGCCTCCCAAAAAGTTACTGAATATTTAATACCCCAGTCCAGAAACTAGAAATCAGGCAACTGTTTATATTGCGCCAATTTAAGGTATCCAGAAAGTAATGGCTAAAAACAAAAAATGGGATGAAATAAAAAGCGTTTTCGAAGACATTAAAAATTGTGAGCAGTGCCGCTCGCTTCCTGACGTTGGCGATATACCAGTATTTCCACGGGGAAACCCAGATGCCATGGTTATGTTAGTTGGTGAGGGACCGGGCGAACAGGAAGAAAAGCAACAAAAGCCCTTTGTTGGTGCGGCCGGAAAGCTTCTTGAAGAAAATCTTAAGGGCCTGGGATTCGACGTTGAACGCGATTTCTACATAACCAATGTTGTGAAATATCGCTCCTACCAGCTTCTCCCTTCGGGTAGAAAGAAAAATAAGCCACCAACGGTCAGGCAAATAAATGTCGAACGCAATTTTCTTGAGCGCGAAATATCCATAGTAAAACCAAAGCTAATCGTTACGCTAGGAGCTAAAGCTAGCCAGTGGTTCCTAGGCAAAGACTTTAAGCTTACGCAGGACCATGGCAAATTCTTTAGCTGGTACGGAATCACGATCTTGCCTACATACCACCCAGCAGCTGTACTCAGAGCTTATGCCATTAGCGGCGGCGAAGAGCGCCTGCATGATTTTAAGAATGATCTAAGGAAAATACAAGACGTTATAAGGCCTTCCATGGCAGCTTAGCAGCCGCATTACTTCTAGCAGTTTTAGCTTGCCCTACTTTCAATCGTAAGGTTGAGTTAACAAATCAGAATAAGCTTCAAGAACACTTGCCTTTTTAATTATAATGGGTAAACGATAGATTATGACTGAAAACGATGTCCCGAATAAACGTGGCAAATCATTGAAGGCCCGTAATAAATTATTAGAAACTGAGGTTTTGGAGGCAGAAGCAACCTCCCCAGAAGCCGAGATTGTTGAAAAGGGAACCAGGCGGTTGCGCCTTTTCTCGTCCCTTCAATATCCTAATTATCGCTACTTATGGTCTGGAGCACTCCTTTCAAATGTTGGAACATGGATCCAAACAGTTGCACTAGGCTGGTTTGTTTTTCAAATTACAAGATCGGAATTCCTTCTTGGACTTGTTAACTTCACCTCCAGCCTTCCTACTTTTTTTCTCGCGCTAGTTGGAGGTGCTGTTGCTGATAGATACGAGAAAAGGGCGCTTCTTATAATCAGCCAAGCAATACTTATGCTGCTGGCCTTCCTTTTAGGCATCCTGATATCACTTAATTTAGCCAGTGTTATCATCATTATTCTTATATCTCTGGTTGCTGGAATTGCTTCAAGTTTTAATTTTCCAGCATGGCAAGCGCTTATCCCAGAGCTTGTTCCGAGGAAAGACCTGATGAATGCCGTTGCCCTTAACTCGGCTCAATTTAACGCAGCCAGGTTAATCGGGCCCGCTATTGCGGGAATCATCATAGCTCAGTTGGGAGTATCTTATCCCTTTTACATAAATGCTATTAGTTTCTTGGCTGTTATAATAGCTCTTGCTCTTGTTAAACCTCACCCAACGGTTAAGCATGAAATTAGCGCAAACGTCTGGCAAAATATTGTCGATGGAATAAACTACGTTAGAAGCAAAGCCTCAACTGCTACCCTTCTAATTGCGGTTGGTATGCTTACAGTATTTGGAATGTCGCATACCGTGCTAATACCGGTATATGCCGACGTTATCCTCAATGTCGGCCCAAGCGGCCTTGGCTATCTGGTTGCAGCAAGCGGTCTAGGGGCCGTCTTTGGGGCGCTTCTCGTTGCCAGCCTTTCCCATACGGTAGATAGAAGAAGTCTGATAAAGACCGGAATACTAAGCTATAGCATATTCTTGTTTATTTTTGCCCTTTCAAAGATATTTATTGTCTCACTTATCGCCCAGGCTGGTATTGGCATATCCTTCTTGGTAGCAATCTCATCCTCCAACACATCCCTGCAAGATGCGACGCCTTCTAAAATTAGGGGCCGGGTGATGAGCTTATTTGTCTGGGCGTTTATTGGTATATATCCAATCGGTAGCTTTCTTGTTGGCTCTGTTGCACAGTTAATCGGCAGCCCAGCGGCTCTGGTTATAAACTCAATAATCCTTCTTATAACTTCAGCAGTACTTTACATCCGCAAGGATTTACTTGAGGCCTGAATCTATGCTTTCTCTAAACTATACATTTTCAATAAGGCCGCGCTATACGACTATGCCTCTTCCCACAAAAATACTAGTTCATCTAGGCCTTTTCGCCTGCTTGTTTGTGAAGCTGAAGTCGGATGACCAATTGCAATCACTGCCATTAGTTCTAGGTTCGGTGATGCGCTCAGCAACTTCTCAACCTTATCCCGATTAGCCAGTATTTGACCAAGCCAACACGCCCCTAGACCTAAGGAGTGTGCCTCAAGAAGCATATTTTGTATGCAAGCCCCGATTGCCTGGACATCCTTTGTCCTATCATACATTACAGACCTATCGAGAAACACCGCGACCAGGACATCAGCCCCCAGAACAACAGATGAATACTTTGTGGCATTTGCTATTTCCCTCTTTGTTTCTTCCTTTTTAACGACAGCAAATCGCCACGGCTGGTTGTTTAACCCGGAAGGAGCCCACCGACCCGCTTCAAGAATTTTATCGATATGCTCGTTTGCAACCCGAGCACCGGTATAGTTCCTGACGCTTCTCCTGGCCTTTATGATATCAAGCAGTTCCATCTCATCCCCCGCTTTAAGCACCCAATTTAAGCCTGCTCTTACAGGAAAAGTATATAGTTGATTGCTATAAGCGGTCTAGATGCCAGTGTTTGCGTCGGTTAGTAGTTTTGCTTAGGCAAAATAATGAATCAACATATCAAGGCGGCCTCTTTTGGCAAGATAGATGCCAGAGAACTTCATGGCCTCTTTTACCATCGACCGGTATACAGGATGATAGCAGTGATTAGAGCATTTTTTACACATTGGCTTTGGATCAAGCGGGCACATTGCGCGTTTAACAATGCCATGGTTTAAAAGCTTTGAGCAATCTCGGCACAGATTCATACAAGGAAGCTTAAGCGCTTCAGCACCTTTGCTTCTGCAAACAAAGGGATGCTTGTCGCTGCCTTTATGATTCTCCCGGCAATATATTTGGATAAACTTAGCAAGTATTTTGATGTCTTTTTCAACTTTGGGCTTAAAAACTGACATAAAAACACCGATTAACAATTTTCTCATCACAAGAATAAAAAAACCATGAGGTCGATTTGGTTGACTTAAGTCAAAGACTGATTAGTCACTTATACAAGTCATTTATGTGACCACATTTATGTAACTATATCCTAGGACATGGCTGCTGATGGGCAGATATCGTTAAGGATGCATGCATCGCAATGGGGCTTTTTAGCATCGCATACCGCCCTTCCGTGCTCAATCAGTAGATATGTAAACTTAAACCAGTCATCCTTTGGCACTATATCCATTAAATCAACCTCAATTTTTTCCGGGTCGGTATTATTGCTAAGACCCAGGCGGTTTGAAAGGCGTTTGACATGGGTATCAACTGCTATCCCCTCTGTAATGCCAAAAGCATTTCCAAGAACAACATTTGCGGTTTTTCTGGCAACCCCCGGCAGTTGAACCAAATCCTCCATTCTGGACGGAACCTCGCCTCCAAATCGCCCTATTAACATATTAGCCATACTTATTATGTTTTTTGCTTTATTTCTGTAAAAGCCGGTTGGACGGATATCTTTCTCAAGCTCCTCTAGGCGCGCATTTGCATAATCATAAACGTCCCTGTATTTCTTAAAAAGTACCTTTGTGACCTCATTTACCTTTTTGTCGGTGCATTGGGCAGAAAGAATTACTGCAACAAGAAGCTCAAGTGGGTTTGAATAGTTAAGGACTATCCTTGCATCTGGATATTCCCTTTTAAGACGAGTGATAATCTCAAGTGCTTTATCTTTGATTTTAACATCTTTAACTTGCATTTTACGCGACTACTCCCCTTATTGTACGAACTTAGAAACCTCCTCAAGACGGATAATATCAGTGCTTGCAATGATACCAACTACTTTTTTAGGGTCTTTTGGGTCTACCACCGGCAATCTATCAATATCAAATTCGTGCATTATTGCAGAAGCTTCTGACAGCGCTTGGTCAGGGTACATAACGACTGTGTCTTTATATGCTACATCTCTAACTAGTGTATTTGACCAATCTTTGGTAGGAACGCATCTTATATCGCAAATAGCAATCATCCCATACAAATTGCCCCTCTCAATAACTGGAAAACTTTTGTGTCGGTATATGAAGAGATAGTCGTTAACAAATTGCTCAATAGTGATATTTGATGGCACTAGTACCACATCTTGGGTCATGACATCTTTAACTTTCCTCCTGAGTATTTTATGAACGATTGTCTGTCTATGATAGCGCTGATGAATCGAGATTGAACGCCGGCCGGAAATCGTATAGCTGACTGCTGCTGCTATTAGGCCAGGTATAATAAAGCCAGGACTACCTGTGGTCTCGGCTATAAAAGTTACTGCGGCAAGAGGCGTATTGTAGCCTGCTCCAAGAAATGCAGCCATGCCAATGATTGGATATAGCGAATTATCCGCGGAAATTAACCGCGAGAACGCACCACCCACAGCTGTTCCCATGACTATCATAGGGATAAAAATGCCTCCTACCCCTCCGGCCGCCATTGTTGCAGAAGTCCCTAGGACTTTAAGTAAAAA
>JASEIR010000087.1:0-7295 GCA_030017355.1 Actinomycetota bacterium
TCTTTAACTTCCGGATCCATGTAGATATGATAAAGGCGTGATTTGTAATCTTTTGTTAGCTTTCCATCGTCTCGAATTACCACACGCGGCGTTTTAACTAATCCTGATTCTATCGCATCATTAAGTCCAAAATCGCTTACAATCCAACCAAACAGAGCTTCTTCCGAGCTTTTCTTACCGGATGGAGCAAATGGCGTTGCCGAGAAATCATAGCAAGCTAGGATACCTCGGGCTGAGTGGATACGATCCAGACCGCCAATCCATTTCGTTGCTTCCTCAATATCCTCTTTTTTTACACCTTTAATCTTTGATTCGGCAGGTATTCTCCAAGCATGGTGAGCTTCATCATTTATAACAATTATGTTGTGTGCGCTAGCCATATCCTCAAGTACTTCACGCACATAAGCTTCGTCGCTTTTAACCCCTCTTTTATCAACGCTTTTTTTCTTAGCTATCTGCTCTTCAGTTTCCCAATTTAAGGCATGCCAATTTCGGATGATTATTTTTCCTTGGCGAAGTTTTTCTATAAGGCCTAAGGGCACAATATTAAACTCATCGTAATAATTGCCGGGTAACGATGGTAGAAGCACCTGAAGGCGACTTTTTACGGTAAGACCAGGAGCAACTACAAAGACATTCTTTGAAAACCTGGTATCTTTAGGATAAGTGACTTTATTTAATACTTGCCAAGCGATAAGCATTGCCATAACAATGGTTTTACCAGAGCCGGTTGCCATCTTTGAGCAAAAGCGAAGAAAAGGGCCGCCATCTGA
This sequence comes from Actinomycetota bacterium, assembly GCA_030017355.1. Classification (GTDB taxonomy): domain Bacteria; phylum Actinomycetota; class Aquicultoria; order Aquicultorales; family Aquicultoraceae; genus JASEIR01. Next base: position 774 of record JASEIR010000087.1, read on the forward strand.
TGGTATTTCTATTCCAACCTTTTCTGCAACAGGAGCTTCAGTCAACCAAATGAGCGTTTCTATAGCGTCTAGCTGGCAGAAGAAGAAACGATGAAAATCTCTTTCTTCAGGATTGTTCCAATGTTCTAACAACCGTTTTGTAATGCCGGTTACTCCTGGATAACCTGCTTCTCGCCAAGCTTTAACTCGAGGTCTAATTTTATTTACCAGCGGAATTTCTATAAAAACGCCTGGATCATCAAACGCTTTTGATTTCTCAGATGCCACTACGTAGCCCGCTGGTCTTCTGCCCTCTTTAAGGAAAAAAGAACGATTTTCATGGTCGTAGCTCCAGTAATGTTTTGGCTCTTCGTATGGAGAATTTATTATTAGCCTGTCTATGGCTTCTCTTCCCATTATTCTACCTCAATTATCTTTAGGCTCTCAATGCCTCGATCATCAACTATCTTTACTGCAACACGCCTGTTATCACCCAACTCAAAAGGTAGAGAAATAGTACCTTTATAAGCCTCGATTAAATCCTCATCAATCTCAGCTTTCAAATTCTTAGCAAGCCGTGTCCAGCCAGCCTTATCGCCCGCCATCGGGAAGAAAACCTGCCTTGGGAAAAGACTTCTGCCATCATAATCAGTATCCAGCATCCACATGGCTATCTTTTCTGTGCCACCGGATTCAATATTGCCGGTCTTGGTGTTGTAATAATCAAAACCCATCACTTCAACCTGGTACTTGCCTTCATTTTCACCACTTTTAAGCTTTTCGATTTTTACATCAGGTTGACCAATAAGCCAAAAACTCTCATTGCTTGCTCGTTTCTTTTTAAGATCTTCTGTTAATAAATCAGCATTCATTTGGACTTTAAGCAAAGTAACATCAGGCCAGTCAATTTCATCGATATCCTTAGCGGCTTCTGGATCAAATTGGAAAGCGGCAAATACAATGATTTTAGGTTTAGGGATAAGTTTCTGAGCCTCCTCGATTGCCAACCCAACTTGTCGCTGTTCTAATGGCGAATGTTCTGGCCCAAAAGATATGACAACACGTTCAGTTTGACCATAATGTGCAGATTCTTCTTTTACATGATCAGCGCCAAGGTCATTTGGCTTTGTTTCCGCATCAGCATGGAGCCAGCGAGTTCCAGGTAGTGGTTCCACCCTTGAAAATAGTATGTATTGACCATTTTTTCCACGAATGCCGGTTTTAAGTAGCTCATCACGCCATTCGGCTTGTCGTAATGTTTCGCCAGAGCGAACAACTGATTCATCAGAAGGTGGTGTTTCTTCAACCTCGTCTAACGGTCTAACCATAGGAGCTGGTACAGCTTCCACTGTAAAGGGACCCGTAACTCGGGCTTTAGATTTATCAATATAAGGCTGGTCGTATAATGTTTCCTGAGCTGGTGGCTCATCATTTGCAATAGATTTAAGCGTTATATGAGGAACTGTTTTATACTTAAAACCACTTCCAACTCCTTCCTCAGGGTGTGCAAGTTCATAATAGTCAAATAACGCGGTCATCAATCTTTGTTTAGCTAGAGTAATAGCAACGCGGGAAGTGTCACATGTTATCCAGCGCCGTCCCCATTGTTCCGCAACATAGGCTGTAGTTCCAGAGCCGCATGTTGGATCAAAGACAAGGTCGCCAGGATCAGTAGTCATGAGGAGACATCGTTGGATAACTTTGGTATTCGTTTGAACAGCGTAAATCTTATAATCGCCGCCGGTTCCTGTATCGGTCCATATATCCGTTAACTGTTGATAAGAAAAATCATCAAAATATCTCACGTAATTTAAAGATTTGCCAGATTCCATTATACGCTTATTCTCTGCTAGTCTATACATTCCCTCTAAACCCGGTGTCCAATGCCTGCCATAGCTTGGATAAAAAATTCTGTCTTTAAATTTAAAACCCTGTTCCGTATTTGAGCCCCCTTGTGAGGTAATATCCCCTAATCTAAAAATTCTACTGCCTTTTGGCAGTATAGCCGAGTTATTACGCTCCTCTATGGTCATCAATCTTCTCTCACCTGTTGGCAACTCGACATACTTATAGTTTTCATCATTCTGTGGAAGTGGTTTTTCTATAAATAGTCTTCTGAATTTGATTTGGTTTCTATCTTTCGCATACCAGATAATTCGATCGCCATTTCGACTTAAAGTACTAGAGGTAAATCCACTAGATGTTACAAAACTTATTAGACTTATAAAATTAATTTTTCCAAGTATTTCGTCGCAAATACACCTTACTAGATGCAAATTCTCATCACTTATCTGCACAAAAATACTTCCACTTTCCGTTAAGAGTTCTCGTGCTAATAATAAGCGGTCCCTTAAATATGTAAGATAAGAGTGTATCCTTAGTTCCCAAGTATCGCGAAACGCCTTTATCATCTCCGGTTCTGCGGTTAAATCCTCGTCTTTACCATCTTTTACATCGCGCTTATTAACAAAAGGTTGGAAGTTAGAGCCATATTTAATTCCGTATGGCGGGTCTATGTAAATCATCTGAACCTGGCCAGCCATACCTTCCTTTTCCAAAAGCGAATTCATAACCAGAAGCGAATCACCGGCGATCAGACGATTAGACCAATTGTGTTTGTGTTTATAAAACTCGATTGCTTCCCGTAGTGGCGGATTCTCAACCGGTGATTCAAAAAGAGACATTTGAGATGATTTATCTCCATTGCGCTTGCGTACAGCATCTATAATAGTTCGGGGATCGATTCTTTCGTGAACATGAAGTGACACGGTTGGAACTTCAAAAGATACATGCTCAGCCTTGCCTGCCCAAATTAATTGAGGATCAAGATGAGGATCGTAGGCATATTTCTTTTTACCACTATCCCTGTCAGTCTCAGGGGTAACTAAGCCAACGGGTGGATTGTTAACTCGCTCTTTTCCTTTGTGCTCATATTGCTCAATTGGCTTTTTATCAGATTTTTTAGCCATTGGTGTCATCTCCATTATCAATTAAGTTATTGGATTTGCATTATGAGGTCTTCAATATGCCATTAATCAGGCACTATGTAAAATTCTTAGCTAATGGCATTATATAGCAATACCCATATTATACAATCACTTTCTTAAGGATTAAACAATGTCATGTACTGCAATAATAGTAAATCATCCATTACTAAGTATTCTCCAATCCGCTAAATTGACTTAGCACCGCTTATTTGGCAACCTTTTGCCAATTCATGCTTAAAGGTAGCGATCTAGTTGTTTGGACTAATAGGTGCGATTATAAGCCTTATTGTTCTTGTCTTCTGGCTGGCAGTTATCGGTCTTATCGTTCTTTTTGTTGCCAGTATCTTTATCCCTAATAAATATTCTGAAGATTCGGTGATTCAAAGATGGAGTTCACTTCTTGTTGGACAAGCTGAGCTTGCTTCAGAGGTTTTGGACCGTATCGAGAAAGAGTTGAACGGTAAAAACCTTCCGTATAAAAGTAAACGGAAGGAAATCTCAACCAGCCTTATTTCCGGTAATCTCCATGACTCTATAGTTGTTAGAATGAGAAACGATTATTCCTGCTACATAAGCGCCGTTCCTCAAGGAAATGACCTTTCGTAACATGGCTCATGCAAGATCACATAATAAGAGGGATATACAAACTTCCTTTTATCGGCCCAATGCTTCTGGCAGTTTTTAAAAGGTACACCTTTGCCATGACTAACGATGCCATAGCTTTTGCCATGGCAACCCAAGACGCTGCAGCAACGGTTACCGAAAATATTATGGATGAGAAGATGCTTGATAAGACGCATTTTAACCGCAAAAGTAGCGGAAAATTGGGACCGCTATAGATTGACTACTTACAACTAGTATTTTAACATAGTTCCATGAGGGCGCTTGTTTCTTAAGGAATCGCCTCTATTCTTTTTTATATTTATTGGGGAATACATGCGAATTAGCACCGTTACGATCCATAACTTCAGGTCAATAAAGCATCAATCATTTAATTTGCAGAACTATTCTTTGATTATCGGTGCAAATAACGTTGGCAAATCCAATATTATCGATGCTTTACGTATTTTCTATGAAAAAGATCTGAAATTTAGCCCTGGAAGAGATTTCCCAAAATTTGAAACAGATGATCAAGAAAGCTGGATAGAACTAGAGTTTGAGTTGCTTGATGAGGAATACATTAATCTCAAGGACGAATTTAAACAACCTGGCAATAAATTAAGAGTACGAAAATACTTAAAATCCTCTAACGCAGATAGGGTTAAGGCAAATCAAAGCAATATCTTTGGTTATGAAGGAAATAATCTTTCCGATAGTCTTTTCTATGGTGCCCGGAACATATCAAGCGCAAAATTAGGAGATATAATATATATACCTGATGTTACTAAGATTGATGAGTATACAAAACTATCAGGCCCTTCAGCATTTCGAAATATTTTAGACTTTGTTGTCAAAAGAGTAGTAAAAAGCAGTTCAGCCTTTGAGCAGCTTAGTAATTCTTTCGATGAATTTAATTCAAACTTCCGTGGTGAGGATTCAACAGATGGCATTTCAATCAAAAGCCTTATTGCTGATATCAACAACGAATTGAAGGATTGGAATATTACATTTAACATTGATATCAATCAAATAAAGCCTGAAGACATTATTAAGAATCTAGTAACTCATTACCTTGAAGATGAGCATCTGATTAATTATAAAATGGATGCTGGTTCATATGGCCAAGGTCTTCAAAGGCATTTAATATACACACTGATAAAGCTTTCAACAAAATATAAAGAAAGCTCAACCAAGAAAGATAAGAAAGATTTTAACCCAGAGATGATAGTTATATTATTTGAGGAACCAGAAGCCTTCCTACATCCTGCGCAACAAGACATACTAAATCTCAGCCTAAAAAGGCTTGCGCAAGAGGACGGACAGCAAGTTATTGCCACAACTCACTCGACACATTTCGTAAGTAAGAATATAGACGATATATTATCGATCATAAAGCTGGTTAAGGACGGCCCTCAGACAATTGTTTACCAAATAGATAAAGAAGCACTAGATAAAACACTTGAAGAAAATAAAGAACTTAAAAATATATTGGGCGAAGAAATATCCGACCGCGATCTCGAGCTTGAATCAATCCGTTATTGCCTTTGGTTGGATCCTGATAGGTGTTGTTCATTCTTTGCAAACAAAGTGTTAATATGCGAAGGGCTCAGTGAAAAAGCATTGATTGATACCTTAGTCAAGAATGGCGAATTACATCTAACGGATGGTCGCACATATATTCTTAATGCAGGTGGCAAGCATGATATTCATCGATATATGAATCTCTTTGGCAAATTAGGAATAAAACACTCGATTTTATTTGACGGCGATAATAACAAGGAACGGCATAAATTAATCAACGATTTTATCGAGAAGAATAGGAATGCCTTTACGTCTAAATTTTATGCTTTTGACAGCGATATAGAAGACTTTTTCGGGATACCTAAAGAAGAAAAATACTACAAAAAACCACTTAATATCATGTGGCACTATAGGAATAACATGCTAACGGAGAAGCTTGAAGAGTTTAAGAATATAATTTTAGATTTGCTTGATTAATCATTCAAAAAACCCTTCCGGCTCGTCAGGTTCATAAATAGACGAGGGTTGGAAGGTTAAGCTCTCGGCTATTTCATTTACGTCTCTTAAATAGCCCTGTTCTAAGTTTATTTGCCGTAAAGTTGTAAAGTTTTCCTCAAAACAGCCGGTATCCGGTAAGTCGTAAGTCCTAGACATCCTTGGAGCATTTCCTTTAGTCTTAAGATAAGCAAATTGAGCATCTAAGTTGGTAAGCTCATAAATTAGGCTTTCTTCCTGCTCGTTCATGCTGTAAAAAGTGTATTTATCGCCGTCTTTTAGCTTCCACCAAAATGGATCGTACTCAAACATATACTTGGCAATTAGCTCTGCGTCTTGCCTATCGAGCCTAAAAATGATGAAGTTCTTGGCGTTGCTAAGTATGGTTGCTTTGAGGTTTTCAGGCAATTGCTTTAGGTTCTGGTGTGCTAGAGTAATGCTTAAGCCGTATTTTCTGGCTTCGCTTAATATCTCGGCAAAGGAATCGGTTGCATAGTTTTGAAATTCATCAACATATAAATACCAGGGTATGCGCTCTTGAGGCGGTAGGCTTTCCCTGCTCATGGCAGCCATCTGAATTTTGGCAACGAATAGTGCCCCTAAAAGATAAGAGTTGGTTCTAAGAGCACCTTTTGAAAGGTTTATAAGCAAAACCTTTCCGGTGTCCATTATATTTCTAATATCAATGGTGCTTTTCTTGGATGAGAGCATCATTCTAATTCTGGGGTCGCTGGTAAAGGTTGAGACTTTGTTTAAGGTGCTTTCAACGTTGCTTATCCGGTCTTTGTTCTCCCATCTTACAAAGCGGTTATGCCAGAAGATATGAACGGCTTCGTTTTTAACGTGCTTTATTGCTTCAGCCCTGAACTCCTGGTTGGTTAGGAGTGGTTCGATATCAAGCATGGTTCCGCCGGCTTCAATAAGGGTATAGACTGAGTTT
>JASEIR010000087.1:7305-9522 GCA_030017355.1 Actinomycetota bacterium
AAAGAAAATTGCCTTAAGCATGTACTGCTGCCTGTATCTTTTGTTTATTGTATAATTAAGCTGCTTTTTACAAAACATAAATGTAAAAGGATAAATGCATGCCATCTCTAATTCGAAACTTTCAGGATGAAATCACCAAACAATTAAAGAGCATTTACCCAAGCGTTGATATTAAAACCGAATGGTCTGCATTTAGGAACGAGAGACGGCTTTACTCGCCAAGAATAGATGTTGCAGTTGGCCCTTTTTCTATAGAACATGGCAATAGTTGTACTAAAAAATACAACTCACTTATGGAATCGTCCAAATCTTTTATTGAAATGTTACTTCTTTTTCATCAAGACAACATTAAAGACAACTCAATTGGTGACTCGCAGCTTTACCAACCCAAAACCTTTGACGAATTAATGAAGTTTAATAAAAACGCCCGTTGCTTGCTTGCCATTGAGGTTGAAAATAAAGGCAGCCGCAAGCATCTGTTAGGCAGTGCGGTTAATGCTGCTGCTCTTGGCCGACTTGGTATAGTGGTAGGCTGGGCGCAAGAGAACGTAAAAGCATTGGTAAAATTGCAAGCCTATTGGGAATATTTGAGATCCGTTGATAAAAATACCTATAATACTAAGAACCTCATAATCTTATCTCCCGATCAGCTTCGTAAAGCCATTAGTGCCTCACGCCATAGAAGGTAAAATAGAAAAGGGATTCTCCCCCTTTCCCTGGTACTCATCAGGAAGCATAGCTGTGTAGGCGAACTCTCCGTTCTCTGCTACAAAATACTTTTTGCCGTTCACCACTACCACATAAAACCAGTCATCTATTTCGCCAACCTGCCTGTTAAACTCCTTTTCAACGAGTTCCCTTGCTTCTGATGGCAGCTCCATCAAGCCGATTGTCCATACTCCGATAAATTGGTTCGGTTTTGGTGTTCCTGTCATGTTTTCGTCTCCTTTTAAAAATTACCTTGCTCTCGTTACCTGCTTAAAACCTGTTTAAATTGGTGAGGAAAAAAGCTGTCAAAGTGGAGCGCCACACTTGCTTAAGCATCCGTCAAGGCTAGTCCAGTATGCAAACCAGATCCAAACTTTGGGGCTTGTACCAAGAAGCACCAAGAAAATCTTTAATGGCAGCTCTTGGACCATGAATAGAAACAAAAACATATTTTAGCGCCTGTTTGATGAGCAGCTTCGATTAAATTATCAAGCCTTTGGACATAAGTGATTACTGTTAGAACTCTGAAGTTGCGGTAACTGTAGCAGTCTTTAAACTTGCCAGACTTCCAATACTCTCTGTAAGCTACGATCTTGCCTCTTATGCGCTCTAGTGTTTCCGTACCCATATCGACTTCCACGAAGAAGAGCGTCAAGCCGAGGTTTTTGCCACGTATCTACTAATGCCAAAGCTTAGACTTACTACGAGGCACTACCAAACAGCGGTTTTAAATCTGGTTGATGAATATGGAGTAACTGAAAAATTTGCCGGCTTTAGATTGAAGCTTTTGAAAGCTTACAAGAAGTAATGCAAGCAATAAAAGTATTGACTTAATTAGCAGTCATGTTAACATAAATTTGTACCGATGTATACAAAAATAGGATAACAGGAATAAATTATGTTATCAGAGCTTATAACCTCAAAAACCAGAGTCAAAATATTAACGCTTTTTCTAACTCATCCTGATGAGCGGTTTTATTTCAAAAACCTCATCAATCGCCTTGACGTCCCTCCTACCGGTCTTCAGAGCGAGCTTAAGAAGTTCGAGAGAATCGGGCTTCTTTTAAGTAAGAGAGAAGGCAATATTAAATTCTACTGGGTCAACAAGAACTTTCCTATTTACGAAGAGCTAAAAAGCATCATTCTAAAGACCGTTGGTCTAGCTGATGCTTTGCGTGAAAAGCTTTCCGAAGTTGGCCACATCGATTTTGCCTTTATCTACGGCTCTGTTGCTAAAAACCTTGAAGACGCTAGGTCAGATATCGACCTTATGGTTATCGGTGATCCTGACTTAGATGTCTTGAATGATGTTGTTAGTGCCGCCGAGAAGGTCTTGAGGCGCGATGTTAACTATACTGTCTTTACCCCTAAGGAATGGAAAGAGCGGGTAGCCAAGAAGGATTCCTTTGTTATGGATGTTTTAAATAACAAAAAGATATTTTTAATCGGCGGTGAGGATGAGCTACGAAGAATTGCTTAAAGCAGGATTATTGAGCCGGTTCAAATATC
>JASEIR010000088.1 GCA_030017355.1 Actinomycetota bacterium
ATTTAGCCGATTTGACCCAAATCGGCTAAATCGGAGGAACGTCCCCCTTTTTTCTTTTTTTAGCGCATAAGCAAGTTGTCATATATTGCTTCTTTAGCTAAAATTATGACAAGGGCTGGTTTAAGGCAAGATCAAACTTCTTCTTTTCTGATTTGGTAATTATCCAACAAAAGTACTAGCTAAAAACTCTAAATCTATCTTAGAGAGGAAAGTAGCCTAGGTATGACTGTCGATAAAGTATAGCAAACATACCTAGGCGGGAGTTTTGGTATATAGTAGTAATCTAAGCACAATTATGTCAATCGGTTGACGACTTGAATTTAATGTTGATGGGCATCAACATGGCCAACGCTGTGATAAACATGTAGGTAGTATAAGGATCAAAGACAAGCTATCCCATGACACTCCTAAAATATGCCTTGTTTGCGGTGCATCGTTAGAGCTTTTAGACCAAGAAGAATTAATGACATGCTGCTTCTGCGGCAAAGAGAGTATATCAAATATTTGGTGCCCAGAGGGACACTTCTTTTGCATATCATGCCACAGCCTTTCTATTATTGATTTTGTTGCTGAAATTATTAAAACAAGCCCGTCAAAGAATCCATTTGCCTTGGCAGCTATAATGATGGCGTACCCTAAGCTTCCCGGCTGCTCTTGTGAGCATGCCTGGATATTCACTGCATCAGTTCTGACCGCAGTTAAAAATGAAGGCGCTGTAAAGCTGACTATCGATGATATTTTTAAAGCATTAAGGAATGTAAAGAAACAGATTGCCTTGGATAGTGAATTTAAAAACAACGTGTGTAGCATTGTTCCAGCCGTAGGTATTGTATTTAATACAATCTTTACAGCAGTAGGCAATGGCCAGGATGATACAACCATGAGAGTTGTTGCTCAGGCTACTGAATATCTTGCCGATAATCAATTAAAGTGCAGATGCTGTAAAAATCAAGTTTGGACAACAATAGGTCTTTTGGTGTCCCTGCTTAATGCTAGATTTGGTATACAATTAGATGGATCGGTAGAGGATGTAACTTGCCACTTGTTTAAGTTGGTTGAAAATTGCAGCCCTGCAACCTGCCCTTTCAGTACATTATATTATGATTAATTGCTCTGGAGTTTAGATTGGTTAAGAATGTTTGTTATGAAGGCAAAGATCATACAGGGGAATGCATTGGTCCTTGCGAGGGATGTGAAAGCTACGGGAAAGATCGAAGAGTAAAAGATCGCAGAAAACGGGGTATTAGCTTTAAGTTAAAGGAAAGAAGAGAAGGTTTTGATAGGAGAAAAAATCAGCTTCGCAATAAAAGTATTGTTGCAAAAGCTTTTGCTTTTGGAGCAATCTATCTAAGACATAGCCAAACTCTTCTGGCAATTCTTCTTGTTCTTTTTATTTTGCTTAACTTAGCTGATTATCTATTTACCTTAAAAGCGCTTGCTGCTGGATTTGTTGAGGTTAATCCGATTATGGATAAAATGTTTAGTGTGAGTTCAGCATTAGCTGGTGTTTTTAAAGTTGGGGCCACGATTTTTATTACTGCTGTTATTTGGCTCTTTAAAAGATATAGGGTTGTGCTTGAGGCAAGCATCTTGTTTTTGCTTATCTATATAATATTAATTGTTTATCATATTTACGGTGCGATTAAGTACTACTAACGATCTTAGCACTTACACGTGGACAGATCTTAGCGTAATTCAAACAGTTGCCGACAAATAAATTAAAGATTTCAATTAAAAATTCAAAATTAAGCATTAGCATTCTTAGCAGTAAAAGCAATAACTGGCAGAAGAAGAACAGTTATCTACCAAAAAAGAATTATCACTAGTATCTTTTAGATAAAACAAATACCTGGCAGTAGATAGACAGTTACAACTAGGAGTGATAAGCACTTTAGAGCTATATATCAATTTTTAATTTTGAATTGCAATTTTGCATTTTGAATTTTGAATTTTGAATTTCTTTAGCGGTGGTCGGCGGTCTGCCGTCGGCGGTCGTTTATAGCGGCGGTCTGCCGTCGGCGGTCAGGCTCTGAAGGAGCCTATAGCGGCGGTTGTTTATGCAATACTCTATAAGCTATTTAAAAATAGGTTTAAATAAGCGGGAGGGCATATGGACGTTGAGTTAATAAAGCGTGCTGTGAAAAAGGAAAATGTTTTTGCGGTTGTTGGAGCATCTAATAATCCAGTCAAGTACGGCTATCGTATCTATAAGGACTTGAAGGAAAACGGCTATAAGGTTTATCCAATTAATCCCAGGGAAGCAGAAATACAGGGAGACAAAGCCTATCCGAACATAAGTGCACTACCAGAAAAACCAAACGTTGTGGACATAGTAACTCCACCCGCAGTAACAGAAAAAATCGTAGAGGAAGCGGTTAAGGAGAAAATAGAGATTGTGTGGATGCAGCCTGGCGCCGAGAGCGAGAAAGCCATTGAGTATGCCAAAAACAATGGTCTTGGTGTAATTCATGGAGCTTGTATTATGATTGAGCGAAAGGTTTAAGATTGGAAATTATTGCCTTTTGGGAGTCTTTAGGCTAAAGTTCTGCAACTCTGTACCGATATAGTGAAAAGGAATACCAAATTTAATATTGGCGCTAGAAATACATCTTATTATTTTTGCATGAGTCTACCTAGTCAACACACCATCAATCCACCAAGCAACACAATACCTACTTTAATGCTTCTGAAAACTTAATAGTTTGCCATTTTAGAACAGGAGAGGAACTGTGTAGTCTATACAGCCAATAATTCTGCAGTTTAGATGGTAATTAATGGTAATAAGGGGGGTTCTATTATAGGAACAGGTATGATTTTACGTATGTCAAAGCTTTTGCTTTAAAGGAGAAAGAATGCGGAGATTGTTGTTTGGGCTGGTTATATTGATAATATTGGGTCAGATCCCACAGGTTTCAGCCCAGTTTAAGGAAGAGCGAGAAGGTGTAAATGCAGCAGTTAAAAAAGTAAATGCCGCTTATAATACAGCAATTAACGCATACAACAAAGTACAGCAAGATGCTAAAGAGATCCAAACTAAACTGATTAAGTTTAAGGCGGATGTTGATGCAGGTCTTGCCTATAAGGATAGGGTTTTGGATCAAGCATCAGAATATTATGGCAAAGCTGAAGAGCTTGCAGGCGAAGTTAAGGATGCTGTGGGAGCGCCAGAGGCCAGTTTGGTACCTGATAACAAGAGTGTTCAGGCCAAACAGGTTGCAAATAAGTAGCCTCGGTAAAACTAAATAGTGAAGTTGGCCATCTTGAGATGGCGGCCCGCGTCGCAAAAGTGCGATGCGGGCTTTTTTGTTATAAGATAGAAACTAGTGGCTGATTATGGTAGCCTACATTTTAGCATTTCTAATTTGAGGTGCACTCTTGTACGAACCTCGTTTTTACCGTAATCAAATGCTGGCAAAAAATCTTTGCTCGTTTGAGGTGAAGGTTAAGGAAACCGACCTTTTCATCTGCGCAGAACGGGACCTTAAAGATATTGCTTATGAGTTGGTCTTATTATATCGGTCGCAACTCGAGAATTTTATCTCCAGTTACCCGGTTTTCTTAAAAACTTTCGTTCCTATAGAAGTTCCAGCAAACGCACCCGATATTGTAAAGTCCATGGCTAATGCAGCGCATATTGCTGGAGTTGGCCCTATGGCAGCGGTTGCAGGAGCAATTTCTGAATATGTAGGCAGAGGCCTTCTTGAGTATTCCAATGAAGTCATTGTGGAAAATGGAGGAGACATTTTCATTAATACATCAGCCGAGCGAAAAATAGGCATATATGCAGGAAAATCTCCATTGAGTAATAAAATAGCTATTTCTATAAAACCAGAAGATATGCCACTTGGAGTCTGCACGTCTTCAGGAACAGTTGGTCACTCAGTAAGCTTTGGTAAGGCAGATGCGGTTGTTATTATCTCTAAAGATACCTCTTTAGCTGATGCTGTTGCTACGAAAATTGGCAACCTTGTGCACACGAAGGATGATATAAGACAAGCCATTGCCCATGCACAAGATATACCTGGTGTAGAGGGTGCTATCATAATTATTGAAGATGGACTTGGTGGCTGGGGAAAGTTTGAATTTTCTCCATCATTTGCCTAAAAGCTAGCATAACTAAAGACCTACCAATTATAATATTCTTGGTTAAGCTATTCATCAAGGCCAAAGTAGCAATGTTCGTAGCATTTGTATAAGCATGTTAGGTATCTTTGGGAGGTAGAGCTCATGGATAACTATAGGGCTCCAAGGATGCGTGGGTCACGGCAGCGCCGTAAAGTTAGATGGAATTATAAACGAATAGCTTTTGCACTAGTGATTCTGCTTCTTATAGCATTCTCTGCTGCATATGGTGGTTATTCGCTAGCACACAAGCTAAGCGTATCTAATGGCCAAAAAGAGGAAGCATCAGCCAACAAGCCAACCCAAGTTAAGGCGCAGACTACTACTACAAAACTCCCGCCCACAACTACCACAACAAAGCAGCAATACATCGAGTATGAGGTTAAGGCTGGCGACACTTTCTACGGCCTTGCTATCAAGTTCGGTACTTCGGTGGACGCGTTAAAGAAGTTAAATGGTGTTGCTAGCGATGATGATAATCTGCAAATAGGCCAGATTCTAAAAATACCTGCAAAAGGTGTTTTAACGGCTCAGGCCTTAGATGAAGAAACGACACAGCTTGTTCAAAGCAACTCAAAAAGGTCAATAATTAAGGCGTCGTCTCAGGAAATATCCAGGGGGCCAACAAACGTTAAAAAAATCGCGCTAACTTTTGATGCTGGTGCGGACAGTAAGCCAACATCAAAAATACTGAAAGCCCTTGATGATGCAGGTGTTGGGGCAACCTTTTTCTTAACTGGCAAGTGGGTTGAGGAAAACCCTCAGCTTACTAAAGATATTGCAAATCGAGGGTTTTTAATAGGCAACCATACATATGCGCATCCAGATTTAACCAAAGAAACAGAAGATAATATTGCCTATGAGCTAAGTAAGACCGAGAGACTGGTTAAGGAAGCCACCGGTGAAACTACTAAACCGCTTTTTAGGCCGCCGTTTGGTTCGAGAGATAAGAGGGTGCTACGTATTGTGGCTGAGCAGGGATACCGGTCTATCTACTGGACTATAGACTCCTTGGATTGGAAGCCCACCATGACTCCTGAGCAAGTTAAAAACAGGGTTATTGCAGGGTTAAGCAATGGCGCAATAATTCTTATGCATTGTGGAAGTCCACAGACGGCGCAAATCTTGCCTGAACTAATTGATGAGATAAAGAACAGGGGCTATGAGATTGTAAGCGTGCCGGAGTTATTTGAATAAGTGACCGCTGACCGCCGTTATAGGCTCCTTCGGAGCCTGACCGCCGACCGCCGACCGCAGACCGCCGCTATAAAGGACCAGGGACCGGAGATGGGAGACCGGAAAAAGACAGGGACCAGGGTCCAGAGGTCAGGGGCAAGGGTCCAGGGGACAGGGACCAGATTTGGGTCTAGGGTCTAGGGGCCAGGGACCAGATTTGGGTCTAGAGAGTGGGTATCACCCTCCCCTAGCCCCTCCCCTCAAGGGAGGGGAAATATAGAGCCTACCCTCCAAGGGAGGGGAAATATAGAGGGCCTAGCCCCTCCCCTCAAGGGAGGGGAATAGCCAAATACCCTCCCCCTTGAGAGGGAGCCCATATAATACCCTCCCCCTTGAGGGGGGAGGGACAGGGTGGGGGTGAAAGATGGGCAGGAGACGAGGGGCCGGCAAAAGAAGAATTGTCATTGCGAGGGGCCTGCAGAGACGAGGGACCGTCTCAACTTCCTCTCAAGGAAGGTGAACAAAACTGTCATTACGAGGAGCCCGTCAGGGCGACGCGGCAATCTCTAATAAAGGCAGACCGAAGACTGGAGACGGAGGACGGGCAAGAGCAGACCGGAGACCGGGGAGAGGCAAAACAACTATCATTAAAACAACCGTCATTCTAAAAGCCTCAAGCCTAAGAGTGAAACAGAAATTTGGAAAATATGATTTACCTTATGGCCCTTCAGGCCTGTCCTGAGCGCAGTCGAAGGGATGATAAAAAAAGTATAAGCTTTAGGATGACAAGAAGTAGGATGAAATAAAAGTGATGAACTTCAGGATGACAAAAAAGTAATGGGCTTTAGGGTGATAAAAAAGTGCGGGGTGACGGATGGTAAGTTGCAGGATGGCAAATAGTAAAATGCGAAATCCTTAGACATAACCTTTAAGGGTTTAAAAATATTCACAAGACGTATTGGAGCATCAATGCGTTCGTTTGTAATGCACTTGGTCAATATTGCCTTAGCTTATGGCGTCATAGGTCTTGGCGTTGGAACATTTTTAGAAAGCCTTGGGGTGCCTTTTGCTTCAATTGCCTTACCTTTGGTTGCAGGCAGCTTGATCTCTAATGGCAAGATAACATTTTTTGCAGCTCTTCTTGCCTCAACTTCAGGCCTTGTTCTTGGATCCACTGCCAGCTACTACATTGGATATTTTGGAATAAGAGTTTTTCGCAAAACACAAAATAAGCCGCCCTCTCGGCTCATGCAAGTTTTCACGCAATTCTTAGACCGCTATGGGCTTCTTGCAATTGCAATAGCCCAGCTGTATGGGCCGCTAAGAACTTGGATATCTATTCCAGCAGGCGCAGCGCACATGGATATTAGAACCTTTATTGCTGCTACAGCAATTGGCGGAATTGTTTATTGCGCCCTTGCAATTTCCTTTAGTATTGTAATCACTGGCTTTGTTAAGCACATCATCAAAAGATATTTCACTTTTACTTACATCCACATCTTGGCTGGCATTTTTGCTCTCGTGCTTTTAATATTTGGCGTATATCTTTTGATGTATAGAAAAACTTCAGGCTCTTCCAACCATAGCGGACTTAGCTAACGAATTTAGCTTCAGCAACATCAAGCATCATACATTAGCTCATTATATATAGCACATGTTTTATCAACCATAGCTTTAATAGTAAACTTTTCGCTAACCAGCTTTTGGCCATTCTGGCTAAGAGTTTTTCCTAAACTCTTGTTATTTAGAAGCTCTTCAATTGCATCAGCTAGGGAAGCCTCGTCTGAAGGATTAACCAGCAAGCCAGTCTTTCTATCTTCTATTATATCAACAACCCCTCCAGACCTCGTTGAAATGACTGGCAAACCTAAAGACATAGCTTCTAAGATAGCTATACCAAAAGGCTCTGCAATCGATGCTAATACAAACACGTCTAAAGCTGCCAAGTACTGTCCTGGCTCATCGACAAACCCTAGAAACTTAACGTTTTGCGAAATTCCCAGCGCTCTAGCCTGGGCTATTAACTCATCCCGAAGCGGCCCATCGCCTATTACCAGCAGATGCATGTCAGAATGCTTTTTAATAAGCCTGCTAATGCTTTTTAATAAAACCTGATGACCCTTAAAGGGGACTAAACGGCCCATGGTGCCGATAAGCTTTACATTATCAGCAAAACCAAGGATCCTCCTTGCATTAAAGCTGCTCTTTCTATATG
Source organism: Actinomycetota bacterium (assembly GCA_030017355.1). Taxonomy (GTDB): domain Bacteria; phylum Actinomycetota; class Aquicultoria; order Aquicultorales; family Aquicultoraceae; genus JASEIR01. The sequence goes on from JASEIR010000088.1 coordinate 7,514, forward strand.
CTTCCCATTGTTTCATATCGATCCCATTTGGGATTATGGATACCTTATCTGACCTAACACCAATTTCATTTTTAAGATATCTGCCAAGTTCAGTAGACACAGCAATAACCCGGTCGGCTGCATTCAGCACACTCTTGCTTGCTTTTTTATAAACCAAAGCAAGAGCAGAAGGTTTTTGATCCAAGTTGCCCATATTTCTATCTAAGCCGCTTAGAAAGTTATGGATAGTGATGACCATGCATTTCGGCGGGCAAAAACGAGAGGCAAGCCAGCCTATTAAGGCAGCTTTATTGCCATGAACATGCAGTATATCCGGTCTGATCTTCCTTAATATACTAGCCACTAAGCAAGCTGAAATAATGTCATCTTTTAGTGAAATCTTATCAGCCATATCAACTCTAAAATAGTCAACACCTAGATTTTCAAGTGACGAAAAAAGCTTCTCTGAATGAGGGGAGATAACTATTGGTTCAAAGGAAAGCCTATCTAATCCACTTAGAAGCCCCTGGATGTGCGTCTGCATACCACCGCTGGTTTTTCTAACAAGGTAAGCTATGCGCATTTGGCATTTACACCTCTATTACTACCTTAGCGCAAACTATCTGCACTCTCGTTTGAATATGTTCAAGAAGCCAATTTTATATACCCAATTGCTAAGCAACCTGTTGCATTTTTAGCTCCTTATTTCTCAAAATCTTAAGCCTTTAAAAAGCGCAACTCCTGCGATGCCGTTGTTCACGCAAGCTTTGCCGTAAAACATTTAAGACGCCGCAAACCAAAATTTTGTAAGAAGGTTTAGCCTGGGGAATAAAGTCTAGGAATTTGCAAATTGATAACAAGTCCGCAAATCAAAACTGGGCCATTTATAAAAATAGAACGCAATGATTTTTGATAATAAGCGCTTGCAGAAAAAAAGCGGAAGAAACCGGCTGGCAAGAATCTTAATTATCTTAGCCATCTTGTTGCTAACCGTAACCATCAATAGCAATCATAAGACTAGTAATATGCAGATGTCTAGCATCAAGAACTTAACTAATCTTTTTCCAAAAAAGACAGCACCAAGAACTTCAGGCCAAGAACATAAGAAGAATAGAGCTAAATCATTTATTTACTTGCCATCGACTCATCGATCTGAACAGATTCCAGCTAGAAAACTTGAAGTCCCAAAAGCTATCCCAATTCTCATGTACCACCGCATAAACAACACCGCAACTTTCGGAAACTGCGTTGAGAGAAATTTGACTATTTCTGTGCAAACCTTCACCAACCAACTAAACTGGTTTCTTTCAAATGGTTATCACGTAGTAAGCCTCAACGAAGCCTTTGATGCGCTTTACTTGCATAAACCGCTGCCGATAAAACCAATTGTCCTAACTTTTGATGATGGAACAGCCGATGCTTATTACAATGTATATCCCATTCTCAAGAAGCGAGGCCTCACTGGCACATTTTTTGTCAAAGTGAAATGCGTAGATTCGGGAGACGGACTTAACTGGGGAAAGGCAGTAGAGATGACTAACGGAGGAATGCAAATCGAATCTCACACGATGACGCATATCGATTTGTCTTTGGCCTCATCCGATGAACTTCTGTACGAACTACAGAAATCTAAGAATTTATTGGAAAAACATCTCAGGCAAACAGTCCGCTTTCTGGCATACCCATCTGGCAGTTTTAATGACCAAGTAATAGCTGCTGCAAAGCGCTGTGGTTATTCAGCCGCACTCACCACTGAACCTGGGCTTTGCAGGCCAGGCGATAATCCCTTTAAGCTTAAACGCATCCGCATATCGCGTGGCCAAGACCTAGGCTCTCTCTCATCTTTGCTTAACTGTAATTAGAGACTTGAATTAGAGACTCAGTGATTTTGCAATTCGTTGTCTTTAGCTGTTAGAAAATTAGAAAATGTCATCCCGAGCGAAGGCCAAAGCTTTCTACAAAGCTCTCTGAGATGTCATCCCGAGCGGAGGGCGATAGCCCGGAGTCGAGGGATCTAAATAATAT
>JASEIR010000089.1 GCA_030017355.1 Actinomycetota bacterium
ATAAAGCAAAGCATTTTATAGTTTTATCAAAAAATGGCTTGAAGATCACCCCTAAGCTACCAACTTTAAGGAGAGATATGCTAGACTCCTAATACAAAGGTTGCTGTTAGCTAGATTTCTAGCGAAAGGATCCCTAGGTATAACCACACCCTATAACAATAGCTAGAAAGCAGGAAACCGCTCCACAAAGCGGTTTTTCTGGTTGGAACTTGAGGTGCTCCCCAAATTCGCATACATTCCAACTTCATACAGAAATTTACAGTTTGATTGTTTAGATTCTAGTTGCACTATATCCTTCCGTTAAAGTTATGCAGCTACAGCCAAATAACCATGGATTAAAGCAAATTATGCAGTAAAATAGACTAGTAATCTATAACTATGAGGTTTTAATGTCGAGCAAAAAGCATTCATGCAAAGGACAAGATCATAACCATAGCGCTCTTGGTCATAACCACGGTGCAATTGATCCTACTATCTACACTACTGAGAGAGGTATCTGGGCAATAAAATGGTCGTTCGTTGGCTTATTAATAACCGCCGTATTTCAGATTATAGTTGTTACGCTATCCGGCAGCGTTGCCCTTTTGGCAGATACTATCCATAACTTTGGCGATGCGGCTACCGCTATCCCGCTTTGGATTGCTTTTGCTCTCGCACGGCTAAAGCCGACGAAGCGTTACACATACGGTTATGGCCGTGTTGAGAATTTAGCCGGCGTTACCATCGTCCTTATTATATTGCTGAGCGCTATTGTTGCCGGTTATGAATCGGTTGATAGGCTCATTCACCCTCAAACGGTAAGCCACGTGTGGGCTATCGTTGCCGCCTCTCTTGTTGGATTTCTCGGAAATGAGGCGGTAGCGGTCTTTCGCATCAGGGTAGGCAAAGAGATCGGCAGCACTGCGTTAGTTGCCGATGGGTACCATGCGCGTGTTGATGGATTGACGAGCTTAGCTGTTCTCTTTGGTGCAATAGGTATACTTCTTGGCTATCCGCTGGCTGATCCCATTATCGGACTTTTAATTACGGTAGCCATTGCCCGCATCACGTGGGATTCCGCAAGAGCGGTGTTTTCACGGCTTCTCGATGGGGTTGATCCTGAAGTTGCTGATGAAATCAGACATGCCGTTCATCACGTATCAGGTGTAAAAGACATTACCGAGGTGCGCGTTAGATGGCTTGGGCACCGGCTTCAGGCTGAAGTAAATATTGCTGTAGACCCAAATCTCTCCGTTGAGCAAGGACACGCTATCGCTATTGAGGCGCAACATCAGCTTCTGCACCACTTAAGCTACCTCTCACATGCCACAATCCACATAGACCCAGCCGGTGCTTCCGGTGAAAAGTTTCATCGAGTTGAAGAGCATGAGCACGATAGCTTGCCTAGCCATTCCCATTAAAGAAGAGATATTTTATCAACCCACAACTATATCCCATAACAATAGGCAGGTATAGCAAAAACCGCTCTACAAAGCAGTTTTATCAAGTACTATTCTGCACCCTGAAATTGCATCCCCGGGCAGGATTGAAACCCTTGCCCCAGAAAACCCCTTATTTTTTACGGCTGCTAAAACCGATATTGCCAAAAATAATAGCAGGTGACACCGTACAAGTTAGAAATTATTGTCATTGACAGAGATTGCTCTAAAAGCTATGATGCTTTCATGAACGAAGCAGATAAAAGGGTAATTGAGGAACTGTTAAATAAACAAGCAGAACGCCTTGAAAAGCGCATGGATACTCGTTTCCAAGAGCAAGAGCAGCGGCTTGATGTGCGTTTCCAAGAGCAAGAGCAACGGCTTGATGTGCGTTTCCAAGAGCAAGAGCAGCGGCTTGATGTGCGTTTCCAAGAACAAGAGCAAAGGTTTGATGTGCGTTTCCAAGAGCAAGAGCAGCGGCTTGATGTGCGTTTCCAAGAACAAGAGCAAAGGTTTGATGTGCGTTTCCAAGAGCAAGAGCAGCGGCTTGAAAAACGGATGATCCACATTTTCAATGAAGGCTTTGAACAAATTGTCCTTCCTCATATCGCTAAAATAGAGAAAGATATTGAAGACCTCCAGTTTAGGACCGGCAGGATAGAAAGAACGCTCAATGCCGTAATTGACCGCCAAGATAGGCAAGGCGAAGAAATCAAAAACATAAAGAAATTTCTTCAAATGCCTGAAGGGGCTTAAGGCAACTTCAATAGAATAAAGATGTAATTAGTGGTAGCTTAAAGTGCCTCTGCCTTTTATGGCTGGCAAAACGAGCCTTTGTGTTAAGTCGATATCGATCTTAATTGAATTGGGCTGTTCTAGGGGACCAGTAAATTTTAACCGCTCTACTTTCAAGGCAAAGTCTAAGGAGTAGAATTTTACGACCTCTAAAAAGTCGTACGGCTTAAAAACCTCTTTTATATCATCAATGGTTAGATATTCAGAAGTGGCAAAATCTAAATCTTCTGAAAACCGGAGCTGGTTAAGGTAAAGGTGATGAATCGCTGTGCCGCCTTTGAAGATGATTGTGTCTTTGAGCTTAGAGCTATAGATTATCTTAAGAACAACCGCTAAAATATAGTCCTTTTCGGCGATAGCCAAAGGATAGCGAAAGTTATTCTTGTTGGCAATGGAGAGCTGAGCCCTGCTTAACAAATCTATCTTCAAAGTAGAGCCTCCATTTGGCGTTAAACTTGGTCGAGGTTTTTGTGAGCTTGGCAAACCCAGGCGTATTTTTTATGTTCTCGTAAAGCTTTCCGGAATCAAGTCCTGTAATGTCCGAAAGAAAGCCGATTCTTCTTTGAACCGTTATCGGATAAAGCTTGGCATAATCGGCTAGTTTTGCAGGATTAAGCTCAGCCCTAGCTTCCTTTAGTTTCTCCAATACTAAATCAACCGTATAGCTATCTTTTCTAAAGTGGAGAAAATCAAGTAAAGCCTTCTCAATCTCAGCTACTCTTGCTTTCTGGCCATCGATTGTCATCTCCACATATCCTACCATCATTTCAGGTTTAGCTTTTACGAACTGGTATTCAAGATCTTGAAAATAATATGTCTTGGGATTTGCGGTTGATACTGCTGTTACCGTATCGGGAAGCTGGTCAAAGTACCCATGATAATTTAAAGCAAACTCAAACGACACGTAAGAATCAGGAACAAAAACTCGAGATATTGCTAAAGGCGGGATGTTCGAAAAGCTATGAGACTCAATATTTGCAACCGCATAAACCCCTCGATTAATGCGGATAAGCCAGCCCTTTGGGTAAGAAGCCTAATCCTTTTTTAATAGCATTATAAGAGAGGTTTTTCATGAGCGTCCGCAGACCATCAAAACTCACGATATAGCCGTAACGGGAGATTGCCTTTTCCAGTATTTCCAGTTCTTTTTTAGATAAAATTGTCTTTTTCATACACGTAGGTTCTCGTTAATAGACACTATCCTGATATACTTTATACTAATCGGAGCATATTGCAAGAGTTTTTAATGCAGATATGCCAAGTCCTCTCCTGTTATACATAAAACCAGGAGAAGATCCTTTCGCTGAGCCATGAGGGGTTAAAGAATATCTTTCTAATATAATAGACACAGGTCTATTATATTAGACAATGCGGCCAACTTAAAGAATTTCGGCAAACCAGGGGGTCGGTTTCGAACTTTTTTCCAAAACAAAAATGGCTCATCAAAGCCATTATCTATTGGTTTGAATTACGTCTTATCCGGAGTTTTGAATCATCCCAGCCGGTGATTTAGGCTCTACAGAGCAATATTCCCGGTTTGAATCCTATTGGCTCCCCGGATCGGTCGCTATTCGAACCGTTAGAAAGGCTATGCCTAGTGATTAATGTGCATTTATCCAACTAAGACAGAAATTGTCATACGGTACTAATTACTGAAAAGTAAGGTTATTTAAGAGATTTATGGAAATGCCGCTTATATATCTGCTTAGAATATAAGCATCAGACCTGGTTTCACGTTTACTCAAAATCTTAAAAAGTAATCAGAATTTGCGATTAATTAATATATTTCGGATTGACTTGTTGACCAATTCATTATAGGTTTTTTGTCGATTAACTCGCACTTGGTATTCTTTATAGGCTTTGGCAAGATGTGTTAGGTCTAATTTAGCGTCATCCGAAGAAACGATTTTCCTTAAATCATAAAGCCTTTTAAATAGCTCAGGATGACATTTCCGTAATGATTCAGAAGATCTACAAGGGCATAGCCAATGGCCTTTTACTTGCTCATCCTTGGCAAGTAGTTTAATGCAGTTGAAGATTATGTTTAAATCATCGGTATTCAGTTCATCGCTATAGAATTGTATGAGCCCCTGTCCCTCATACATATGCCCATATTCTCCAAATGGCCATTTGCCATGTCTTTGAAAGTAACTCTGACCATAGAAGAACGGCTCAACTAACCGCCTTAAAAATATCTCTATATTCGAACCTTCAGGGAAATACCTTCTAACAGCACGCTCATAACAAAGACAAGCCGATCCGTCGGAAAAATAATGGAGGTCTAAAATACTAGACAGTCCTCGTTTCTTTAAAGTATTCTCTTTACGCCCGCCAAGCTCCCAGACTTTTGGTAAAGAAGAAGGGTAATCATCAGGAAACTCTATCTCTATTTCATAGGCATCGGTTATATGCTCGTTTGCATAAATGTGATTGATATTTAATATCCCGGAAAGGTAAACCTTACTGTCACGCACACTATAAAAAAGCGTGGGATACTTTTCGTCTATAATCTTCTGCTCTAATAAATAAAAGTCAGGTTTGCTTTTATACCAGGGTTTTTTCATCACTTTGCCCAAGGTTTAGCGCCGTTGCTAATAATAATCGGGGTAGCAACATCTTTATTGTTTCTTGATTTCTTGTCTTCTTTATTGCAGCTAAATCTATTGCCAAACTCTTTAGTCCACAATTCACAAGCTTTGTCCTCATCATCTTCTTTAATAGCTTTGTCGGCACGCTCAATTAGCTTAGACAGCATATCCTTAAAATTGTTCATTTGGCTTTTGGAAATACCTCCGCTGAGGTCCTCGGTTATATCAACTGGATTAAGTATCGCCGTTGATACTAGTAACTGATTGTAGATATTGCGAACTGTTTCCGTGAATGCAATATCATCCCTTTGATTGCTAACAAAGTTATTCGAGGCTAGAATGGTTAATACTAATCCAGACGGCATTTTTTGAGACTTGTTATCTGCCCAAGCTTTTAGATATCTTACAACCCTTCTTAGCTGCTCGCCCTTACTTTTTACTTGGTCTAGAAACCAGTCTGTTATTGCCTTTGGATCACTAAGTGTCCATTCAGTCTTTCCCTTTTCAGCAAGATAAATTGTGTTGTTATGAATACCATATATTGGTAGGTCAACATGGTACTGACCTGCATAAATAACACGAACGCAAGTTCTTTTATCAACCGGATCAGTATCAGTATGCCCTTTGACTGCCTCAAATACCCAATTATGCGCCGTTTCAGCGCTCGGCCATTTTGACTTATCTGAATCAAGGTTGCTTAAATATACTCCGTCATCAATGTCATATTCCCCATCCAGGGGATTAACAATAGTATCCATCGAATACGAGCCTTGCCCACGAAATTTAGGAACTTCTTCCTCTAATTCTTCCTTAAAATACTTTTTGATCTTTTTTCGAACTGCATCTCTTGATGTTCTAAGGAAGACCTTTTTGGCCGGGGCCAACTTGATTTCTTCATAAAATCCTTTAAAGCTACTGTGACAATCTGCCATAATTCACCCCCTTTAATTTTTAACTGTACTTGTTGATCCAATTTGCTTTGAGGTCGAACTTTGTTTGGCCGCTTTAGCCTCTGTCTTTTTTTCAATAGGACTATACCAAATCATTAAGCCAACCATTAATGCAACGACAGTTATCCAGGCATACATAGGTATGAAATGAGATCTAAGATAGCACTTCATCTTCTCATATGCGGATAAATGATCCTTGCTGTTAGCATACTCTGGCGGAAACAGCGATTTTGACTTGAGATATACCCCCTTATCATAACAACCTAAGACTCTTTCAAGATTTATCATTACGCTTCTATTATTCTGAAACCCTCTTTCAATAGATCTCAGATAATAAACGCTAAGTAACCATACAAGTATCACAAAGCCTATAAGAAGCCACTTCTCTGATATGCTTATAGCCTGTCCGGTCAAGAGTAACCCGATTACGGCAATACCGATTCCTAATATCCATATTGCAAAACTCTGGCTTCTTTCACGCATTTTGTGAGAAGCGTTATATCTTTCGTTAAGCAGGCCAATTAAAATGTTAACTTTGTCTTTTTCGTCGATTTGCATTTTGTCACCCTTTTGTAGCCCGTTTTATGGGTTGTTTGTCTTTTATGCTTTAGAGGACGGTTGGGGATAACTTTTTGGGCTTTCTGGCAATCCTCAAAGCGATTAGTTATATTTAGCACTCTAATACAATGAGTGCTAAAATTCAAGTCCTCTTTTCCCTACTTTTAGGAGTAGAGGTTCTAAATATGTATTATCGCTTCTTCTCTCTCTGGCTTAAGGCGCTTCCCGCCGCTGTCTTTGAAGCCTTGCTTGTTCTGCCATCGCGCAGAACTTTTGATGCCGCTGATGCTGCTTTCTTACCTGTTACTTTCTTTGCCATAATAAGACCTCCTCTAATGCGATAATAGTTTATCTTAAATAGCTATAAGTATGGTAGCACCAGTCAAGGGCGTTGTCAACAATATTATCTTACATCAATGTCAATATTGCTAACGGTTACTAAAATTGACGGCGATTAACGTTTATGTTAGAATAAGTCGTAAATATGGTGGGAGGCCTAATTGTGAGCTCAAAAGAGCTTTATGAAGAAGTCGGGCGACGTATCCGCAAGGCCCGAGAAAAACGTAATCTAACCCAAGAACGACTAGCAGAACTTATCTCTCTCACGCGAACCTCTATTACAAACATCGAACGCGGGAATCAGAAGTTGTTGCTCCACACTCTTTATGATATTGCTTCAACGCTTGGTGTTGATCCACATAGTCTACTTCCAAAAGAACCTGATTCATCTTATAGTATGCAGCTTAGGGATAGTCTTCCCAGTGATTTATCTGAAGCTGAACGTGAATGGATCCAATCAGTAGTCACTAAACCTAAGGAGAAAGGTTAATTATGCCAATCCGTAAAAAATTAATCGGAAGAATTGTTGATAGCCTATTAGACAAATATGTCATAAGAAAGCCACCTGTCGCAGTTGAGAGTATTGCCAAAAAACAGGGTCTTCAGATACGTTTCCAACCACTTGAATCTAACCTTTCAGGATTTATATTTCGTGATAAACAAGCTGCGATTATTGGCGTTAATTCAACCCAAGCTAAGGTAAGACAACGATTTACAATAGCACATGAGCTAGGACATTTTCTTTTGCATCAAAACGATAATTTACTTGTTGACCGAGTTCTAGTAAAACTACGCAGTGGCTCTTCTAATAAAGAAACGGATATACAAGAAATTGAGGCTAATTACTTTGCAGCAGAATTGTTAATGCCACGCTGCCTTATTGCGAAAGATTTAGATCATATAGGGCCTATTGACATTTTTGACGAGGATTTCATTACTAATCTAGCAAAACGTTATGACGTAAGCACGCAAGCTTTAGTTCTACGTTTAAACGGCTTAGGATATATAGAACATTAGGCTATATTATCAAGTCCACAAGACAAAAGTGGGAGATGGTAGTTCTCCCACTTTTTATGTCTTACCTTGTATAATTTAAATTGTCCGAACGCCTTTAGCTTGCATCAGATAGCTCCATTTATAATCTCCGGCACATCAGCCGGATCAAAAGACACTGCCCAATGCCAAGATCCAAAACCACCATGGGCATTGATAGCCTTTACCCATTCGTCTAAGAACTCTCTTTTCGTCCTATCTTGCTGAGTATCCTGACCTTTCGTTTCTAGAATAAGGTAATTGCCGTTCTTTAGTCGAATAATGAAATCAGGTCTATATTTACGAATAACCCCTTTGAATATATAAAGAATCTCAAACCCCAGGTGATCATTCTTAGCCCATGCTTCAACATTAGGATTACGATCTAACTGAAAAGCTTCACTAGCTTCCCAGGTGCTATCGAATACGCAGAAATTGATATGTGATTTTTTGGTATATTCGCATGGTTTTCCGGTATACCAAGGCCTCATATCCCCTGTTGATCGGATAGGTTTGTCGCTGTCAAATACAGGAACAATGGATTCAGCATTCTCAAAGCGAATTGCTTCCCAAATATGTTGGACAACCTTATTCATGTTAAGAGTTATTAGAATGCGCCTCTTGATTTCATCCTGATAGAAGAGGGGTGGCGAGATTTGAATTTTGTCTGATGCAATAAATTGCTCTACAAGATGAATCAACTGAGCAAGCAAGTTTTCCTTGCTTCCCTTCCAGCTAGGTTTCATCTGGTCATAGATATCCCTCGCCGTTTCAAAAATTATTTTCTGCATCCTGAATTTACGACCTAAACTTTCAAGATCAATCTCTGAAATCTTGGTAACGTCTGGTTTACCTTCAAGGATAGGCGCCATTTCTGCCAAGGTTGATGTTTCATAAGCGTCTAGCTCAAGCGTCTTAACATTGTCCATGTCCAGGGTTAGCTTAGGCTTGTATACATGATCAATCCGAATTACATTAGGCCAACTGATCTCAAACTGCTGCTTTTCGCCAACGGGCTCTATACGAGTTTTTGGCTTGGGTGGCGGTGGCGGACCATCTTGAGATTCATGAGGCAAGAACGTAAAGGGCACACCAAAGATATTTACATATTCGGGATCAAAAAGACCGGTTTCAGAATTTATTTCATATGTGGTTCTTCTTAAACCTCTTCCAACTACTTGCTCGCACAACAACTGACTTGAAAATGCACGAAGACCCATAATATGCGTAACTGTTTTAGCATCCCAACCTTCCGAAAGCATGCCAACTGCTATTACGTTTTGAATCTCTTCTCCTGGCTTTCCAACTTGACCAACAGTATCAACAGTTTGTCTTAAGAGCTCTGCCTGCTCTTTTTTAGAAAGTTTACGGGTTGGCTCATCATCCTGTTCTTCTTCGCCAATACTCTCACTAACAGAGGTTATTAAATCTTCTTCGGACTCTGCTATTTCGAGCACTTTAGAATCAATATGAAGCGTTTTTTCAGGTACACATAATTCATCGATATGAATTTTGTTATGATCAAAAGCATACTTTACGCGCGCCGCTGTTTCGGTTCTATTTACTACGGAAATCATCACAGGCGGCGTTTTGAAGCCTGCTTCTCGCCAAGCTTTAGCTGTCTCTAGCCAATCCTTACCTAGCAAATAATAACCATTAATAACAAGATCAGGAAGAGGCTCATGTTCTTCAGCTTTTCTGCTAATATCATCTTTAACT
>JASEIR010000008.1:0-283 GCA_030017355.1 Actinomycetota bacterium
TAATAGAGGCAATTTATCGCATAAGATGTAATCTATTCCATGGCAAGAAAGAAGCCGACGATGTTCGCGATCAGCAATTGGTTGATGCATGCGGAAAAATTCTTGAGAGCTGGATAGAAAAATTAATTCGTTGTTGGGGGTTTGATTCTTAATATGGCGTGGGATGAGGGCCTAACTGGTAAAGCACGTGATATTGCAGCTATTGATTCAAAGACACTCAGGGTGATGAGACACAAAGGGACGTTGCTATGCATTTTATGCATTCTTTCATTCTATTGCCAGG
>JASEIR010000008.1:383-30980 GCA_030017355.1 Actinomycetota bacterium
CAATACATCAATCATCTCTTGCGGCAATCAACTCCTGCCAAGCCATCTTTTTGGACAAACAATCTTTTTTGGGTATAAAAGGCCGCTGGCTCTTTTCAGGAAAGATGTTGAAAAGTTTGGCTATAGTTTAGCAATTTTTAGCAATTGTATTTAGCAAAAAATTGCATCATCCTAAAATACATAATCTACCAGCTTGCAAAACTTTAGGTGCAATCAGTTTCCTTCTATCAATGTATGTGGGGAAGGGATAAGGACCGGCGTATAGCAACTCTTCAGATTTGCCAGAATATGGCAGAACCAAAGAATTTAGGCTACGCTCCTATACTACTGCGCATATGTTAATATCAGCTAGTACCATAACCGTCAGCAAGGAGAGAGGCCTCCTCTTGGAGGCCTCTCTCCTTGCTAAACGGTGACGGTTACTAAACTTATTTCTTTGTTTTAACTCCTCGAGGAGCAGTATAGGGTGGTGGTGGGATTATTGATAGTAAATTCTCTGGTATGGCTCTTGTTAAAGCTGTAACCGAGTTATTGGCATTATTCGTCCCCCTTACTAAATAATAAGGAATCACAAATTCCTGATGGTAACCGATGGGATCAGATATGTATATTAATTTCACCTCTTTGACCGCTACTGTATCGTTAGGGGTGGCATTAAATATCTGTGCATTCCCCTCTTTGATCTGGGCTAGTGCATCATCAAGCGATATAATCGGGTATTCTTGGTAAGGCTCAACTTCTCGCCAAACTGAAGCTGCTCCGGTTATCTTGCCGTTCTCACCAAAATAGACTGAAATCTTCGGGCCAACGCCATTCCACTCCATCCCATTTAAGTCCCTGCTAAATCTAACCTCAATCATAAATGGGACCTCTTTGCCATTACCATCATCATTTACATTGGCTAATGTGACATTGCCCTTATTCACATCTCTAAAGACTGCTTTTGCTTTCATTAATCCTTTCTCAGTCAAGAAATCGGTTGCAAGCTTCTTATATTCCTCATCAGACAAGATTGTCTTTAACGGTTCAGCCCTAAACTTGAAGTCGTCTGTTATGTAATGAAAAGATCCAGTCTCTTTATCCACAATATAGTCGCCATTTTGAGACTTTATACTAAAATCTACAAGAGACTCTTTAACTTCACCTGATATGCCCAGATTATTCGCTTGAATCAATACCTGATCTTTCGTTATTATAGGCTTTCTTACTTTATAAACCATAACTTTTTCAGGTAAGTCAGGCTTCTCTATATCCATTTTTAAATTAGCAATGCTCCCTGCCGATCCTGTTTTATCTATAGGACGAACGGTAAGTTTAGGTAAAGATGTCTTTGCATTTCTATTCAAATCTGTAATCTTGCCAGTGAATTGGTAGCCAAAAAATGCTAAGATTAATATGGCTAGCATACCTACTGCTGGCATTATAGTTCTTTTCATTGAATCTCCCTCCACTGAACAATTGACTAGCTAAGGCTTACCAGTTCAACTTGTAATCCCAATAAGTATAAGAACTAGGTGAGCTGGTATAAAACGGCGGGTCCGCAGAAACAGATCCGTATCCCCATAAGTAATCATTAACGGAAGCTTTTGCCCCAAATATCCTAGCGATATTTTGATTAGCACCATTTTGCGTATCGTAGCCATACTTATACCATGCTACTCTAACGCCATATGGCTGCTTAGCCCAGTAGGCAAACCTTGAGCCTGCATTACTGGTCACTGTCATATCAGTGGCATAACCGCATATCAAATGAACGTTATCAGCCGCTGGACCAAAAGTAGACATCGAGCCTGTTAGAAAATTACAAGTGAAAGTTAGCATCCACTCGCAATCTCTGTCGCCCATATCGATGTCACTGATTGTACTGTACCAATCGTCCATCTCAGTGCTGAACACAAACTTGTTAGCAAAGCCGTGACCACAGTATGCGTTCAGGTCCACATCATCGGTATATATTGAATCATCGCCTCCAAGACGACCTGTCGCTTTCCAATCACGTTCCCAGGCCAAATCATTACCATAGTTGAAATCCCAGTTCCAGCTCGTTCCAGGGTCTGAAACTATGTCGTAAAGTCCAGCTACCGCATCCTCCGAGGTATTAAGGTTGCCATATTGTTCAGCAGGGCTACCAGTGCCATTATATTGGCCAACCATTCAACTCCAATAGAGACATTGCTGCCATCGTTATCAGCATAGGCGGTCCCCGGCAAAATTGTCATAGTCAATGCCAAGAATACGATGATAATTGAGACTTTTTTCATAGCCGCTCCTTTCATTTCAGCATCAGTAGTGCCAATACCAAAGTGCGTTGAGAATCGTATCTCTTGCATGCGCCTCCTTTCTAGAGAACAGTTTAATTACAGCTTTAAGTCTCATCTTTGATGCCCTTTAAAGTAAGTTAAAAGGCATCAAAGACCAGTTGCAGTTAGAGCAATAGTAGCCCTGTTGTAAGCAATAGAATTAAAAATGTCTGATCTGTATACTGCAACCTTTTGTCTAAAACAAGCCATGCTAAGGCATAGAGTATTGCCATTACTCACGTGGACTACCCATATAGTTGACAGCGCTGACTCATATTTCCAATCAAGCAAAAAAAAACAAACGATAATGCAAGCATATTATTGAATGTTATATATTTGTTAAATGCCAAAATCATGTGTTTACCTGATGGTATAATTCTATGGGCTCATAATAAAAAATTTACTATCAGGTTAACTATACAAAAGCATGTTTAGTTAGCGTTTATTAAGGAGATGGTGTCAGGCGTGTGTTAGCTTAGCTAATAAAGACACAAAGGGACGTTGCTATGCATTTTATGCATTCTTTCATTCTATTGCCAGGGGATTTAGGGGCCAAATGTTAGCTTAGCTCAGGGTCCAAGAGGTTAAGTTTTAATCTTGCTTGCTGCTTGATGCATCAATACATCAATCATCTCTTGCGGCAATCAACTCCTGCCAAGCCATCTTTTTGGATAAACAATCTTTTTAACCCGCCTTCCCCGCAAGACTTGACCCCGCCTTAAGATGCCAAAATTCAAGACTTGACCCCGCCTTTTCCCTGCCTTGCCGCCTTCCGCCTTCGCCTTGCCCCGCTTCTGGCTACAGAAACCTTGGGCAAATAAAGTAATAAAGTATAAAATAGATATCAATGCGTATCTTGACAAATTTGATGGAGGTATCAATGTTTAAAGTAAATTATAGCCAAGTCAAACAGGTAAACGTTGAGGAAGGTGGGGCAAAGGGGGTTTCTTTGCGGTGGGTAATCTCTGAGCGCGAGGGCGCAGAGAATTTCGCGCTTCGCATATTTACCCTTAAGCCGGGAGGGCATACCCCTTTGCATACACATCCTTGGGAGCATGAGGTTTTCATACTTAAGGGTTTTGGAGTCATAGTAAGCGAGGGGAAGGATATTCCAATAACTCAGGGTGATGTGATCTTTGTTCCGCCGGAAGAGGAGCATCAATTCAAAAATACGAACGATGAAGAGTTGGAATTTATCTGCCTTATCCCGATCCCAAAGAAATGCGCTTGCGGTTAAGCAAGTTTGTGAAGCGAGGCTGATATCGTGGATAAAATCCAGGCACTAAAAAATTGTAAGCTTTTTATGGGCCTCCCCGACGATAATCTGAGAGAGCTTGCATCAATAGCGATTGAGAGAAATTATGGACAAGATGATGTAATCTTCTCCGATGGCGATATTGGTGAGGGATTTTATGTTATTGTTAGCGGCAGGGTAAAGCTATTTAAGCTTGGACCAGATGGCCGAGAACAAATCATCCATTTCGCTTTCAATGGGGACCCCTTTGCTGAAGTCACGCTTTTCTCTGGTGTCTCATATCCAGTCTTTGCTAAAGCTTGCACAAGATTAGAGACGCTTTTCTTCCGGCGAGATGATTTTAAGAAGTTAATCGTTAAGAACCCGCAGATAAGTCTTAATATGATTGCCATTATGTCGCATCACCTCAGGCGTTTTGCGGCGCTTATTGAAGAGCTATCGTTAAAGGATGTTCCAGCAAGGGTGGCCAAATATCTTCTTGATCTACCCATGAAGCCAAGTTCTGGCCAGGATGGCGTTATTGAAGTTGAGCTTGATTTAAGCAAAACGGAGCTTGCTAAGAAACTTGGAACAATTAGCGAGACGATATCTCGTACGCTTGGTAAAATGAAATCCATTGGTGTTATTGAAATAGATGGCAGAAGAGTTAAAATTCTTGATGCCGATATGCTTGAAGAGATAGCATCCGGTTTAAAGAAGTAAGCCTGGTTTACCTCAACTATCCCTCTGTATTTTAAACTCAAGGTTTATGTGCACTAATACAACAAAATTTTCAACTCTTGACTTAAGTCAATGCAACGTAAATCTCCCTGTCTAATATGAAAGCTAATGCATGGATAGCATTAGCCCTTCGCTTCACTGAGCCCCTAGGTGGGCGAGGGACTAATTTTTAGTTGGTAGCAAGGGTTAAAGAAGGAGGAGATTATGCAATTAGAGGAAAAAGTTAATGTAAGTGTACATGAGAGTGTTAATGCGATGTATGAAAAGGTCAGCGCAGAAGGGGTCACCAACATTTTTGATCGCTATAAGGCTCAGGGACCTCGCTGCAATCACTGCGTACAGGGCTTAAGCTGCCAGCTTTGCAGCATGGGCCCCTGTCGAATTACTCCAAAGAATCCTTATGGTGCCTGCGGAATCGATGCTAACGCGATGGCAATGCGAAACATGTTGCATCGCGCGGTCATGGGCATTGCCGCCTATAGCTATCATGCCAATGAAGTAGCAAAGACACTGAAAGCTACCGCTGAAGGAAAAACACCGTTTAAGATAAGGGATGTTGAGAAGCTAAAAGCATTTGCTGCAAAGCTTGGCATTGGTCTAGATCAGAACATCAATGAATTGGCGATTAAAGTTGCAGATGCTATGCTTGAGGAGCTTAACCGCGATTCAAGCGAACCATCAAAGATGGTTGAGGTCTTTGCGCCAGAGAGCCGCAAAAAACTTTGGCGCAAACTCGGAATCTTTCCGGGAGGCCCGCTTCACGAATCGATGGTGGCCTCAGTTAGCGCGATGACCAATGTAGATGGTGATTATACATCTCTAGCGCTAAAAGCACTAAGGCTAGGGATTGCCTCTGCATATGGTGCTCTGGTGCCACTTGAGATTGGGCAGGACATACTATTTGGGACACCAATGCCGCATCGGGTTAACGTTGATTTTGGCGTTATCGAAAAGGATTATGTAAATATTTTACCCAACGGCCACGAGCCGTTCATTGGTACAGCTATTCTTGAAGTAGCAAGAAGACCTGAGTCTCAGGCCATGGCAAAAGAAGCTGGTGCAAAAGGCATTCATGTTATCGGTTCTATTGAGACAGGTCAAGAAATGATCCAGCGCTATGAAATAGACGATGTTTTTGTTGGCTTTACTGGTAATTGGTTGAACCAGGAGTTTGTCCTAGCAACAGGAGCCATTGATCTCCTTGCTGTTGATATGAACTGCTCTCTTGCTACTCTTGGCCAGTTGGCTGAGAAATATAGCAGCACGGTTGTTCCGGTATCCAAGCTGGTGGCGATCCCTGGAACTTCCAAACGTATTGATTATCGGCCAGAAGATACCCTGGCGCAGGCTGAAAAATTGGTTAAGATAGCCATTGAAAATTTCAAGCGAAGAAAAGATAAAGAGGCGTTCATTCCTTCAAATAAAAAAGAAGTAGTTGCTGGAATATCACCCGAGGCAATACTTTCCGTTCTGGGTGGAAGTCTTGAGCCATTAATTGAGGCAATTAAAAATAGAGCGATTAAGGGAATTGTTGCTTTGGTTAGCTGCACTACGCTTAAGAACGGCCCGCAAGATGCATTATCCGTTGCTGTAGCAAAAGAGCTGATAAAAAGAGATGTTTTAGTTCTTAGCGCTGGTTGCGGCAATGCGGCAATGCAGGTTGGAGGGTTAACTGCCATTGATGCAATTGAGCAGGCGGGTGATGGCTTAAAGGCGATTTGCAAGCTCCTTGGTGTTCCTCCGGTATTAAGCTTTGGCACATGCACCGATACAGGCCGCCTTGCAAATCTAGTAACTGAAGTTGCAAATGCTCTTAATGTTGACCCATCCGAGCTGCCAATCGCAGTAACCGCTCCAGAATACATGGAGCAAAAGGCTGTAATTGATGCTTTCTTTGCAGTTGCCTATGGCTTATATACACATGTTTCGCCAACGCCGCCAGTGACGGGGGCTCCAGACCTTGTTGCCCTTCTTACCGATGGTGTTGAGGCCATAACAGGAGGAAAGGTTGCAGTTGGCGATGACCCTATGTCCATTGTTGATGGAATTGAAGCTCATATCAACAAAAGAAGAGAGGCCCTTGGCATATAGTTGGTAAAGTTACAACGCGACAAATGTGGGCGATGGTGCCTGTCTTGAGTTTTTGAGTATTCGTGGGGTATGGGGCAGGTCTTGAAATGCAATATTAATTAAGGAATTGCCTGAAGCCGCACGTTTCAAGGCCTGACCCTCAGGTTCTTGTGACCCCCAGCTTTTAAATTTATGTTCCCCACAAGCCGTGAAGATTACAGTATTCTCTTACTTCAATCTTTTCTGCTTTTATTTCAAATTCTGCCTCTGGTTTATCAGTCGGTTTTAAGAACTTTCTATAGAATTTTCCGTCAGCAATTATCTCTATCCATTCAATGTAATGCTTTTCTTCCATTGGATGAGGCACAGAGCCAATTTTTGCTCTTATCCCGGTTTCGGTTTTTTCAATCACTGGCACATGTTTTTCCTGTCCTACATCTTGTGTTTTTTCTTTGAGCAACTCCATTGGTTTCTTACAGCAAACAAGTTGTCCTATCCCAGCATGTAAGATTTCAACTATGTTGCCACAAACATTGCATTTGTAGATTTGGTTTTGTTCTGTCATGTCCTTTCTCCTTAAATCCTTAGTATTCTTCACATTTAATTTGGTAGAAACTTTTTTTGTGGTCGCAGGCGGGACATTTTTCTGGTGGTGTGGTTCCAAAATGAACATATCCGCACTCCCGGCAAACCCACCATGTTTCTTCTTCCTTCGTAAATACTGTTCCTGCTTCAACTTCCTTCAAAAGTTTAGCGTATCTTTCTTCGTGGTGTTTTTCCGCTATCGCAATTGCCCTTAGCCTTGCGGCAATCCCAGGAAGTCCTTCTTTCTCAGCAATATCAGCAAATTCAGGATACATGATTGTATTTTCATAATTTTCACCAGCAATAGCAGCTTTTAAATTTTCAACTGTTGTCCCTAATATTGTGGGAGCTGCCGCTTCAACCTTAATTTCATCAAGCTTTTCATTGCTTTTATTTTTCAACTCATTAATTAACCTAAACAACCAGCTTGCGTGCTCTTTTTCGTTTTCTGCTGTAATAAGAAAAATCTCAGCAATCTGTTCATACCCTTCATTCTTGGCGATTTTGGAATAGAAAGTGTATCTATTCCTTGCTTGGCTTTCACCGATGAAAGCCTTTGTTAGATTTTCAATTGTTTTTTTCACGGTTTTACCTCCTTTAGTTATTGTGTTTTAAATATTTTATCTGCTAATTTATTCAGAGACTTTAGCCGTTTCTTTTGGGTATCTTTTGACCTCGTCTCAATTAGACAACTTTCAAATTTGTGATCGTACTTTTAATAATGCCCAGCATTTTACCACACCAACCGTATGAGCCAATAGCTGATGCATATCTTGATTTAGTAATTTGCGCCTCAAAGCGGTATGGGATCACAGTATGGGGGTCAGGTCTTGAAATGTAACACTTATAGTCTTCATTTCATCCTCCTCGTCATCAATGCAGTTTAACACTCCGTATGTTTAAAGATCTTGCTTTTCGTAGCTATATAGGATATATTGGACCTAAATTGTACTATTTACTATACAAGAAATTTATCTAATAGTCAAGCACCTAAAGACAAAAGGTCAAAGAGGGCTAGCCGATGCACATTGTCTGGTAAGAATCTTGCGGGGAGGTGAGCTGTGTGGGCACTTAAAGAGCACCGTTGTTAATAATGATTATTAAGCACCATTATTAACTCTACGTTTAATCAATTATTTACCGTGAAGGGGGTAGAATACTGTGGATGCTGTGCTGCTGAGCAGGCTACAGTTTGCCGTAACCGTTGGGTTTCATTTCCTTTTCGTGCCTTTGACCATCGGTTTTGCACTGCTTGTTGCCGTGATGGAAACGCTATATGTTCGATCGGGTGATACCAGGTATAAAAGTATGGCCAAATTCTGGGGGAAACTGTTTACCATCAACTTCGTCCTGGGAGTAGTTACAGGGCTTACAATGGAATTTCAGTTTGGGACCAACTGGTCCGAGTATTCCAAGTTTATGGGAGACATTTTTGGTTCACCGCTAGCCATCGAAGCATTGATGGCGTTTTTCCTGGAATCAACGTTTATTAGCATCTGGATTTTCGGCTGGGAGAGGGTATCAAAGAAAGTTCACCTCTTTGCAGCGTGGATGGTTGCACTTGGAACACACCTATCGGCGATTTGGATTATCGTAGCCAATGGTTGGATGCAGAATCCTGTGGGTTATGTTCTCAGAAACGGCCGGGCAGAATTGGTGGATTTCGTGGCCGTAGTGACAAACAGCTATGCCTGGCATATGTATTTCCACGTGATCTTATCTGCTTATGTGCTTTCCGGTTTTGTTGTCCTAGGCATCTGTGCCTACCACTTGCTTCGGGGAAGACACGTTGAGTTTTTCCAAAAAAGCTTTCGCTTCGGCCTCGTAATTGCTTTAATCGGAGTTCTGGGCGTTGCTCTTACGGGCCACTTTAATGGGCAAAAAGTGGCCAGAGTGCAGCCTTCGAAGTTTGCTGCTATGGAAGCGATATGGGAAACAGGACGGGAAATTCCCGCTTACCTGGTTGTTGTCCCTAACGAAGAAAGTGAGTCAAATCCTGTGGAAGCGGTTGGTATTCCAGGGCTAACCAGTTTCCTTGCATTCAATAATTCCAGTGCCGAGGTTAAGGGATTAAAGGATATTCCACTGGCCAAAAGACCTCCCGTTGCGCTTACTTTCTGGAGCTTTAGAATTATGGTGCTGCTGGGAATCTATTTTCTGGCTGTGGCGGCTTTTGGGTGGTACCTGCAAGCGAAAAACAGGCTACTGGATAGTACTCGATTTCTAAAATTACTGCTCTATTCCATTCCGCTGCCTTATATAGCAACAAACCTTGGTTGGACGGTAACTGAAGTGGGGCGCCAGCCGTGGACGGTTTACGGCTTGATGACGACGGCAAAATCCGTTTCCCCAGCACCGGCAAGCAATGTATTGTTTTCTCTCGCGGCCGTTATCGTGCTTTATTCTGCGCTGGTTGGACTGGATTTTTATCTGATAGCTAAGAATGCCAAAAAAGGCCCCGAACCCATAAGTGAAGCTGAAGACGACTCAACGGTAGTTCGCCCGGAGTTTGTTCTATCCAGCAATAGCTAGTGGGAAGATTCAAAAGTAAGGAGGTTATATCATGTCTGAAGCGTTGCTACCATCTATCTGGTTTTTTCTATGGGGATTGGTGTGGGCAATATACTTTGCCCTGGATGGATTTAACCTTGGAGTTGGCATGCTGGCCGGGTTTTTGCCCCAAACCGAACAAAAAAAGCTCATCAGCTCCCTCGGTCCTTTCTGGGACGGCAATGAAGTGTGGTTGATTACTGCCGGAGGGGTAACCTTTGCCGCTTTTCCCAAGCTATACGCGGTTATGTTTAGCTCTCTTTACCTGCCGCTTATTATAATTTTACTTTCCCTGGTTTTCCGTGCTGTTGCGATAGAATTCTACCACCAGTCTGAAGACAGGAATTGGCAGAAAGTGTGGGCGACCACACTGAGCGTGGGCAGCTTTCTTGTAGCATTGCTGTTCGGAGTCGCTTTTGGCAACATATTCCAGGGCTTACTGCTTGATAATACCGGCTATCACGGGTCTATATTCAGCCTTCTCAATCCATACGGCATTTTGACTGGCATACTGTTCGTTCTGATCTTCGCCTACAACGGTAACCTGTGGTTTGCTTATAAGACGGGAAATGACAAGGGTTTTACTATTGCGAAGAGAATTTACCCGCCGCTGCTCTTGGCGGCTGTATTGTTTCTAATCTCTACTGCATTTGCCACCAACCTGTGGAGCAACTTCCTTGGCTTACCGTTGTTGTTTGTGGTACCGCTCTTAGCAGTGGTCAGCCTGCTTGCAACCCGCATGTTGCTCGGCGGGGGACAAGCTGCCGGTTCGCTTCTAGCGGGGTCTTTAACGGTGCTGCTGACGGTCATCACCTGTGTCATCGGCTTGTTTCCCAATATGTTTCCGTCAAAAATTAACCCTGTCTACAGCCTGACGGCATTTAATGCATCAAGCAGCCCGTATACTTTAAAGATCATGCTTGTGGTAACGATAATCTTCCTTCCGATGGTGCTAGTCTATCAAATTTGGCACTATAAGCTGTTTGCACCGGCAAGGGTCGACGAAGAGTCGCCATATTAAAGATACAAAAGTTGGGCGGAAATTCTCGTTGGGAATTTCCGCCCAAAAAACTTTTTGATCAGATAACCTCTGATCAGATAACCTTGTCTAGGGTTACGGAAAGTTCCTTTAGCATCGCCTCTTGGGCGCGGTGCCATACCCTGTGAACCTTGCAACCTGGCTTTCTATCACATGCACCCGTAGCGCCTAAGCACATGTTTATCTTAAATGGTCCCTCAATCGCTTCCACGACTTCTTGGATTGTGATCCTGGAAGGTTCTTCGGCAAGCCTGATTCCTCCACGCGACCCTCTCTGGTTTACAATCAACCCCGCTTTCGCAAGCATGCTTAGTGTTTTCGTTAAAAATGCTGGGGGGATATCTTGCCGAGCTGCCAGCTCTTTTGCCGATATCAGTTTTCCATTAGAGTATTCGCGGGCCAGCTCCAGCATTGCCCGTATCGCATACTCTCCCTGCATAGTTAGTTTCATAGAATCATCCTTAAAAGATAATATCGACCGAATATGTCTAATATATTAGCATATTAGCACATTTTCCCAGTGGCCTGTAGTGGGTCATAAACACCACCTTGCAGCTGCAAATACTCCTTCATTAGCGTCGGGTAAGTCCTGGGGTTAAAAAGGATTGATATAAACATCTAATCCAAATCCTGTATAATAGTAGCATAATTGCAGCCTTAAGGTATGCGCCGGGGTTATAAGGGTGAAGTTTTTCAATAGGCTGAGTTTTCGAATATTATCAAACTTTCTTGTTATCATTGTTGCTACGATGTCGCTTGCCTATTATTGGGATGTCCAGCAGCAGAGAAAGCAGGAGCTAGCCGAGCTTAAGGAAAAGTGTGGCATCCTCGCACAGCAGATCTTGGCGACACGCTCATTTATCGCGGCAAATCAGGATAAAATCAACACTGATTCCAAGGGCAACTTTGAGTTTAAGCACCTTAACCCTGCCGCGGTTGTTAAAGGCGTCGCGGGGATTTTTAATGAGGCCACTAAGTACAAGATCAAGCAAACTCGCCTGCACCCACGCGATATCAATAACGCCCCTGACGGGTACGAAAAAACGCAGCTTCAGAAGTTTAGTAAAAACAAGGGGATAAAAGAGATCTGGTCGGAGGGAGAGATTGACGGGCGCCCGGTGTTTCGCTACATGGTACCACTTTATATCAACGAGTCGTGTCTTCCATGTCACGGTGGGCCGGTCGGTGAACTTGACGTATCAGGTCACCTCAAAGAGGGTTATAAAGTGGGGGATTTAGCGGGGGCGATAAGTATCGTTGCGCCGGTAGATGCCATGGAGGATAATCTCCGGGCGACTATTAAGAGCCATTTTTGGTTCACCACGATTCTTATCACCGTAAGCATCTCGCTTGGCTTTCTTTTACTCCGTCGGCTCGTGCTTCGCCCGTTAAAAGAATTTAACCTGTGGGCTCAGGCAATCGGGCGAGGAAATCTCGACATGCGGCCCAGCAGTCTCAAAGCTACCGGGGAGATTGCCTTTTTGGCCCATGAGTTCAGTTCGATGGCCGATAGATTAAAAGAGATGTACACTACTCTAGAAAACAAGGTTGAAGACAGAACCCGGCAGCTCTCTCTGGTAAACAAGGAGCTTAAAGAAAAGCACCTAGAGTTAGAACGACTCAATCAGGAACTTATACAGGCAAACCGCTACAAATCCGAGTTTTTAGCCAATATGAGCCACGAACTCAGAACCCCGTTGACGGCCATTTTGGCGTTTGCAGAGCTTCTTTTAAACCGCATGCTGGGAGAGATAAACCCCGACCAGGAAGGATGTCTTCTGGATATCTACGAAAGCGGTCAAGACCTGCTACAGCTCATCAATGCGATTTTAGATTTCTCAAAGCTCGAGGCAGGTAAGATGGAACTCAGCCGCACCGAATTTGGGCTCGACGATGTCATTGGGCAGGTTCACAGAACCATCTGGCCGCTTCTTTTGAAAAAGAAACTCTCCTTTGATGTAGAAATCGCCGAGAATCTTCCGTTTATCTACGCCGATCGTGAAAAGATACGTCACATACTCATGAATCTCTTGAGTAACGCTATAAAATTTACTCCAGAAGGTGGGAACATAGCGCTCAGGGCACAATACGTACAGCAAACTCCCGGCATGTTTGAAATCGAAGTGCTCGACAGTGGAATCGGCATTAAAAAAGAAGACCAGGAGTTGATTTTTGAAGAGTTTCGCCAAGTAGACGGCTCGAGTACAAGACGGTATTCTGGAACTGGACTTGGTCTTACCCTAGTAAAGCGATTTGCAGAGATGCATGGAGGCGAGGTACGGGTGGCAAGCGAGCCCGGGAAGGGGAGTGTCTTTAAGGTTGTCATACCGGACATATCAAGCGATGGATAGGGATGGATAGGATAGAGGAATAGCTATGGCACGAGAAAAGATTCTCATCGTTGACGATGAGCCAAAGATTTTAAAGATTATCAAGCACTCGCTGCAAGACGACGGGTTCTTGCTATTGGAGGCATCCAATGGGGTTGAGGCCTTAGAAGTCGTCGAGCGCGAGTATCCCGACTTAATGATTCTCGATTTGATGATGCCGGGGATGGACGGCTTTGAAGTCTGCCGGCGGGTTCGGGCCAAGTACGAGTTCCCTATTCTTATCCTCTCGGCGAAAGACGGGGAGATCGATAAAGTTGTGGGTTTTAACCTTGGGGTGGATGACTATTTAACCAAGCCATTTAGCCCGATGGAACTCGCCCTTCGCGTGAAAGCCATCCTGCGACGCACCAGGCAATCAAGTTATGCTAAAGCCGATGCAGTTCGCTCGTTTGGGGGCTTAGAGATAAACAATGAAGCCAGATCCGTCACCGTCGGTGGGCGGACCGTTGACTTAACTGCCAAAGAATTCGATCTTCTCTGGTTTTTGGCCACACATCCCAATCAAGCCTTTACCCGCTCACAGCTGTTCAACAACGTTTGGGGGGCGGAATATCTTGGCGATGCCAACACAGTTACCGTCCTCATACGGCGACTGCGCGAAAAAATCGAAGCCGACCCAGCCAACCCGGGCTTTATCAAGACCATCTGGGGCGTCGGTTATAAGTTTGAGCCATAAGGTAATCCCTTCTCAGCCAGAGCTTCTCTTCATTGCCGTTCTTCTCCCATTTCCTGCTATCCCTCAGCGATTTTGTCACCAATTTATAAGAATCGGTTAATGCTCTGTTAATTATTCCTTGATATAAACGTACCTAAAGATAGTTAACATAAGTGAAGGTTTATGCAACAAACGAATCCAAGGGAAGGAGGTGTTCGGAACGTGAAGCTTGACAATCTGCTTTCTTCAAAGCGAGTATCGATTGTACTTGTTGCCTTTCTTCTCATCGGTGGGCTCTCGTACGCAGGTTACGAGGCCACCTCCACCAGCCAATTTTGTCGAAGCTGTCATGTGATGGAGGATGCCTATCAATCCTGGTACCACTCGGCCCATCGCAGTGTCGTCGTTTCGTGCACGGATTGCCACATGCCGAAAAGCCTGGGATATAAACTGGTCTACAAGGTTACCTCAGGCACACGGGATATTTACAAAAACATAGCCGGCCCTCCGGATGTCATCAAGGCAAAAGAAGAGACCATCAAAATCGTAAACGAGAACTGCAAGAGATGCCATGCCAAGATGGTGGCAAAGATTAATATGAATGGGCGAAGATGCACGGATTGCCACCGGTACATACCACATGGTGCCAGCTTGGCCGAGAGATAACATGCTCACAGTAAGCGAGAAGAACGTAAACTTTATTTCGATTGGTAGGTAAGGAGGGTCAGATTATGTTAGACAAAAGGCATGTGCCGGTTGTGTTAGCCCTGATCTTAATCGTTATAGTCGTATCAGGCTGCAGCCAGCAGAAAGCCAGCGTAGACAAAGCGGCGGTCACTATACCTGCCGGAGAGAAAGACCCGGCAATATGGGGCAAAGCATATCCGCTTCAGTACGAGAGTCTCATGAAAACCGCAGAGGGAGGACAGGGTAAAAGCAAGTATAAAGGCTCCGACCCTATAGATAAGTTGAGCGAATACCCATTCCAGCTGGTGCTGCTTGATGGCTGGGGATTCGGTGTCGAGTTTAACGAGCCTCGCGGTCACGTCCTAATGCTCAAAGACCAGCTTAAAATCGACCCGTCGCGCAGGAAAGCAGGCGGGGTCTGCTTGTCATGTAAAACGCCTTACGCTCCCGAACTTAAAAACCAGATGGGACTCAATTACTTCAAGGAACCATACGATGTTGTGCATGCAAAAATCCCGGCCAAGCATTCTGAACTTGGCCTATCTTGCATCGATTGCCATGACGAGAAGACCATGGAGCTTAAAATCTCAAGGTGGTCGTTAAACGATGCTCTAAAGAGTATGGGAAAAGACCCCACGACTCTAACGCACCAGGAAAAACGCTCGCTCGTGTGCGCACAGTGCCACGTAACCTACTCAATTAAGAAAGACAAGGACATGAAGTCGGTCGACCTATTCTATCCGTGGGCTAAATCGAAATGGGGCAATATTACCGTCGAGGATATCGAGGCGGTTATCAAATCAGACCCGGCCAATTACGAATGGAAGAACAACGTTACCGGGATGAAGCTTGGGCACATCCGCCACCCAGAATTTGAGCTCTACAGCAACGGAAGTACGCACTGGTCGGCTGGTGTTGCATGCGCGGATTGCCATATGCCATACGAGAGGGTCGGCTCAAGCAAGATATCGTCTCATCACGTGCAAAGCCCCCTGAAAACCGACATGAAGGCATGTACGCAGTGCCACAATCAAAGCCCTGAGTGGCTTAGAGATCGCGTGATATATATCCAAGACCGCACCAACAACTTGATGACACGGGCGGGCAATGCGGCGGCTCAGGCCGCAAAGGCCATAGAGCTTGCCAATAAGACGCCAAACATTGACCAGAACCTGCTGGCCCAGGCTAAGCAGCTCTATGAGAAGGCATATTACAGGGTCGGCTTCATCAGTGCCGAGAATAGTATGGGGTTCCATAACCCCGAGGAAGCCCTGCGCGTGCTTGGTGACGGGCTCTACTATGCCGAACAGTCCGAGAAGAAGTCAAGAGAAGCGTTGCTAAAGGCCGGGTTCACACCACCGGAGAAATTCGACTTAGAGCTTGCAAAGTACAATAAACGCGGGACCAAAGGTCTGACGCTTAAGCCTGAACTAGTGAAGGAGTCGACGTTCGATGGTGAGAAGTAAGGCTAGGTGAGCAAAGGGTATAGAAGGGGTTGGGGGAGGACAGGTTGCTCTCCCAACTCCTGGCCGTTTCCAGCCGATGGTTATAAGGGCTGTCATTACTGCCGATGAGATGGCAAGTATTATGGTAATTCCGATAAGGTGATTTTGCTTACAGCTGCAAATACTCCTTCATTAGCATCGGGTAAGTCCTGGGGTTAAAGAGGATGTTTGTGATGAAATAGCACTCATGCGAGCAGTGGCACTTACTGCTTTTAATCTCTTGAACGATTGCTTTTGCCTCGTCTGATTGCAGCAACTTGCGGATGTCATAGCCATGGTCTTTTATGTTTCCAAATTTGCGGTCGAGCAGCTCGCAAGGGTAAACGTCGCCCGACTCCGTTAAAACGAGGTTGAGCCGACCGGCGAAGCAGGGAAGCATGCACCTGTCCTCAGAAAGCGTCCTGTGTATAAGGCGTCTTTGCAGGATATCCTGGGCGGATTTGAGTCGGGTTCCCGAGAAGCGGTAACTCTTGGCCAGCCGCTTTTTAAGATCCGCCTCCATGGTTTTGATTGCCTCTCGGTACTTGTCTAAATCTACGTCTTTTAAACCTTTATCCTTGAGCGGGTCTCTCACCATTGATAGGGTGTGGGTGCGGATATCTTTCAATCCCTTAACAAACTCGAAAATGCCGCCGATGCGGTCCTGGTTTGCCGCGCAAAAGACGGTGTTGACACCGAGTTCAAAGTTTGAGTATCTCTCTTGAATCCCGCTTAAGCTCTCGTATGTGTCCATCACTTTTTCGAAACTCCCGGGGACGCCTCTTAAGGCGTCGTGCTCACCGTAAAGGCCGTCCAGTGAGAGCTTGACGACTACCGTGCTGTTTGGGTAGCTCTTTAATATCTCCTCGGTTCGATCTTTGATTAGCCAAGTCGCAAGACCGTTTGTAGAGTAAAGGATTATGGATGGCTTGTTGTGTTTGTAGGAGACCTTGCTTAGCTCGACGATGTCTTCCCGCAGGTAAGCCTCGCCGCCCGAGAAGGCAAGCCATAGAAGCCTTTCAAGGGAGGGAGCCAGTCTCCCGACTTCTTGCAGCGATATTTCGGTGGCTCGGTCCACTCGGGTATCCGGCTCTTGCAAATAAAAGCAAAAAGGGCACTTTGCGTTACATCTTTTGGTAACGAAGAACGTGAGCTGGATAGGTCTCCTCTTCCAGAGGATATGTCCCGCGTAGCGTAGCGGTGAGTACATTCAATATGCTCCCTTGTGTTTTTAAAGCCCAGATGTATTTTGCAACTCCGGCGCTTGTACCGACCCATATAGCTGCAGGATAAAGAGTCGCATAATAAAAGGATGCCGGCACTGCGAACGACAAGCCACCGGTTTTATATGGAAAAGGGTGGCGGAGTATGCTGTATTACCTTAATCAAGGTAGAAGATCTTACTGAGATGGTGAAGAGCATTCTGGGGCCGGTTATGAAAGAGGTGCTTCAGGACTAGAGAGGGGCATTTTAGTTGGAACAGAAAGAGGTCGTAAAAATCCTTTCGGCCTGTAATAAATCTTACGGTTGCAAGATGATTACAAACTTTGGGGATGGTGGTTATGGTGAGGAAACAAAAGGTGATCGAGCATTTTGACCAGCACATCGGGGTTTCGTTTCCGCACAGGTTTGAGAAGTCGTATATTCAAAGTGAGATTCGACCAGATGATACCATTATCGATCTGGGTTGCGGTATAGGGCAAACGACTCTTGAATTTGCAGAGCACCTCACCGCTGGCGGAAGCATCTTAGGCATTGACCTGAGTAAGAACAGGATAAAGGAAGCCAATATCCTACTTAAAAAATCGGTCTTCAAGGATCGAGCCAAATTCAGGATAGGTGATATCGAGAGCCTTGACCTTGGGGATGCCTCAGCCTCTCTTATCATAAGCCAGGGGGTTCTCTTGCATGTGGTCGATAAACAATCCGCTGTGGATGAGATGTACAGGATTTTATTGCCCGGCGGGAGGGCTATAGTTTCCCTGGCCGCCTTAGTAGATGGAAACCCACTGGGATGGGAAACCGACTCGACTGGGGTCCCCATTGAGTGGCTACCGATTTATCGCTATGAGGAAATGTTCACCGAGGCGGGTTTTAAATCAGATTATATTTTGATCTTGCGCCTCAGATGAAAGAGGCCTTGAAGGGAATGGAAGGTAGAGTCGGTTCTGCTGCACTTCAGGTACCGGATAACTGGTGTTACGCTCTCTGGATTCTGGTAAAAAGCAGTAACTAGGAGAGCTCGTTTACATCCCTCGTTTTATTTCCTGTTTCAAGGTGGATTTTCTGCCCATTACGCTTTAAAAGGTCTTTTATTCGGCCTTTTCTGCGGTTTAGTCCTGGCCCCGGCCAAATGTCGAGGGTATTATCCTTTTCAAAGTGGAATTTATTCCACGACTATTCATGGCATATTGGGCATTGGAATTTATAATAGGATATTCAATCCTTGGAACGCTGATTGGTATTTTCCATAACACTTTTACTAAATAAAAAACGAAAGCAATGTCTGTTTGTAAGATTTCGCAAGATTTTTGCCTTACCGATAGCAGCTTAATTATTGATGGTTAAAAAAGCCAGGCAAACCTTATAATGAAGATATTAAGAGTAGCTAAGTTTTCGCACTAGCAGATAAACTTAAATAATGAGAAAGGCCATATCGGCTGAATGAAAAAGTAAAAGGACAAAAATTGATTAGACATAAAAAAATTCCTGAAGTAATAATGGAATTATTTCCGCTTGCCACCATATTATTGGCAATCGCATTGTTGATCTATACTATTATGCCTGCACCGATCAAATTTTTGTATTCCCTTAAACCAGCCAAAGATGTCAGCAAACTTGGGCCTCAAGAACTGGTAAAAACATATTATAAAAGCCTGGAGAAAGGAGATATCTCAACTGCAAAAGCATGCCTTTCTAATGAATACAGGGCAGAGGTGGAAAGAGCCGATTATTCAGATTTAAAAAACTTAACAGGTCTAGAAATTATTCGAATTAGTAAGCCAGCCAATATTCCACTTTATAAAAAGAATTACAGAGAAGTTCAGATTGTAGCCGAATACTCTGCCTCTTACTGGAGGATGGGCCCAGAAGTTAGCGGCAAAGAAATAAGATTTATATACGTAGGAAAGAAAACACAAGACTCACCCTGGAAGATCATCGGGATTGGCTGCGGGCCGTAAGCTGGTCTTAGCATAAATCTCGTCTTTCAGTCGGTGGTTTGAGCGCTGCCTTACAGTACTTGGTAGTTCATTTAGGCAAACGGTATCAGTGTCTGCTTTTTATAATTAAGATACGCACTTCCAAAGCGCTCAAGCAGCTCCCTTTCTTCTTCTCTTGCTATTATCATAAGAGTAAGAAGAATTACTAGGGCATAAACCAGACCTAGCAAAGAAGCACTCCAAATTGCAAGACCAAAACCGCCAATGACTCCTCCAAGATACATGGGGTGAGTAGTTATTCTATAAGGGCCGGTTGTAATTAACTTTCCATCCGCAGAAGGAATAAAAGTAGCAATCCCTAAAATAGAGCCAGACCAAATAAGAAGCACTGCTCCTGCTATGGCTATTGCTAGCCCAAGCCAAGATAAAGCTGTAGATATCGGAGTATGCCTGTCTAGCATAATAAACACAAAAAATGCGACAATATTGCTTAGGGCAATGAAGACATGCGCAAACGTAAGAAACGGCCGCAATCCTTTAGAAACCTTAAGAAACGTGCGATATTTCCATGCGACAAAACCGTAAGAAATTGCCACATAGTAGCATAGAAAAACAAAAATGCGAATTATGTTAAACTTCAAAGATTCCATAATCCCTCAATATGCTTTTTCTTCAGGAAGATCCCCTGTAGCCGGCCCATGGATTACCTCGCCATTAATGTTAAAGCGTGAGCCATGGCAAGTGCAATCCCAGGTTTGCTCAGCATTATTCCAATTTACTGGGCAGCCCAGATGTGTGCATATAGAAGAGACCGTATAAAGTTTGCCTTTATCATCCCTATAAGCAGCAATCTTTTTGCCATCTGCTTTAACGATGGCACCCTCCCCATTAGAAAGCTTGGACGGGTTTGCTTTTTCTGGCCTTAAAAAAAGTCCTTTTGTATACTGCTCAGCAATATTTATACCTTCTATTAAAAACTTCCTCCCATAGGTTGCTGGCTCATGCCTTGAAGGATTAAAAAATGTACTCCAGGGGTTTTGCCTGTCTAGAATCTCGTCTGCAATTACCATTGCTGCTATTGTGCCATTTGTCATGCCCCAGCCCCCAAAGCCTGCTGCCATATACACATGTTTTGATTTTGGAGCTTTGCCTATATAGGGTGCCTCATCTGGAGTATCATAGTCTTCTGTTGACCAGTAGGAATTAATTAATTCTAAGTTAAACCGATCTCTGGCATATTCTTCAATAGCTTTATATTGCTTAAGCGTGTCGCCACCTTGCCCTGTTTTATGATAACCTCCGCCAACAATTAATAGTAAACCATCCCTTGTTGGTTGATTTCTTAAGGAGTGGTGAATGTCATCCTCACTATAGTAAATTCCTTTGGGAACACTGCTCTCAATATACATACCAATAGCATATGCATAGTGAGGATATAGCTTTGCTGCAAATAAACCTGTGTCATAAAAAGGAAAAGCGGTGGCAAGAATAATATTTTTAGCTTTAATTTCGCCCTTAGCTGTAGTTACTACACATGGGTCACCATCTTCTACTTTAAAAGCCCTTGTATTTTCAAAAATATAACTACCATCACCAGGTATTTCGTTGGCAAGCGCAAGCAAATATTTACGGGGATGAAATTGAGCTTGGTTATCTAGACGAATAGCTCCTTTAATGTCGAAAGGTAAAGGTATATCTTTGGTAAAAGCTACAGGGAGACCAAGCCTGTTAGCAGCCTCCTCTTCATTTTTTATAGCATTTAGATTCTTCTGTAGTTCGGTGTATGTATAAGAAGATGTGCGCATAAAGTCGCAGTCAATATATTTCTGGTTAACCAGATCAGCAATCTTTTCTATTGCTGCCTGATTTGCTTCGGCGTAAATACGTGCTTGCTTTAATGGAAATGCTTTTAATAGTTTTTGGTATTTTAGACCCTGCATGGATGTTATCTTTGCTGTTGTGTGACCTGTTGCTCCCTTTATTATTTTGCGCATTTCTACAAGAGCAACAGTTTGACCTGCTTCTTTTAAAAACACCGCACACGTTATACCAACGATACCGCCGCCCACAATAACGGTATCTACCTCGATGTCTTTCTCTTGCACAGGGAAATTTGTATCAGGCGTGGTATCCAGCCAAAGCGAGTGCGTTTTTCCTGGCAGTATTTGATCATCGTGAATGTCGTGGTTGTGGTGTTCGCCATAGTCGTAGCGTTCGCCATAGCCGCGACGGAGGTGCTGTTCCCCATGACCACCGGTAGAGGCATCAGCTAAGCCTTCATCCATAAGCTATCACCTCTGCTTTTTCTTCTGGATGTCTTCGGATGTCGCGTTATTATTGGCTCATCCGCCAATCCTTTTTCTCTGGGTATCTCCAGATGTCGCTTGAGTCTAGCCATCAGCAATATTCTTAAATTTATTTCTTATTTTTGTTTCGACGTGATAGGCTTTTTGGCCGAATCAAGGATGTAAATTCTTAAGTACTTCCATTTTTTATTCCTGATTCGAGAACAGGAAAAACCTGTGAGCACGTATGGGAAGGGTCAGGTCTTGAAATGTAACACTTAAGTATTTAGGCTTTAAAACATTTACTTAATACTTTTATCGGTGCCTTTTTGGGAAAAGGGGTAACAATATGGTGGTGGTTGTTCCTTTACCGGGTGAGCTTTGCAGAACGATATCTCCGCGATGTTCATGAATAATCCATTGAGCGATTGATAATCCCAGCCCACTGCCACAGTGTTTTCGGGATCGAGATTTATCAGCCCGGTAAAAGCGGTCAAAGACATGGGGCAAATCGTCGGGAGAGATGCCTAGGCCATTGTCTGTTACTGTAATAATAGCGTGGGTGCCTGCCCTTTTAAGGTTGACGGCAATAGTTTCACCGTCGTTTGAATAGTCAATTGCATTCTTAACCACATTTAAAATTGCCTGTTGTAGCTTGTCGGCATCGGCCAATATGAACAAGCCTGGCTCTATCTCTTGTGTAATTGAAATACTCCTGCGCCCTGCATACGTTGACATTTTCCGTATAAACTTTAATATAAGCTCTGATACATTAGTTGCAGAGAACGTCAGGTGTTCCTGTTTATTGTCTATACGAGAAAGAACAAGCAGGTCTTCAACGATACGGTTCATTCTTTCTACTTCCTCCAGGTTGCTCGACAACAGGCCGCTGGATTCGCCCCTGGCATCTTTTAAAGCAACTTCTAAACTGGTTTTCATAATTGCTAGGGGTGTGCGCAGCTCATGTGAAGCATCGGCGATAAAACGTTTTTGTATATCGAGCGACTCTTTGATCGGTTGAAGTGTTTTGCCTGCGAGCCAAAACCCGAGCCCGCCCACTAAGAAAATAATGGCGCCGTCGATTAGTAAAAGCTCGCTCTGCAAACGGTTTACAGTTCTATCAATGAAGGCCTCTTGAGCTTGTTCACTTAAAAACTCACCGTCGGCGTTCTCTTTAATGTTTTGAGCTGATGTATAGTAAAGCGTTAGACTGAATACAAGTAGCAACGCTGCAATTACGCCTATATAAAACAAAGCCAGGCGCAAGCGGGCACGTAAAAACAGATTACTTTTTAACTCGATAACCAACTCCTCGAATAGTCTCGAGAAGTTTTTCCTGCTTTCCATGGTCAATCTTCTTTCGTAAATTTTTAATATGCACATCTACTACATTGCTGAACGAATCAAAGTTGAAATCCCACAAATGGCTTAGCAGCTGCTCCCGGGTAAGCACCTGGCCTGCGTTTCTCATCATATACTCGAGTAAGCCGAATTCCTTTGTAGTGAGCAGGATTTCCTTGCCGCCCCTGGTCACTTTCTTTGTTGCAGGATTTAAAACCAGATCTTTTACCTTAAGTTCAGCAGGTAGCAATACGGTTGGTCTCCTAAGCAGAGCTCTTATTCTTGCCGATAGCTCATCAAAATCAAAGGGTTTAACGAGATAATCATCTGCGCCGCTATCCAATCCCAAGACACGGTCTTCAACGTCATCTTTAGCTGTGAGCATCAAAACAGGAATGGCGATATTATAAGCTCTGACGTGTTTGCAAAGAGTTACCCCATCCACTTCTGGCATATCCTTCTAGCACCAGACCCTTTTTTAAGGCTGCTGCCAGTTTTTCTTCGTCTTCAATTACGAGAAGCCTCATGATATCGTGTGTGCAACTCCTTGGGCGGCTCTGCCAGGCTCTGCCGGCAAGAGCGTTGTCGGTGTTAAACATTACGTGTTCTATTTTAAAGTATGTTTTGCACTAACACAAAGACAAGAGACATTTAGGCGCTCGCCATGCAACTTTCCATGCTATATCGATGATACCAATGCTTAATATTTTTAAGAAAGGCTTACGTTATCCCCTGGTCTTCATTATAACTTCATCTTCGTTTGTTACTATGAGCTTACTTTTGAATTGAATTAAATCTCAATTCAAAAGAATATCAAAAGAGAGGAGATGAGTTTATGAAAAGCAAGCTTTTGGCTCTCGCTATTGCAGCAGTGTTTGTTCTTGGAGGAGGCCTTACTGCACTGTCGTATGCCAGTACAGCGCAAGTAAACTCGCCAAAGCCTCCAACCAAACAGCAATCAGTTTCGGCTACTACCGATAAAAGCAAAGAAGTCACAGATGCAAGCGAGACGGATGGGAAGGACTCAGCTGCTTTACAGGAGAAGGCTGAGGAAGGCAATGAGGTCAAGGATGCCAACGAGGCGTCTGAGCACAAGTCTGCAGCTGAGAAAAAAGCCGAAGAGCAGGAAGATAAAAATCTTCCAGGCGGTGGGCACCAAGACCCAGATGGGGTTAATGTCGAACACCAGTTTGAAGGGGTGGAATAAGCTTAACTTGTATTCCGATTAATTTGTCAGTGACAGCTAGTTTTAAATAGGTTAGCTAAAGGTCTTACTTATAAAGTGCGGGAAAATCTATACCACAAGGTTGCATTATTTTCCCGCACTTTTCACACCCTTGACTCGCTCACGAAGTCAATTATATCTTTTACGGTTTGAGATGGGAATGCACGGTCTCTGCATCCCTTGGATTGGCGCGAAATCTCCTCAAGCAGATAGCCCTTTTTAACGATAAATACCAATAGTTATGTCTTTGCTTGGTCTGGATAAGCAGCTACGCTAGATATACTTTTCAAGTTGGCGTTAGGGGGATTGCTTCTATGAAAGTTAGCGGACTAAAGAAGATGGCTGATTTTTTTACCTTACCGCTAGCCTCTTTTTTTAGGATTGCTGGTATTGGCAAAAGGATAAGAGGAGGTAAGCAGCTAGATGAGCTTAAGCAGCTAGATGAGCTATCGGGTAAGCAGCAGGGCGGTAGGTCAGCCCACTGCAGTTGCCAGTATAGCAACGCAGGTGGTTTCCATGAATGTATAAGTGGTAACGCTACAGGCCATGGCTTAAAAATCGCTGATAGATCTGATGATACGTTAACTGATAGATTTAATGACATGGAGGTAACTGAAATTTTTAGAAAAACACTTGAGGACCTTAGAGAAAAGGCTTTCTCAAATGAGAGTATTGCTAAAGCAATGCTTGGCTTAATTGATCTGCAAAATAAGGTTTACCCAGATGAGGCAATAGATGTAAGAAACATTTATTTTGTAAGATATGGAAAACAGAAAGCAATGGCAGTTGACTTTTACACCAATCTTTTCGACAAGCCAGAGTATGAAGACGAGCTTGGCTTATTGTGGCGAAACGTATTCTTGGCTGATGATTTTTGGAATGCCGATTTTACCAAGGTTCGCATAAATGTAAGGGATAAGAAAACAAACAAATCCCTTGAAACAATTTCATGCAGTCTTGAAGACGTAAGAAAATACTTATTAAAAGAAATATCCCTTAGTGAATTTCGGAGACATTGGTCTAGAAAAAAGGCGAAAGATAGTATAACTGGCAAATCATCAAGCTCAAGAAAACTAAAGCGCGCCTAGGTTGTTTTAATAATCCTAACCAAGGCAACTCTTCGCTGCTGCATTGATTGTACCCTATAGCGTACACCATCATATACAACTTCCTCGCCTGGTCTTGGTATATGCCCTAGCCGGGCTAGAATCCAGCCGGCAACAGTGTCATATTCAGGTGATATCGGAACATTTAAATCAAATCGCTCATTAAGCTCATCTATTGGAAGTCTTCCATCCACAACTATCTCGCGCTCGCTAACGGCCTTGATCATCTCTTCTTCCTCGGTTTTGCCACCGAATTCGCCGACAATTTCTTCGACGATATCTTCGATTGTCACAATGCCAGCCGTTCCGCCATACTCGTCTAATACTACAGCTATGTGAAGGCGGCTTTTCTGAAGGTCTTTTAAGAGACTGATTGCTCTTCTTGTCTCAGGTACGTAGGCAACCGGTCTCATTACTTCCGATACTAGTGCATCCAGGCGATTTTTTTCAATGTAGTCAATCATGTCTTTTAAATGCACGGCGCCAATTATGTTATCAAGATTTTCCTGGTAGACAAGCAATCTTGGATGCCCGCTCTCTTTTGCTTCCTCGAGAGCATCCCTTATTGTTGCTTTGGATTCAACGGCTGCAATATTTGGCCTTGGAACCATTATTTGGCGAGAAACTGTATCACCAAATTCAAACGCATGCCGGATTAACTCCTTTTCTTCGTCAAGCAGAGCAGAATGCTGTGTTACAAGAAGTTTTAGTTCCTCTTCAGTTGTGGCAGGTGCTGTGTCCTCCGGCCTCATTCCAAAGATTCTTATCACTATGTTAGTTGAGAAGCTGAGAATTCTTGTTATTGGGTAAGCAATGGTGCTAATCCATTCAATAGGCCACGCAACAATGAGCGATATCTGCTCTGGTTTTAAAATTGCTATTCTTTTTGGAACAAGCTCGCCAAATACAAGCGTGATATAGGAAATGGCAAGAGTAATAAGAACAATAGCAATAATATTTGCAGCTCCAGATAAAAATGGGATTTGCTCTCTTATAAAATTAGCTAAACCGCCACTAAGTTGTGCAGCGGCGGTGGCGCTGGCCAGGAATCCAGCCAGGGTGACTCCGGCCTGAATTGTAGCCAGAAATTGGCTCGGGTCTTTTAAAAATTTAAGGACTATCTGAGCTGCTCCAGAACCTCTTTCGGCCAGTGGCTTAATGCGGGTATTCCGGACTGAAATAACAGCAATCTCCGCTGCTGCAAAAAAAGCATTCAGTAAGATTAATGCTCCAATTGCTATTAAACTTATCAACAAGGGGCTCATTACTTCCTCGCTTTTAGCTTATACATAAAATATAAATTACCACAAAATAAGCCTGATTATAAATTCTTTTATGCCCTAATCTTGACGAACACTTTGCCGATATCTTGTAAAAAGTAAGCATAAGCTTATCAATAGGAGAGTATCTTGTTTTTTAAAGAAATCGCTAGCTAATAGATTGACAAATCGTTAGCTTGACAAATAATATTATCATAGGTGGAGTGTCGAAACGGACCGGAAAAATGTTAAATTGGAACTCACACTGGAGATTTCTATCAAGCTTCATTGCCGTTAGTGCTTTTTTTGTTATGGCACTTCCTTCAGCGTATGCTCAGGATACTAAGCAATTGGTATACAATCGTTGCTCTGATACACAATCAGGGTGTCATTCAAAGACTAGGTGGGAAGGCAAGAAGAAGACAAAGAGGGAATGGGCAGCGATTGTTGATCGGATGGTAAGATACGGTGCCAAGCTTACATCAACTGAAGATGATTTGGTGGTCGAGTATCTTACAAATATGAGCAAGGGCATCAAAACACCTGCAACCACAACGACAACCAAACCAAAAACCACAGCTACGACTGTAAGGGTAAGGACTATCAGTGGCGCTGGTGAGCAATTGCCAGAAGATCAGCAGGGAGTATATGGTGCCGGTGCACTTGACGGGTTAGATCAAGCAAATGCCACGACCACCACTCTTCAAGCAACAACGACGACCACGTTAACAGAACAAGCTCACACCGGTATAGAAATGATTTGGTATTTGCTTGGCGGGGGAATGATGGTTAGCTCGGGCTTAGCCTTAAGAAATAAAGATCGCCAGCTTAGCAGGAAAGATTGATCTTATTGTGGCTGCAATCTATACGGCATGTTGTTGATATCAAGCCCATTTGTGGGCTTTTTATTTTTTAACCTCTTTATCCCAGCAATTGCCTCTTTGCAATTGGGGTCATAGGTTAAAGCATTGTTATAGTTTTCAATTGCTAAATCGTCTCTACCTAACTTTTCATATACTTTTGCTCCTTGTACATACATATCTGTGGCGAAGTAAAAGATGCTTTTCCCTCTTTCAAAAATAC
Source organism: Actinomycetota bacterium (assembly GCA_030017355.1). Lineage (GTDB taxonomy): Bacteria > Actinomycetota > Aquicultoria > Aquicultorales > Aquicultoraceae > JASEIR01. The sequence goes on from JASEIR010000008.1 coordinate 27,579, forward strand.
CGGCTGCTTCCTTGTATTTGCCTTCTGCAATGTAGAGATTGCCAAGGTCAAGATATGGTATTGGACTGATCTCAGCGTACTCGCTTGATTTGCCTTCATGAGCACGTATCTTTTGCCAGAGGCCTTCTTTTATCTTGCTAATTTCCTTGCTGAGGCGTTCCACATCAGTTGAATCAGGCCTTATCAACTCAGCCTTTTTAAGCGCACGATAGGCTTCAGCGTACCTGTTTAAAGCCAGATATGTTTCTGAAAGCATGATATAAGCATGTTCATCTAAAGGATTTTTTTCAATCATTGCTTTGGCTTTTACAAGGTCTTGGCGCAATTGCTCCAAGCTTTTTACTTTACTTTTAGGGGTTCCATTTTTTTCCTTCTTATTTATTATTTGTTTGACTGCTCTAATAACATCGATGTGCTTGGGCTTGCTGCTTACCAGGACACCAACAACGTTTAATCTTGTTCGAGCGCTATATTTTGGGTTGCAAGTTGTAAGTGTAACTCGTGGGTCGGCTGTTGGCATTAGCGTTGAGACATTCTTTGGATCAACAACAAGCATATTCTCAACACGATACTCGTATTGGTAATCAATTGTTTCAAGTATTATTAAATCGCCTCTGACTAGCTCGTCAAGCCTGTTAAATGGATGCGTATACGTAACTCTATGACCAGCAATTCCAACATTCCCTCTATCACCCGGATTTGCCGTTCCAATATAGTGACCTGGCCCAAGCTTTAAGATATCGGGGGAGGTTCCTTCAAGGACAACCTGGTTTACGCCAATCTTCGGGATGATAATTTTTGTTTTTGGGAATGGCTTCCTTTTTTCTTTGCTTTTGCTTTTAGCTAAACCTTTGTTTGTGTGAAGATTACTTATTATCTCCTCTTCTCTTGGCAGTTGCCCCTTAAGTATAAGCCGATCTTGGCGCTCTTGCAGTTTCTTGGCCTGCTCCTTCTGTTCACTTGCTTGTAAATCCCAATCTCTTGACAGCTGTCTGGCTGTAAAGTATCCATAGGCTTCTGTGATAAAGGGGAATGCGATGGTTATGATGCCAAATATGATAAGAAGGTTAGATATTTTCCTTCTCAGCTTGCTAGCAGTTTCCAATTTTTGATTTGATTCAATTGAATTCTTTTTGCCGCTTTTTGGCATGCTTTGACCCCTGTTATAAATGCATTCTGTCACCAGCTTATCTAAAAAATAAGCATCAATCTATACCGAAAATTACCCTTACTAGCTCGTCATGTTCTTCTCGCCCCCACTTGCACGACCCTTCACTTCGCTTATTTTCATACCTTCAGTTGGTGCCACTTTTAGTGGCATGGATGTCTACTTTAGAAGTTGCTTAGTATGGTTAACAGTCAATAATTAACAGTCAATACTTCATCTTGCGCATACCTTATAATAATAGGCATATTTCCAAATAATGGTATTTATGTTAGTATGACGGCAGTGGTTTGCTCACTTATAGAGGAGAGATCTGTATTGGGTTTGGTTGGTTTTAAATGTAGCAAGGCTTCAAGGAAACATGATAGAGAAAGATTTGTGTCTTTTAAAGAATGCATTGCCTGCGCAGAGACCACTATAAACGAGTGTCACTTTACCGCGCCAATAATCAAAGCAATGGTACAAAGAGAGAAGGAGGAACGAGAAGGGATAACTGTAACACAGCTATCAGGCTGCCTCAGAGAATCATATTTAAGCTATAAATATGATTACTATGCGGATCTTGAACAATTATATTTTGCATTTAGGGGAGAGCTAGCGCACCTAATAATAGAGAGGTATCAGGAAGAAGATTCAATAGCAGAGCAAAGATTCTACCGCGAATACAACGGTATTCGAATATCAGGCAAGCCCGACATTATCCTTCCCGCCAAGAAGTTAATCAGAGACTATAAAACGGCAAAAGAAGTTCCTCGGTTTAGCTATCCTTTTAGAAATCATACTCAGCAGGTAAACCTTTATGCATGGCTAGTTCCGTATGAAATAGATCGGCTGCAGGTAATTTACTTGGACATGAAAGGTGTTAAAATCTGCGATGCTCCAATCTGGAGCAAGCGAGAAATTGAAGAGGTTCTTGAGAAGAAACTGCCAGTGCTTGACAAAGCTTTTAAAGATAATATCGTGCCACCAGCTGATTTTGAAAACTGGCAATGCAATGGCTGGTGCAATGTAAAGTCCATCTGCCGCGAGCTTTATGAGAAAGAGCTCATAGAAAGGTTAAGCGTAAGCTAGGAACGCTGCACTAGGGCCTCCTTGTTTTTACACAGTTTATGTTTATCTATGGCGGGTAGAACAGGATTAAGAGAAAGTCGCGCAAAAGAGGTGTTTGAGGTGGCTAGACCAGAGGATTTTGATCTTGCAGATGAAGAGACACCGGTGACGGATGATGAGGTAACAGAGATGGTTGAGCAAATCTTTGCAGCTGACGACAGAGTCGATAATACTTACATAGAGGTTACAACTGAGAACGGTGTTGTTTATCTTGAAGGAGCGGTAGGTACTCAGGAAGAAAGCGAGATGGCGGAAAGTCTTCTCGACAATATCGAAGGCATACAGTATGTTGTCAACAACCTTCAAGTACTCTTATCCGGCTTCACGGCGGAATCACTGCTTGGTTTTCCAGAAGAGGAAGAGGAATTTGAGGACTTGGAGGTATTGCCAGCGGATGAGGATTTAGTATCTGAAGATTTTATGGAGGCAATTGAGGAGGGAAAGGCCTACGTCCCACCTAACGAACCCATGTTTCCAACCGAACGTGCGGATGCTGCTAAACGTATGCGTGAAAGAAGGGCACAAGAGGAGACCACTGGCGAGGCACCAGATATGTTATAATCTTAATGCACGGATCACGATCCGTGCATCTTTTGGAAGTTGGAGATAGATTTACATATTTTTATCTAGTCTCCAGTGAGGGCCGAAGGGCCGTTCTAGTTTCTAATATCTATAATGCGCCCGTAGCTCAGGGGATAGAGCGTTGGTCTCCGGAACCAAAGGTCAGGCGTTCGAATCGCCTCGGGCGCACCATAGTTTAGCACCGCACATAGTTTAGCACTTCAGAAAATGGCTGCAGTGCTCTTTTTATTATCGGTCAAGAACACCTAGCGAAGGGGTCCTTAATCCTAGGGGAGCCTCTTTCCAAGGATAATGCCATAAATCATACCATGCCACGCCACGCTACTGAGCCGTTACCTCAGAGATTGCTTCCTCAAGAGTATCGAAGGCTTTAAGGCCAACGTTTTCAAAGACACCAAGAATGTTTAGCTTCTTAATGAGATAATTATTCTGGTTAACTACAAGAGCCATGCAGATTCCTGCTTTCCCAAACTTAGCGTGGTATGACATTAATAACCCAATTCCAGAGCTATCGATTAGGTTAACAGAGGATAGGTCTACGACCA
>JASEIR010000090.1 GCA_030017355.1 Actinomycetota bacterium
CTTAAAAATTTAGAAAATACGATTTAGATCCCTCAGGGCCTTACGGCCCTTCGGGCCTGTCCCGAGCAAAGTCGAGGGGATGACAGAGGATAAAATGCAAAATCACTGAGACTTGAAAAATTCTGCCTAGTATATGGTAGACTGTAAGGAAAACAGAGTGAAAACTAAACAGAGCAAACTAGGGAGGACGATAAATATGCCAAAAGTAACAGCAACTCTTACTTCACCTGCTATATCATGTATGCATTGTGCAATGACTATAACCGGCGGGTTGAAGACAATCGAGGGCATAGAGGATGTTGTAGTTGACCCTCAATCCAAGAAGGTCACAGTAAGTTACGATTCAGATAAGATTAATGAGAACGGTATTAGGGCAAAGCTTAGCGAGTTAGGATATCCAGCTGATTAGCTGCTTGGCTAGCTAGCCAATTAAACTAATTAGCCAGTTAAACGATTAGCTGATCAAAAACTTCCAAATCAAGCTGCATGTTAAGCAGCAGTCCGTCGTGCTTTGCTAATTTTAAACAACAGCGCCCATTCGTAAAGCGCGACTAGCAGATTTTTTATCTGCACAGCAGTTTCTTCATCAATAAGATTTCCTTCTTCATCGAACTTTTGCTGTGCTCGCGAGATGTAGACTTCGGGATGCACAAGCACAAGGCACTTGACTGAGAAAAGAATTTGGCGAAGGACTAATTGGGCCCTTACTGTTCCAAATCCTCCCACTGTTGCTCCCATGATAGCTACCGGCTTTCCAATGAGGGGCGTTTGGGTTGGAGGGCGCGACGCCCAATCGATCGCATTTTTCAAAACTCCTGAGATTGAGTAGTTATATTCTGGTGTTACTATTAAAAGTGCATCCGCTGCTTGTATTTTGTCTTTAAATAATTGTACTGATGCTGGAAAACCTCGTGCTTCCACATCGCCGTTGTAAAGTGGAATATTGTCTAGCTCAAATATTTCGATATTCATCCCCTCAGGCGCAAGTTTCTTTGTGACTCTAAGCGCTGCTCTATTATATGAGCCTTTTCTAAGACTTCCAGCAAAACCTAGCACATTTATCTCTTGATCCGTTGTTTTCTGGTTCATGTCTTCCTCCTCATAGATATCTTAGAAGATGTTTTTATTTGCTTCATGTATATTACGCTTGTGTTTTTCTTGATATAATACCTCTTATGCGAAAGTTTAAAGCAGCTTTATTTGATCTCGATGGAACGCTACTTGATACATCGGAGTTCATATTTCAAGCATTTGAGAATACCTTAAGTAGTCATGGCATACAGCCTCCAAGCCGCCATGAAATATCCAAGTTGGTCGGAAAACCACTTGAGTATTGCTACAAACTTTTATCTGGCCTTGCAAATGTAGATGAGCTTTGCGTAGAGCACCGTTTATTCCAGGCAAATCACTTAAAGCTTGCAAAGACATACCCTGGCACAGGTGAGGTTCTACAGGCATTAAAATCTGCCGACCTAAAAATTGCCACAGTTACAACCCGGCAAAGAGAAACATCGCTTAGGACTTTAGAGATAACCAATTTAATTAGCTATATGGATTATGTTGTTGCCTTAGAGGATGTAGAAAATTTAAAACCTCACCCAGAGCCAGTGCTAAAAGCACTTAATTTTTTAAATGTCGAGCCAGAAGGCGCTGTCATGGTGGGTGACACAGATGTTGATATACTTGCTGGTAAAAATGCAGGAACTATAACAGTTGGCGCAACTTATGGTTTTCGAGGAATGCAAATAAAAGATAGCGACCCCGATTTTATTATTGATGATATTAAGGAAATTATCCCGTTGATTTTGGCAACCCCCGAGGCAATTCCAGATTGGCAGCTTTTGCGTGATTGAGGATTCCCCGCCCTGCTGCTTTCTCTTGACTGCACTTCATAAGCAACAACCGATTCCCTGATTTAACTTCTTGCTAAACGGGCATATACACAATGGTGGAAAAGGGGGGTTTATGAGAAGTCTTAGCATAAGCAAGGCATCAGAATGCCACCTTTGCGCTCTACCAATCATTGGAAAAACATACATAAGCGACGATAGAAGCAAGCGTTTCTGTAGCCAGGAGTGTTTGAAAGTTTACGAGATTGCTAACAAAAGAGGCCTTGATTTAATTAAAGAAAGTAGAGCATACCAACATCGAGTTAGCTGGCCAAAAGAAAGTATTTCAAACCAGCATCTAATTGTTGCAACTATCGATGGTATGTATTGCCCATCATGCGCGCTTCTTATCAAGGCATGCTTAATGAAATTGCCAGGCATAATCGATGTTAATGTTAACTATATTTCGAACTCGGCCCGCATTTATTACGATCCATCACAGATTAAGGAAGAAGATATTGCCCTCGAGATTTCTGCACTTGGATATACCGCATACCTGTCAAAAGGTGATTCAAGGAAATCTTTCAAGAGAAAATATAGGTCTCCTTTTATGAGCCTTTCCATTGCAGGCATGCTTACGGCGCTGGTCATGCTAATCGACCTTGTTGTGCTTTACCCTGCTTATTCAAGAGGCACTATTAGTAGGAATGTGGCCATATACGAGTACATAGCTCTTGCATTTACCACGCCAGTTCAGTTTCTACTGGGCTGGTCAATCCTTCGCGATGCTCTGAAAAGCATCCAAGCCTGGCGCATAACATCTGACGCTCTGCTATCTGTAAGCTCACTTACCGCCTACTTTTACAGCATTTATGCAACATTTGCAAAGGCCGGCCCCGTGTATTTTGCAGCAGCTGCTATGATCACCACAATTGCAATTGCTGGAAGAAGCTTCGAGAACCTTGCAAAACGAAGATTAACAGATGCCTCAAACTGGTTTAACTCACTTCTTCCTGATCAGGCATGGCTCATAAAAGCTGCTTCCATTGAGGCTATCCCGACAGATGATATTGAGCCTGGCATGCATATCCTTGTAAGACCTGGAGAGCGAGTGCCTATTGATGGAGTTATTGTCGAAGGGTCTTCTGTAATAGATGAATCAGCATTGTCAGGCGAAATAAGCCCAATTAGTAAAACGGCTAATGATAAAGTTATAGCCGGCACCCTAAACATGGGATCAAACCTAGCTATTTCTGCCCAAACCACCAAAAACGAGACAATAGTGAAAAAAATCATCAGGATAATTGAGGGCGCCCGATCTAGCAAAGCCTATTTTCAGGACCGGGTTGATCGAATTGCAGCGTTTTATATTCCATTTCTACTTATCATAGCACTTTTTAATTTGGCAAATTGGTACATAACCAGCAGCTCATTGGTTACTTCTCTAATTAGCTTAATTGCTGTTTTAATAGCAGGATGCGCATGTTGCCTGGGTTTTAAGAGTTCGCTTTCTACCAGCTTCTTTTTGGATGCAGCTTTAAGACAAGGAATCTTAGTTCGCGATATTGGCATTCTAGAGAGAGCTAATTCAATAAAGAATCTTGTTCTGGGTAAAACTGGCGTTATCACCAACGGCAAATTTGCGATTAGCAACATATATCCAGCTTCACCAGAGATATCACCCAGCGAGGTCTTACTAAAAGCAGCAGGTGCCGAGTCTTTCTCACATCATCCTATTGCACGCGCTATTACCCAAGCTGTCAGCAATTACAAGCTCCCTATCTGCGTTAACTTTAAGGTAGAAGCAGAGGGCATTAACGGCAAGATGGATGGAGAGCTTATCCATATTGGATCGGAAAGATATATAGAAAGTAAAATTATTTTTATCAATGAAAAGCTTAGAAACGATGCTAGCGAATGTCGAAGGCAAGGGCAAACAGTTGTTTTTGTTGCCAACCGGCAACGCGCACTGGGAATCATCGGTCTTGCCGATGAGATAAAGACAAGCACGCATGAAGCAATTAGCCAGTTAAAAGACTTTGGAATATCACTTCATATTCTATCCAGCGATGATAAAAGAACCGTAAGCAGTATCGGAAGACGAATTGGAATTGAATCTGTATACGCCGATGTTCTTAAGGAAGACAAATTTGAACCAATCGAAAAATTGCAAAGAACATCGCCAACTGGCATGGTTAGTGACGGAATTAGTGATTATTCCGCCCTAACCCAAGCAGACCTACGAATTTCTCTGGGCAACGATGGCGTTGATTCTGATTTAATCGACGCCATTGTACTTAACCGAAAATTAACAGGTATATCTGACCTCGTTAAGCTGTCCAGAAGAACTGTTGAAGCTAATAAGCAAAATCTATGGATTTCGCTAGGTTTAAGCGTTATAGCAGTTGCAGCTGCCACCGCGGGTTTCTTAACACCCATTACTGCAGCAGCGCTAGCATTTATAGCCAATCTGCTTATTATTGCAAATTCCCTTAAGATAGGCAATTTGCTGCAAACCGACAATAGTAGCGCAAATATAATAAGGTCTTGAAAAGCTATGGTTCTTCTTCTAACCTGCTTTGTCTTCTGCCAAGCCTTGGAGCTCGCACAAACGACAATAAAAGACTGATAGAAACAATTATTGCTGATGTTAATATGCCAAATATAAGATGATTAACCATAGAATTGATTCGATTTAGTTCCTCGTCTAGCCTGGGTTGCTTTGTTACCACGGCAAACTCGCCTCTGGCTAGCTGACTAATAATGCGCCTTAATTGCTCAGGAAGCTTAACTCCAGCATAAGCAACCTGAGATAATGATTTCCATGCTCTCTTTGCCAAAGCATGGGGTGAAAAGGTATCTTCCCATGCCTGCCTAGCATAAGGAATTATTGCCTCAGTAAATTTAAACGTGGGATCAAGATGCATAACAAGACTTTCCTGCATTGAAACTGTCTTGGTAAGGAGCGCAAGATTTGCTGGCATTCGCAAGCTATGGCGCCTAACAAAGGAGGTGATATTTAAAAGAGTACTCCGTATATCAATTTGCTCAATGGAGAGTCCATAGTACTGGGCAATGAGCATTCTTATATCATTTCTCAGCTCGATATAGTTTTCAATTCGGCCAATAATTCCTAGGTCAACATAAGAATCAATGATTGCATCTAAGTCTTGCTCAGATACAGCAACCGATAATGCAACAAGACCAGCTTTAGTATCTTGATCGACAAAGCCAATCATTCCAAAATCGACAATTCCAACTGCCCCATCGCTCATAACAAAGAAATTTGCAGGGTGCGGGTCAGCATGGAAAAATCCATGTATAAATATCTCCTTAAGCAGGGCATTGGTGCTTCTCTCTGCAACTATTTTTGGATCTATACCAGCAAGTTCAATACTAGCTTTATCGGTGATTCTTATGCCGTACAAGCGCTCTAACACAATCACGCCGTTTGTGGTGTAATCCCAAAAAACGCGAGGTATGTAGATTGTCTCATCGCCGCTAAAATTTTCGCGAAATCGGTCGGCGTTTCTTCCTTCCTGCACATAATCCAGTTCACGAAGAAGTGTTTGGGCAAATTCTCTTGCAATCCCTTCTATATCATAAAGACGGCCTATTGGCAGCCTTCTGCTAGCGAGATTCGCCAGCTGGAAAATAATATCAAGGTCTATGGCTACCTGCTCATAAACACCCGGCCGCTTTACCTTAACAACAACATCTTCGCCAGTTTTAAGTCTAGCGGCATGCACTTGCCCAATGGATGCGCTTGCCAAAGGTGTTGGGTCAAAATAGGAAAAAATGTCTTCCGCACTGCGACCCAATTCTTTATGAATGGCATCAAGAATAAGTTTGGTATCAACAGGCGGCACTTGGTCTAAGAGCTTCTCAAGCTCCTGGATATATTCGGGTGGTAGTAAGTCTTGCCGTGTGCTAAGAATTTGCCCTATCTTAATAAAGGTGGTGCCCAAATCCTCGAAAACCATTCTAACATGCTCGGCCTGAGTGTAGGGTTCAACTCGTTTGGGATGGCCAAAAAGCCCAAGCTGGAATGGGATGTATCTGCTTAGGCCAAGCTGAGTAACTAGAAAGCCAAAGCCATGACGAAGCAGGGCGCTTACAATCTCTCGGTATCTTTTTCTATATCGTCGCGATGCTGCTATGCGAAGGCCAATCTGCGGAATAGTGATTGCCAAAAATATCACCCAACTAATGCTTGTTTATGCATTAGTACCCCTTTTGACTGCTCGATAAAAGAAATAAAGGCGGGTTGGATGGGTGAGTCGGTTAACGACCGCAGACCGCAGACCGCAGACGGTCTCCCGTCCCCGGTCTCCCGTCTGCGGTCTGCGGTCGTTATTTAATTTTTCACTTTGCATTTTGAATTATTTGTCCCTGGACCCTGATTTATCGATTAACCCACTGCTCGTACCACTGATATTCTTTCTCCCACACCCCTTCGTAGACACGCTTTACATTTTCAGCGTATTCTTTTAACTCCGGAATGAAATCATTTAATATCCTATCAGCACCAGGATGTGTTGGGTATGCGCCAAATCTTTTTGCCAACCCGGCCATTGCACCAGGATAATCTATCAGTGGACATGGCCGAATATGGGTTTTGCCGAAAGGCTGCGCTTTTCTAATTGCTTTAAAGAAATCCGAGTTAAGCGCTTCAACCAATGACGTCTCCTTTATATTATGCGTTGCGACATGGCAGAAAATACAGGGCTCAACATCGCCGCGGTTTGATATGTGGATAAATTGACGCCCGCCTGCAAGACATCCGCTGGTAAGAGCACCATCACCCCAAAAGTCAATAAGCAAAATAGGCTTTGTTGAGCGGATTTTAGACACCCTTCTTCGAATATAGTCCCTTTGCTCAGGCGTTGGCATAAGGGATAGATCAGGGTCTCGACCAACCGGCATATAGCTAAAGTACCACCCAAGAAATGCACCTTTTTCTATCATAAGATCGATAAACTCATCAGATACCGCAACTTCGGTGTTCTTTCTGGTTGGAGTAACAGAAAACATAAATGGAGCACCGGATTCGCGAAGCAAATCAGCCGCTCGCATAACCTTATCAAAGACTCCATCGCCTCGTCTTTCATTTGTCTCTTTCTCAAGCCCTTCTATACTTAGAACAAGAACCGCATTTCCTAGGCTAGCAAGCTTATCAACAACCTTCTCATTTACCATTGTCGCGTTTGTAAATATTTGAAATATAGTTGTTGGGTTCTTCTCGATGATGTCAAACAACGGCTTGTACAGGAAGGGTTCTCCCCCAAGAATCGTATAAAAGCCCACACCGATTTCCTGACCTTCGTTGATTATCCGTTGCACAATCTCCGCCGGCAGGTCATCCTTTTCACTATACTCACCAGCAAAACAACCATCACATCTTAAATTACAGCGCATAGTTGGGCTTATCAAAATGGTAAACGGTGGGGATATGCCGTACTTTTCTGTGTACGCTAGACGTTTTTTGGAGTCAAAAAATGTCGAGCGCACGATAAAGTTGGCTAGGCCACGACGGTAATTGCTGCTTAAGTTTCTGGCAACCTTCTGAGCTAGAACAACTGATGGATGCCCAGTCCGAAAAGCCTCGCGGACAATGCGGACCGAGTTAGCATCGGTTGTAGATGGAGCAAACCGCTCTAGGATATACGTCAGCCTAATCAAGCTTTTATCAGAAGCAGAACTGATTAGCTTGATCGCAGCATTGAGGGTTTGCTCAAGCGTAAACCTTCGGATGTCGCTTCCAACGCTTCCAACACGAGTTTGCAGCCGCATATAAATCCCCCCGAACTATTTCTTACCCAAAAACGGTTAGATTTACCGCTGGAGATGCCCCTTAATATAACTCTTCGGCCTCAGCATGTTATTAAACATCTGTATGCCGTGCTTAATGCTGCTGGGTGTGAAATTAGACGGCGATTTAAACACGTGTAAAATATTTGGCGTAACCGCTATTCTCCTGTAAAGTTTGCAAAACTCAGCATAGAACTGCTCGAGTGGTAAACGCGTTGGCAACACTGCATGAAAGAAATCAAATAGCTCATAATTCTTGCTTGTTAGCTCTGCCCATTTTTCCTTAAAGAAATCGGTCCCAGGAAGAGGCGTAAGAACAGTTATCTGGCATGACTTAAGTTTAAGACGTCTTATATACTTGCGAAGTGATTGAAACTCGCTTTTAGTGTATGTTGGATCAACTATAAATGCTGCCTGAATCTCTAATCCGTTTTCCTGAAGAATCCTTACAGCTTCCTCGTTTGTTTCAACGTTGACTCTCTTATTCATTGCGGCAAGCCTCTCCTCGTTGAAACTCTCAAAGCCTATTAGGACCCATTTTAATCCAATGCTTCGCCAGCGTTTTATCATATCAGGATGCTTAGCTATTGTATCAGTACGAGCCTGGCAGCCAAAGCTCTTCTTTAGGCCGGCCTCCTTGATGAGCTCATAGATGCGCTCCACACGCGGTACGTTGCTCATAAAATTATCATCAGCAAAAAGAACGTCATCGGTTTTGGTTTGCTTAAGTTCCTCAAGAACCCTCTCGGGGCTCTTTTGGCGATAACGCCCTCGGTTAAACTTCCAAACTGAGCAGAAAGTGCAGCGGTGCGGGCAGCCTCGCGCAGTCTCTACCATGGTAACCGGCGACATATTGCGGAAGAAATACCTTTCAAAGTAAGGCTCTATCAAAGAGCGGTCCATAAACGGCAAAGTATCAAGGTCTTTGATTAGCGGGCGCTCACCTGTGGAAAAAGGCTCGCCATTCCTTAAAAGCATCAAGCCTGGTAGCGTTTCATACTCATCGCCAGATTCAACCCTGTCCATAAGCTCAGGCGTAACCTCTTCCCCTTCGCCAATAACAACTGCATCGCATCGGTTCAAGAAATCAGATGGATTAAGAGTAGCGTGATGGCCGCCAACAAAAAGAAATGCGCCTGGTAAGGTTTCTCTAGCAATTTTGAGTGCCTCTTGGGCCGCATAAACAACCATTGTAAAGGGAACTGCAACTCCAATTGCATCTGGCTTTGTTTTACGAAGAAATCTCTCAAGGTCCAAATCAAATCTCATATCACATAAAACTACCTCATGCCGCCCATTTGCTTTTGCCTTAATTGCACCCGCAATTGCCTCTAGGCCAAGCGGCTCGGTGATTGCAATGTGATGAAACCCAATATATGATTGCGCACGAGCGGGTTGCACTAATACTATTTTCATTACTCATCCTTCCTTTTAAGCTATGAATCATTCATCTTCTAGGATTCTTTCCCTGCTGATATATCAACTAAACGCCACGACTCGTGCTGGCGACTTCTAGATTATTAAATTTAATTATCACACAATAACCTGGAACCAGCAACCCATTCTTTTCTTTTCGATTGTTAAAACCAGGGTCCAGAGTAAAAACGACCGCAGTCAAATAAATTCAAAATTCAAAATTAAAAATTCAAAATTTCAATTAAAAATTCAAAATTATCACCCTCCCCTAGCCCCTCCCC
>JASEIR010000091.1:0-8325 GCA_030017355.1 Actinomycetota bacterium
GAAGGAAAGTAATTCGTTAACAACAGATAACACTGACACTAGGAAGTAGGAGAGGCAACACTGACACTGGGAAGTAGGAGAGGCGATGACTACATACAAAATTCATCCTATTGTAGTTGGTAGTAAGGTTATTGATAAAGGATATATGACTTATCAGTTTAACTATGGTGTTGAGTTCCACCTACCTGTGTATGTGTGGTATTTGGAAGGTGGGGATAAAAAAATCCTTGTTGATACAGGGTTGATGAGTGTTCTTGCTGCAAAAGATAGAGAAGAAGCAATTGGCGGAAAAATCTATACTTTTGAGCAAGGCCTAGCTAAATGGAATCTAACACCAGCCGATATAGATATAGTCATCCATACTCACCTCCATAACGACCACTGTGAGAATGATATAAAGTGTACCAATGCTGTGTTTTATGCCCATGAATTGGAACTAGAGCGGATACATAATCCACGACCGCTTGATTTTAGGTATGACGAAAGTTATATCGAGGATGTTGAGTCAGCTGGAAAGATAATTGTTGTAAAAGATGAGGAACTAGAGATTGCAGACGGTATTCGAGTGGTTCATACACCATCTCATACCCTCGGCTCGCTTACGGTATTAGTTAATACAACCGCAGGCCTGGCCGCTATAACTGGTTTTTGTCTTATCGATGAGAACTTTAACCCGCCGGCGCAGGTTAGAGGTATGGGGATGGATGTAATTGCGCCTGGAATCCACGTTAATGCAGATGAAGCTTATGAGCAGGTATTAAGAGTTAAGAAAATGGCTGATATTATCATACCTTTGCATGAGCAGCGCTTTGCTTCGATTGATACCATTCCAGAGTGACCGCCGACTCCGTCATTATATTGAGAGAAGGTGTTTTAACTCTAGCGCATTTTGAACAGCGTACCCATACGCATCGTTGTTGAAATAGACAAACACGGCTAGGTCACGGCTTAGAAGATCTTTGATTATCTTAGCCCATTTCGATAGTTCAGCGTCTGAATATTTAGATGCGTACAGAATCCTTCCCCCGTGTAATCTGATAAATGTAAACGAGGCGGTAACCTCAAAGGATGTTGGCCAATTAGGTGAATCGGTTATAGCAAGAGCAATGTTTTTACTCCTTAATAATTCATAAACACCCTCTTGGAACCAGGACCCATGACGAAATTCAAAGGCATAGCTATAATGGCTTGGCAATAGCCGGATGAAGTCTTCCAGCCGACTGATATTTGCATGCCAGTTGGATGGGAGTTGGAACAAAATAGGCCCAAGCTTTCTGCCTAAGCCTCTAGCATTCTCTAGGAGCTTTTCTACAGCCTCTTCAGTTCCCTTTAATTTTTTTAAATGTGTTATATAGCGGCTGGCCTTAACGGCAAACATAAATTCCTCAGGTGTTTCTTTTTTCCACGCTTCAAAGGTATCCTTGCTTGGAAGTCTATAAAAAGAGCGATTTATTTCAACTGTTGAAAACCTGCCTGCATAAAATTTAAGCCATTTAGACTGAGGTAAGTCAGATGGGTAAAAGATATCCATCCAGTGCTTATAGCTCCAGCCAGAGGTTCCTATATATAGCTTAGCGGTGGTCCCAAGCCGCTCGTTCAGAATTACATCACCCCAAGGGTTCTGTCGCAGATAGATTGATCAATTTCAATCTATTCTCTATTTTCTATTTTCGATTCTCCAATGCAGCGTCAAATCTCTTTGACGCTGTACTGGTTATACCATTAATCAGGCGGGTAAAATCTTCCATGCCTTTACATGCGTATTTTAACAGATATCAAGGGAGGTTCTTTGTTAAAAATCGGTATAGTAACTGGACGCTTTAGTGAAGATCCAACCAGCCAGGAGCTTCTTGAGGCTGCCAATAACGTTGGGGAAGCACAAGTTGTAGACCCGATTCAATTCACAGTGCGGATAGGCGACACGCGAGAGATTAGTGTTGGCAAGGAGAAATTAACAAACTTTGATGTCTTGGTAATAAGGGGGTTGAATTTTAGCGGCGAGCCGGATTTCCAATTTGAGGTTTTTGAGGAATTGAATAAAGCAGGTGTATTACTTGTTAATTCGCCGGCAGCTATTCAAATTGCCGAGAGTAAATTCTTAACAAGCTATATCCTCCAAGAGAAGGGTTTTCCAGTTCCAACAAGTCTCGTAATCCAGAGGCTTGCTAGTGCAGAGGAGTTTATTGAAAAACATAAGGATGTCATAGCTAAACCTCTCTATGGTTTTCAAGGGTATGGAGTAATTAGAGTTAAGAGTTCCGAAAGAGATGCGATGGGTAGAATAAAACGGCTTTTGAGCGAATTTAAGTGCATTTGCCTTCAGGAATATATCCCCAATCCAGGGCGAGATATTCGAGCTTTCGTTGTTGGGGAAGAAGTTGTTGCCTCAATATATCGCGTTGCTAAGGTGGGACGCTGGAAAACCAACATAAGGGCGGGTGCAGAACCAACAGTCTGTAGGCTAACCAATAGCCAGCGAAAGATGGCTGTGCAAGCTAGCAGAATATTAGGTCTTGATTATACCGGTGTTGATATTATTGAAGGCCCTGAAAGGGACTATATTCTTGAAGTCAATGGGGCGCCGGCGTGGGCTGGTGTCATGGAGGCCACTGGGCGCAATGTAGCTGAAGATATTATCAACTATGTTGCCCGTAGGCTTGGGCGCAGAGCTGGTTAGCTGATGTTTAAACATTAATAAAGTGGGTAACAGTCTAAAGGTGAGAATTTTGTTAATTCGGCGATTGATTGTTGGATTTTAGGGGTAAAAGTAAATACGGTCCTAAATTGAAGCTAGCTTTATGATTGGAGGTGAAAAGCTTTGGCGGAGCAAAAAGGCAAAATGACGGTGAGTGAAGCCGGTCGTAAAGGCGGCGAAACCACCTCAAAGCGGTATGGTCCTGAGTTTTATGAGGAGATCGGCAAGAAAGGTGGGCAGACTACCTCAAAGAAATACGGTCCTGAGTTCTACGAAGAGATTGGCCATAAAGGTGGCCAGAAAGTAAAAAGATTAATTGAGGAAGGCAAGAAGAGGGCATAGCTTTGATACCGATCAATTTAATAATTAATGGGGGCAACTCCGAAGAGTTGTCCTCTTTTTTATGGGGCAAATACAATATTAGCATTCTATGAGGAGGTGAGATAGGTGCCAGAAAAAGGGAGGATGACTGTAAGCGAGGCTGGACGCAGAGGCGGTGAAACCACTGCGAAAAAATACGGGCGCGAATTTTACGAGGAAATAGGCGAGAAAGGCGGAAAGATCGGAGGGCCAAAGGGAGGTCAGACAACAAAGAAAAAATATGGGCATGGTTTCTATGAGGAGATTGGGCACAAAGGAGGACAGAAAGTAAAGGCTCTTATAGAAAAAGGGAAAATGGCTGAAAGATGATAGGAAGATTTTTTCAATTTAGTGTAATTGCCACAGCATTTGTAGTTTAGGAGGTGTGTGCACGGGGTACAAAATAAATGCCAACGGCTAGTCCTAAAGGAGGTGACGTAGATGGCGAGAGAAAAAGGCAAAATGACTGTCAGCGAGGCGGGTCGCAAGGGTGGAAAAACGACTGCTAAGAAATATGGACGCGAATTCTACGAGGAAATTGGACATAAGGGTGGTCAAAAAGTTAAGGAGCTTATCGAGCGTGGCAAGCAAGCAGCCCGTTAATTATTTCGAGTTTAATTCATCATTATATGGGGCATTTATGTAGGTGGCAGCTGCTTAAGCAGCTGCCACTTTTAGTCTTTCAGGCGCTAGCTCTCTAAGTTCTAAGTAACAGCTAGGGCAATCACAAATATCTGCTATTTGTTTAGCAGCGTCAAGAAGTTCATTCATTGTCTTAGCTTTTATCGCGATTCTTCCAGTTGTCTGGCTTAGTTTTTGCAGTTTTACTCTAAAAACACCGTCTACAACAAGAAGCCTTTTCACGTTCTCAATCGCCATGTCTTTGAAAATGGGCATATCAGCAGCATAATGCCTGTCAAAGCGATAATTGGTTGATGTCCATCTGTTAAGCAGCATGTCGACTATGGCGTGATAAGAAATGATTCCACTTGCCGCCATGGACAGAGCAGTTACTCCACCAAACCTTGGATTTATTTCAAGGATTCTAGGACCATCTTCTGACCATACTATATCGATGTCACCAGTCGGCTGAATGTCTAGAGTGCGGATAACATCTCTTGCGAGGGCACGCAGTTTTGCAATATTAGTTTCCGCTAAAGGGGCTGGTGCCAGCTTTACTCTTTCCATGGGATGTAGACATTGATGATTTGTATATCCTTTAAAAACCGGCAGGAGTGGCAGCGTTTTGCCCCCATAATTTAATACCTCGACCGAAAATTCTGGTCCCGCTGTGTATTTTTCAACAAGTAATCTGTTTGATTTAGTAAAGGCTTTTTTCAAATCTGCTTGGTTTTTTGCAATTCTCATCCCAGTGCCGCCAGCTTGGTCTATTTGTTTTAAAACCAGAGGGTAACCATATCTGTCAGCAAACTTAAAAGCCTCAAAGGCAGAATGTACGACTTGGCCTTCAGTTACTGGAAACTTATGCTGCTTCAAAAACCATTTGGTTTTTTCTTTATTAACAGCAATTTTTACGGACTCAAGTGGATTTGCCAAAACAGGTATTCCGAATTTTTTCTCAAGGATGTCTTTAACATAGCCATCTCGAAGATTTGCGATATCTGGGCCTGCAATTGAGATGACCGCATCGACTTTTTCTTTTAGTGCAAGCTCAACAAGAGTCATGTAATCCGTATCAGAATAAAAAGGATATGCTTTATCTGCATATTCCATATTGAGGGGTTGAGATGTGGTAGCAATAAGTAATGTTTTGATTCCGCGTTTGCGCAAATACGGGGCCATCAGATCAAATCCCACGTTGCCTATTACCATAATTTTCATCAGCGATCTCCTCCAGTCTTCCCCGTATTATATTGGAGTCTACGTTAAGATGCACCAAATTGACGTCTACTTTCTTATACTCCTACCACCAGGTTTGTACTGGTAAGTAAATGTTTAAACTCTAAAAAGCGGGGTATGAATGTCGCGAAAGGGGGGCGAAATAAATGGCGCAGCAGAAAGGCAAGATGACGGTCAGCGAGGCTGGGCGCAAAGGTGGCGAGACCACCTCAAAGAAGTACGGCCCAGAATTTTACGAGGAAATAGGTCACAAGGGCGGAAAGAAGGGCGGACAGACCACAAAGCAAAAATATGGGCATGAGTTCTATGAGGAGATCGGCCACAAGGGCGGTCAGAAGGTTAAGCGATTGATTGAGGAAGGAAAGAAAGCCGCCAGGTAAAAGGTTCTTGTATTCTCGCAGGCGGAATAATATATGCTTTTGTTTCGTAGTAAAAGGGTGGCTTGGGCTGCCCTTTTGCTTGTTGGTTGAGAGGTGGAAGCAACACAACCAGCTCGCCATGTTCTTTTCGCCTCCATTTGCGCGACCTGGGCTACGCCTCGTTTAATGATTTTGCCGCCGCTGCTACACTCGGGGTAGCCTCAGGTGTGCTCAGATGTCGGCTCAAATGAACAATGGCTTCGCTAGCTTAAGAGTTATTTTAAAGTAGTCCAGTGGCATGGATGTACTTTCATTTTCCACACTCGAGTGCGGCATCTCCGGGCAACGCTTGTTCTAGCGCGCTGTAAAGTTTAGATGAAGTAACCGCGGGTATCAAATAATTGAAAGGGGGCGAAATAAATGGCAGAGCAGAAAGGCAAGATGACGGTCAGCGAGGCTGGGCGCAAAGGCGGCGAGGCCACCTCGAAAAAATATGGACATGAGTTCTATGAAAAAATCGGTGAAAAAGGCGGCGAGACAACATCAGAAAAGTATGGGCGCGGATTTTATGAGGAGATTGGTCATAAGGGCGGAAAGAAAGGCGGAAACGTAGTAAAACAGAAATACGGACATGAATTTTACGAGGAGATTGGCCACAAGGGCGGCCAGAAAGTCAGGGAATTGATTGAACGCGGGAAGATGGCATAGTCATTGACTGTTATTTATTAAAGCAGCAGGCTAGTAGCCTGCTGCTTTTTTGATAAAATGGTATTACTATGTTAGCTTTGATGTATTGGAGGCTGCCTTTGTTTGCTATGGTCGGTGGTTTAAATGTTTACAGATCGCGTTGATGCTGGACGCCAATTAGCTCGCAGGTTAGAGGCATACAGAGAAACCGATGCAGTAGTACTTGCTATACCAAGAGGGGGTGTTGTTGTTGGCGATCAGGTTGCAAGAGTTCTGGGCTTGCAGCTTGATCTCATAATCCCGCGAAAGATAGGAGCACCTGGCAATCCAGAGCTTGCTATAGGCGCAATTGCAAGGGGCGAGCCAATGATAAATAGGTCGCTTGTTCGGGAGCTTGGAGTACCAGAGTCTTATATAGCTGAAGAGGCTAAAAGGCAAATGGATGAGATCAACCGAAGGCAAAAGCTTTACCTTGGCGACCGGGCTCCAATTGAGCTCCAAAATCGAGTTGTGATAATTGTTGATGACGGGTTGGCAACTGGCTATACAGCGCTGGCAGCAATTAACGCGGTTAGGCAGCAGCACCCTAAAAAAATTGTCTTAGCAGTCCCAGTTGCTCCTGTAGATACTTGCGAACGCCTAAGAACGGAAGTTGATGAAATTGTTTGCCTTGAGGTGCATGAGCTATTCTTTGCTGTTGGGCAATTCTACGAAGTTTTTGAACAAACAACTGACGATGAGGTTATTGAAATTATGAGTAGGTATCGCTAGGCCGGGTATCGCTAGGGGGCTATAGTTTGAGTTTGGGAGCAGGTTCCGAGGCGGAGAGCAAGTATATCGAAGGAGAGAAGAAGTACCTTTACGTATTGCCAATAGGCAACATCGATCAAGAAATTTTGCAATATATTTTAAAGATCATCGAGAAAAAGTTTAATCTACCTGCAAAGCTTGGCACTGCCATTAAGATACCAGACAACGCATTTAATCCTGTTCGAGGCCAATATGATGCCAGCATAATGTTGAATGGCGTAAGAGCAGTCAGTCCTTCTAACACAAAAAAGGTTCTTGCAGTAACTGAAGAGGACATTTTCTCAAATAACCTTAACTTTATTTTTGGCCAGGCTATCCTTGGCGGGTGCTGCGGAATAATCTCGCTGTCCCGCTTGCGTGCAGGAACAGATAAAACCAATGGCAAGCAGCTTTTTCTTCAAAGAGTTGAAAAGGAGGCAGTTCACGAGTTAGGTCATACCTTTGGCCTAAGGCATTGCTCAAACCCACGATGTGTTATGTATTTCTCCAATAGCCTTGCAGATACAGATAGAAAGAGCGCTGATTTTTGCCAAGAATGTGGTTTTCCAATATATTGATCTAAAGGATTCAAAGGTCTTGTGTTATGCGTTTTCTTATTTTAAGAATTAAATAAGTGAACTAAATAAGTTTTTGTTTAATTTAAATTTTTGTTTAGCCAGCGCTTGTTTAGGGAAAAATATCCGAGGGGTAATCTAGTAAGTAACCAAGCTAGCTATTATATATTAAAGATGGCGACTTGGAAGCTCGATATGCTTATGGTTTGGCGTCAATGCTGGCGTGGTATAAGTTCTTGAGAGAAAATTGGAGGTGTCATACGTGGATTTAAAAATTGAGAGCAAGGAAGTAAATGGTATCGGTGTCATTGTTCTCGAGGGAGAGGTTGATGTATACACGGCACCCAAGCTAAAAAGTCGCCTAATTGATATGGTCGATGAGGGTAAGTATAATATAGTAATTGATTTGCAAAAAGTAGAATTTATGGATAGCTCTGGTTTAGGTGTGCTTGTAGGTGGACTTAAGCGAGTGAAATCGCATCAGGGGTCGATTTCTTTAGTTATAACGCAAGAGAATATTCTAAAGATCTTCAGGATAACTGGTCTTGTTAAGGTATTCCCCATCTTTTCATCCGAAGAAGAGGCTATTAGTAGCTTAAAAGGATAATAGGTGAGTGTTTTAAACCAGCCAATAGAGTTAAAAATTCCAGCAAAGCCGGAATATGTTAGTATTGCAAGGCTTATTGCAGCAGCATTTGCCGGGCTTCTGGGCTTTGATAGTGAGGCGGTTGATGATATAAAAATCGCCATCTCTGAAGCATGCACAAGTGCCATCATACATCTCCACAAGCAGGCCGAGGATGAAGAAAAACTCATTGATGTCCTTTTATACGTTGCAGCTAACAAGCTTCTACTAGATATCAAATATTCACTAAGGGAAGTAACACCACTCGAAAAAACAGCCGCTCAATTATATGATAGAGACTTAGGAATGAGCGTTTTAACAAGCTTAATGGACAAGGTTGAAATCATAAAAGTAAAGGGCAACGGAGTCGTCATC
>JASEIR010000091.1:8335-9320 GCA_030017355.1 Actinomycetota bacterium
ACCAGCATATAGTTAGCCACTAGACTTAATGCAGGTCGGTTGCTACACTGAAATAGGAGGAGAAAATGTTTCTTGGTGCTGGCCCATCTGAGCTAATATTTATATTGATTATTGCCTTAATTATTTTTGGACCTAAGCGGTTGCCTGAAATAGCAAAGTCTATAAGTAAGGCAATAAATGAGTTCAAGCAGGCATCTCAGGGATTGCATGACGCTGTTCGAAAAGACCTCATCGAGCCCCTTGCTTCTACAAATGAGATTGCAGAAAGTGATAGCAAGATCTATGATTCCAACTGATCTTGTCTCAATATCTTCTCGGAGGCCTTGTTTGTGACCGAGCGCGAGATGACTTTCTTGGAGCACTTAGATGAGCTCCGCAAGAGAATTATAGTTTCTGCAGTTGCTCTTGTTATTGGAACAGCTATCTGCTATGTTTTCTTCAAACCGCTTCTTGAGTTTGCTAAGTGGCCGCTACCTAGCCATTTAAAACTAGCTCCACTTACAGTATTTAGCTTCATGCAGATGTTTTTAATTCGTTTTAAGATGGCAGTTATTGGTGGCTTTATAATTACTTCACCCCTCATTATCTACGAGATACTTGCTTTTTTTGCTCCTGGGTTGAAAAAAAATGAGAAGCGGTATCTGTTTACACTTCTGCCATTTATGGTCATTCTTTTTATTGGCGGAGCAGCATTCTCGTTCTTTTTGGTGCTACCAGCTGCAATTCAGTGGCTGTATAGTCAGGGAATGGGTCAAATTAGCTTCATAAACAGAGCTGATGATTACATCAGTTTTGTGTCGTTGATGGTGCTGGCATTTGGTGTTGCGTTTGAAGCCCCATTGGTTGTCTTGCTTTTGATTAAACTTGGAATTGTTGATCGCAAAACATTGCGCAAGAATTGGCGCATAGCTTATGTTGTAAGTTTTATAGTAGCCGCAATTGCAACACCTGATTGGAGTATTGTAAGCATGCTCATGCTTACAAT
>JASEIR010000092.1 GCA_030017355.1 Actinomycetota bacterium
TTTAGCGGCGGTCGGCGGTCTGCGGTCGGCGGTCGGGCTCCGAAGGAGCCCATAGCGGCGGTCTGCGGTCTGCGGTCAGGCTCCGAAGGAGCCTAATGCGGTGGTCTGCGGTCAGTGGTCGTTTTTTTTCGGCCTCCCGTCCCCGATCTGCTTTTTTGTCCATCTCCCGTCCCCGGTCTGTTCTTTTGCCCATCTTTCGTCCCCTGTCTTCGGGCTTTCGGTCTCCAGGTCTTAAAAGCTGCTAATAGCTGCTTTTATCACTGGCCCTCTCACATAGTTATTGACTAGGCTTAAATTTCCGATATAATTGTCTATATGAACATATATTCATATAGCCTGGAGAAGTGACATGTCTTTTGAAGATATTTGCTCTGAGAGACGCGTAGATAGAGAAAAAATCGATAAGGTAAAGCAGCATCTAATACCTGGTACTGCAACAGAAAGACTTGCTGATACCTTTAAGGTTTTATCTGATCCAACAAGGCTAAAAATTGTCTTTGCCCTGCTCTATGGCGAACTCTGCGTGTGCGAGATCGCAGATATCGTTGAAATGAGCCAATCAGCTGTATCCCATCAGCTACGAAAACTAAAAGATCACAGGCTTATCAAGCGGCGCAAATCAGCCAATATGGTCTACTACTCACTTGATGATGACCATATCTTCAAGTTGCTTAGCCAAGGCGTAGAGCATGTACAGGAAGATTTATCTGAGCCATTAAAAATGCCAAGTTTAGATAGTTTTAAGTGATTTTTATGCTTTCAGATAGCAAAAAAGCTGCCCGCACAATTGAAGAAACATATATACTTTCTGGCCTTGATTGTCCTGATTGTGCAATGAAAGTTGAGAAAGCTATCCAAAAAATGCCTGGCGTAAAAGATGTATCAGTTAATTTTGCCGCATCAAACATCCACATAAAATATGATCCAAGAAGCAGCTCAACGGCCGATATCTTCTCTAAGATTAGAGGCTTTGGCTATGAGGTAGGCTCGCCTGAAGATGTGCGCAGGTCGGTCTTTAGAATTAAAGGCCTTGATTGTCCTGATTGTGCAATGAAACTGCAGAAAAAAATAGCTGGTCTCTCCGGTGTAGTTTCAGCTGAGCTTGTATATGAAACAGCCAAGCTAACTGTCAATCACCATGAGGAAGTTATATCGCTCCCTAACCTGAAGAAAGCTGTAAGTGCAAGCGGCTACAGGGCAGAGTTTGAGGATATACAAAAAACTAAACCTTCAACCAGGCCATTTTGGATTTCTAACAAAAGGTCGCTAACAGTTATTGCATCAGCTATCCCACTGGCGGCTGGCGGCCTTGTAGAATTTATTGCTGGCCAAAGCTTTATAAGCATTACTCTATTATCAGTTGCCATATTGATTGCAGGATACCGACCTGCTAAAAGTTCCATCTTCTCCTTAAAATCGCTTGTCTTTGATATGAATGTTCTTATGACGTTAGCTGTTATTGGAGCGATTGCCATTGGTCAGTGGATAGAAGCAGCTACTGTCATGTTTTTATATTCGCTTGGCACAATGCTTGAAGCCTATACGATGGATAAAACCCGTCATGCAATACATAGACTTCTTGAGATTGCGCCCAACGAAGCAACTGTTAAGCACGGCCATGATTTTAAGGTTTTGCCAGTTGAAGATATTTGCATTGGCGACATTGTTATAGTTAGGCCAGGTGAACGCATACCTGTAGATGGAGAGGTCATATTTGGTCAATCATCCGTTAACCAATCACCAATTACGGGTGAATCTTTGCCAGTATTAAAAAATCCTGGCGAGCAGGTTTTCGCTGGTACATTAAATCTCGATGGTTACCTTGAAATCAAAACCAGCAAGCTTTATAAGGATACGACGCTCTCTCACATCATTCACTTAGTTGAAGATGCCCAAGCTAAAAAGGCTTCTTCACAACGGTTCATAGATAGGTTTTCAAGGTATTATACTCCAGCTGTCATTTGCGCGGCATTCTTAATTGCTATTTTTCCTCCCCTATTTGGCCAGCCATTTGCTACTTGGTTTTATAGAGCTTTGGTTCTTCTCGTCATATCCTGCCCATGTGCCTTGGTTATTTCAACACCTGTATCAATAACGTCAGCAATTGGCGCCGCATCTAGAAACGGAATCCTTATTAAGGGCGGAGCTTATCTTGAAGCTGTTGGCAATCTATCTGCGGTTGTCTTTGACAAAACCGGCACCCTTACCAGCGGCCGTCTTTCAGTTACTGATGTTATTCCACTTAATGGCTACAGCGACGCTGATGTTATTAAGATAACTGCTTCAATTGAGCAAAAATCAGGTCACCCTCTTTCTGATGCTATTGTTGATTATGCAAAAGACATTGGCACTGAATTTGCAGCCGTTCATAATTTTAAGTCCCTTCCTGGCCTTGGCCTTCAGGCAGATATCGATGGCATTACCTATTACGTTGGTAATCAGCGTTTATTCCAAAACAACAATCTAGCTGACCCAGAGGTAGACCCTTTGATATTTGCTCTTCAAAGGGAAGGTAAAACCACATTTTTGGTTGGTACCAATGAAAAGCTACTGGGTATTGTTGCAGTGGCCGATAAACTTCGCGAAGGTGCAAGAGAAACAATAAATCGCCTCAATAACATGGGTATTTCAAATATTGTTATGCTTACCGGCGACAATGCTGATACTGCCAAGGAAATCGCGTCTCAGGTTGGAATTCGAGATTATCGAGCCGACCTTCTACCTAAAGACAAGGTTGATGCGATAGAAGAAATTATTAGCCAATACGGCCCCGTTGCAATGATTGGTGATGGCGTTAATGACGCGCCGGCAATATCTCGCGCAAACGTGGGAATAGCAATGGGTGCTATTGGTTCGGATATTGCACTTGAGACATCCGACATTGCTCTTATGTCCGATGACCTTAAAAACGTCCCGTATATTATTCAGCTTAGTAGGCGCGCGCTTAAGATTATTAAGCAAAATGTTGCAGCTTCAATCATTGTTAAGTTTGCATTCATTGCTCTTGCGGTTTTTGGATTTGCCACGTTGTGGATGGCAGTGTTTGCGGATACGGGAATTTCAGTTCTTGTTATTTTAAACGGTATGAGACTTTTCGCAAGATCAGGGTCTTAGGTGATGTACGCTTGATAAAAGCAGGTGTTAATTACAACAAATGCAAAATTTGCAAGAAATGTGTGGCTCGCCGAGCTTGCCCAACAAAAGCTTTGTTTAAGCTTGATGAGGATGAGCCAGCGGTAGTCGATCTTAAGTTATGCCACGGCTGCGGAGACTGCGTTGCCGCATGCCCTCACAAGGCTCTTTATATTAAGGAGTTTTAGCGTTTTTTATAGCTCTGCCCCTAATACTTTGCTTTAGCATATCAAAATACATCTTCATTCTAAATTTAAAACCCTTAATTATGCCAAGCTTTTCTTCTTTCATTACTTGGCCAGCTTCATCAAAAATAACTTCTTTCACTTTAAAGCCATTGTTTTTAGCATGTTGTGTAATTGCGATTTCTACGCCAAACCCAGTATTTCTAAGATCTGCTAAACCATATAAAAAGTCTCTTTTTAGAGCACGCTGTCCTGAAATAAACGGCACAATCTTTTGCGCAAGGTCCGTCCTTAGCCTTCCCCCTTCAAATTTGCCGACTGTCATCATAATATCATTGCTATTTATCAATGGGTTTAGCAGATCCTCGATATGTTTTTGCTTTAGACCTACAAGATCGGCATCGATAAAAGCAATTATATCAGCATCCGTAGCTTCTATACCTGTTTGCATGGCAGCACCTTTACCGCCATTTATTTCATGCCTTAAGACTCTGGCTCCATACTTCCTAGCAACTTCAGAGGTTCTATCGGTTGATCCATCATCAACCACAATTACCTCTTCAATAAGGGCCACGTTGGTTAAAACTTCTAGAACGGCTCCTATGCGGCTCTCTTCATTTAGCGCTGGAACAATAACTGCTATCCTAGGCAATTCTTGGTTCATATATTGTTTTTCACCCCCACCCTACGCCCTCCCCCACAAGAAGAAGAGGCGCTGAAGGACACTTTTATACCGCCTCCAGGCTAATTTCACTACGCAGTTTCTGTACCAGCTCGTAGATATTTTCTGCGGCTTTATCCAGTGGGTATTCCAGCCTCTCTCCTGTAGCTCGAATCTTAACTTCTACATTGCCGCTTGAGGCTGTTCGTGACCCTATAATTACTTGAATAGGAAAACCTATTAGATCAGCATCTGCAAATTTCTTCCCCGCTGATTCGATTCTGTCGTCGATTGCAACCTCGACACCCTTTGAGCCCAAAGCATCAAAAATCGAATCAGCGATTTTCTTCTGCTCTTCCCTATCGTAATTTAAAACAATGATTGATACTTCATAGGGTGCAATTGTGATTGGCCATATAATACCTTTATCATCGTGATTTTGCTCTATTGCGGCGGCAACTGCCCTGCTTACTCCAATACCATAGCAACCCATAATATAGGGTTTTTGCTGGCCATCTTCATCCACAAACATTGCACCCATTGCCTCGCTATATTTGGTGCCAAGTTGGAATATATGGCCAACTTCAATTCCTTTTGCAGATATCAAAGCGCCCTCTTTGCACTTTGGGCATCTATCCCCTGCTTTTACTATCTTTAGATCAGCCCACTCCTGAACCTGAAAATCTTCTCCAACATTTACGTTTATCATATGAGCGCCTGCTTTGTTAGCCCCAACTACAAAGTTACGCATGACAGATATTTCATTGTCAGCTACCAAGCGCACTCCACGCAGACCAACAGGGCCCACATAGCCTTGAACTAAATCTGGGTAATCCTGCCATTCAGTCCCTGTAAGTAGGTGAAAATCGTTTGACCCTAGCACTTGAGCTAGCTTTTCTTCATTTACGTCTCGGTCTCCCCTAATAAGGACAGCCGCAAGTTGGTCACCATATTTGTAGATAAGCGTCTTAACAATCTTTTCTGCTTGAACTCCCAAAAAGGAAGAGACCTCTTCCACACTTTTTTGATTTGGTGTTCTTACAATTTCTGATTGCTTTATTTCCTCAGCTGAAGGCTCTTCCAGCCTTGTTGTTGCAACATCTTGGCTTGCAGCATAATCACAGGTATCGCAGTAGTAAATTGTATCTTCTCCTGCTTCTGCAAGAACCATAAACTCTTGACTTACCTTTCCGCCAATCAAACCAGATGCTGCTTCAACTGCCCTAAACTTAAAGCCGCATCTTGTGAATATACGGCTATAGGCACTATACATATCGTCGTATGATTTTTTAAGTTCTTCAATGCTTGCGTTGAAACTATAGGCATCTTTCATGATGAACTCTCGGCCGCGCATCAGACCAAATCTTGGTCTTATCTCGTCTCTAAACTTTACTTGAATTTGGTAAAGCGTTATTGGAAGCTGCCTATAAGAGCGCACTTCCTTCATAACTATGTCTGTTATTAGTTCCTCATGCGTTGGTCCAAGTGCGAAATCTCGCTCGTTTCTATCCTTTAAGCGCATCATTTCAGGGCCGTATTGAAACCAACGCTCTGTCTTTTTCCATAAATCTGCAGGTTGAAGCGCTGGCATAAGCAATTCTTGAGCATTAATCCTGTCCATCTCTTCTCTAATGATATTTTCAATTTTCCTAAGCACTCTTAGGCCAAGCGGCAGAAATGCGTATATTCCGGCTGCAACTTTTCTTATCATTCCAGCGCGAAGAAGTAATTTGTGGCTTACAACTTCAGCTTCAGCTGGACTTTCTTTAAGTGTAGGCGTAAATAAAATTGAGAATCTCATTGCTTTTATTCCTTCTCTTTTGTTTTTTCTATATCCTCGATTAACTTTTTTATCTCTGCCATTAGCTCCTCAGCCATATTACTAGTTGAAATTCGCCTTAAAGCTTTACCTCCCTTAAAAAGAACGCCCTCCTTCTTTCCACCCGCAACACCTATATCGGCCTCTCGAGCTTCTCCTGGGCCGTTTACAACGCAACCCATCACTGCCACCTTAATTGGCACCCTTACTTTCATGAGTTGTTTCTCGATTTCTTCAACCACTGGTATAACATCAATATCGCATCGACCGCATGTTGGGCAAGATATTATTTCCGGCCCATAACTTCTCAAGCCTAGCGCTTGTAATATTTGAAACGCCACATGGACTTCATGAACTGGGTCTGCTGAGAGCGAAACGCGTATGGTGTCACCAATTCCACTTGCTAGAAGAACTCCAAGGCCAACAGACGATTTTATGGTTCCAGACATCAGCGATCCTGATTCTGTTATGCCTAAATGTAGCGGATAATTGGTTTCTGAGGCAAGCATTCGATAAGCATTTATTGAATCAATCACTGATGATGACTTTACTGATAAAACAAGATTTTTAAACTTCAGCTTTTCGCAAAAATTTACGTACTCAATGCAGCTTTTAACCAACGCTTTAGCTATATCCTTTTCCTTTGAATATTTGGGGTGTAGCGAGCCTGAGTTAACACCAATCCTTACCGCGATATCTTTTTCCTTTGCTTTTTCAATAACTTTAGCTACCAAATCAAGCTTGCCTATGTTTCCGGGGTTGATGCGGATTTTATCAGCTCCAGCTTCAATCGCCTCGACAGCATATTCCCAATGAAAGTGAATGTCTGCAATCAAAGGGATTTTTATATTCTTCTTTATCTTTGGTATAGCAGCGATGGCTTTGCGATTTGGCACTGCAACCCTTACTATCTCGCAGCCAACTTCTTCGAGCTCTTTGATTTGCGCAACAGTTTCCTTTATATTTTCGGTTTTACTGTTTGTCATAGACTGAACGGCAACTGGATTGCCGCCCCCAATCTCTACATCGCCTATTCTAACTTTGCGGGTATTGCTAGCCATTATCCACCACCAGGGAACGATACCCCTTGTATAATCTTTGCGATATCTGAGAATACAAAGTATACCATCAGGGTAAGAAGCAGCGCCATACCAATTGCGTTGATTATAAATGACACTCTTTTATTTATTGGTCTTCTTAATGTGCTTTCAACGCCCAGCATAGCAAGCCTTCCGCCATCTAGAGGCGGTATTGGCAGCATATTTACTATACCTATATTTATACTAATAAGACCCAAAAACCATACATATTGCCATAGACTTTGCTCTGCAACCTTTGCTGATTGGTGAACTATCATAACTGGGCCTGCACTTTCCTTTACCAGTAGCCCTATCTTCTGTGTGATTACAACAAATAGCGTAACAATCATAAATTTTGTGATTTCTGCTGTAGCTATAAGCCCTCTATAAAGAGCTATATGTGGCGCTAATTTTTTATAGCTAATACTTATACCTAAAAATCCACGCCCGTTTTTATTCTGAAGCGTTGGCTTAAACGTTAAAGTCTGGTCATCACGCTTCACGATAATTGTAACTTGCTTGCCCGGTTTACTTCTTAAATTCTTAACTATATCAGTCCAGGTTTTCGTCTTCTTTCCATCTACCGAAAGAATTCGATCTCCCTTTTTTAGCCCTACTTGGTCGGCTGGACTCCCCTTGCTTATTTCACCAATAACGTTAACATTACTTGGTGCTCCTTGGCCTACTAAAATAGCAGCTATTAATACCACTGGAAAAATTAGGTTCATCAAAGGGCCAGCAAACATAATTATTGCTTTTTTCCAGCGAGGCTGAGTATCGTATTTTCTTTCAGGTGGTGTATCCTTATCTTCATCGTCTTCCTCTAGCTGAAGCTCAGATTCTACGCCAGCAAACTTCACATAACCACCAAAAGGCACTGCCGTAGCACCATATTCTGTCTCTCCCATCCTAAAAGAAAAAATCCTTGGCCCTGGCAAACCGAACATGAATTCTTTTACCTTCAAGCCCATTAACTTTCCTGCTATAAAATGGCCAAACTCATGTATAAAAATAATCAATCCTAATCCAATTATCGCTACTAATAGGAACACTTCTTGTTATCACTCCTTAGCTTTATCGCGGCATGTATCTTGCTTTAAGCTTCCAGCGTTAATACAGGTCAATTAATGCAAGTCAATCACTTCTCTTGCTCTTGACCTAGCCCATCTTTCAGCTTCCAGCAATATACCCAAATCAAGCTCATTCCCTGCCTCATGCTCATCCATTACTTTTTCAATTACATAGGGAATTGTTGTAAAGGAAATTTTCTTTTTCAGGAAAGCATCCACAGCTTCTTCGTTTGCCGCATTTAGAACTGCCGGATATGTCTTGCCCCGTTTTATTGATTCAAAAGCCAATTTAAGACATGGGAAATTCTTAATATCGGGCTTTTCGAATGTAAGCTGGGCAACTTCAATTAGATTCAGAGAAGGTAATGGCGAGGGAAGCCTTTCTGGATACGATAAAGCATATTGAATGGGTATCCTCATATCGGTTTTGCCAAGATGAGCCTTTATCGAGCCATCTTTAAACTCAACCATTGAGTGGACGATGCTCTGTGGATGTACCACTACGTCGATTTTTTCGTAAGGCATATCAAAAAGCCAGCGGGCTTCAATAACCTCCAAGCCTTTGTTCATCAACGTTGCAGAATCAATTGTTATTTTTGGACCCATCGTCCAACGTGGATGAGCAAGTGCTTCCTCAACGGTAACTGATTTGAGGTCATTAAAACTCCTTCCTCTAAATGGACCGCCAGAGGCTGTTATAATAAGCCGTTCTACTTCGTCTTTACATTCACCAACTAAGCATTGAAATATAGCGTTATGTTCACTATCGACCGGTATAATTGTAGCGCCTGATTCTTCTTTTATCCTATTTACAATTGCACCTCCAGCAACCATCGACTCTTTGTTAGCAAGAGCTAATATCTTTCCAGCTTTTAGCGCTGATAAAGTTGATTTTAAACCAACTGAGCCAACCAGCGCATTTAGAACGATATTGGCATCTGAATATGCTGCCAGATATTCGAGGCCGTCCAGTCCGGTAATTATCTCTATTCCTTCATAATTTTTATCTTTAAAACTTTTTGCTGCTGCCTCATCTGTAATGGCTACAACTTTTGGTTTCAATTCAGTAATTTGTTTCTCAAGCACTTTAATATTGCTTTGAACACTCAATCCAACAACTTTAAATAAGTCGGGATGCCTTTTTATAATATCTACCGTCTGCTTTCCAATTGAGCCAGATGACCCTAAGATTACTATGTTTTTCAATATCTCTTTACCTCATTAATATAATTATCAACCGCCGCTTTAGGCTCCTTCGGAGCCTGACCGCCGACCGCCGACCGCCGCTAAAGCAATTCAAAATTAAAAATTAAAAATGCAAAATTGCAATTCAAAATTAAAAATTGATATATAGCTCTAAAGTGCTT
>JASEIR010000093.1 GCA_030017355.1 Actinomycetota bacterium
CACCCACCCCAAAGAATATAGATATCCAAGATGATTCGTTTGGCCAATTTACCGCAGGAAGCACAACCATCGTACAGGGTGGTTGGGGTGCCGCAAAGGGAGAATTCGGACTTCTTGAGCCACGGGGTGAGGGCGAGAAAGAGGGTCCAATGAGTTACTTTGTTGACGAAATGGAAAACATTTATATTCTCGATCAGGTTAACTTAAGAGTCCAAAAATTTGATCGTCAAGGTAATTTTATCTCGGCAACCCCAATTGATAATAGGACAGCAGATCGCATTATTGTCGACTCAAATGGAAATATTTATGTATTTGATCTCTGGGGTAAGCGAGAAGTTTTCATATACAGTAATTCTGGTGAGCTAATCCAGAAATCAACGCTAAGCATAGGTGAAAGTGTTACCGGGGGAATTTCTGAAGTATTTATCCGTGATGATGCTATATATACTGAGGATGCTGAAACCGGCAAACTTTATAAAATAGGTTCTTCAGGCACGATCTTTCCATTACAGGACCAGCGAAGAGTTGAATTGCCTGGCCGTTTCTTTAAGAGTACACAAAATTACCTTCACTTCATACCATCGGGTGATAGCGCCAAAATCGACATAGTTGATAGGGAGGGCAAAGCAAACTTGTCTATTGCTTTTAGCTCAAAAAGAAAAATCCACAATTTCGTCGAGCTATCCTCAGATTCAAACGGTAACATTTATTTAGGGGCTTACCTAGTTAAGCAAAGTGGGCTTAACTTCGTTGAATCACAATTTTCCTTCGTAAAGATATCAAATACCGGTGAGCTTTTGGGTAGAGCTGAGATCCCGACAAATCTTTATTTACCAACCAGACATCCTTTTTATATCACGAACAATGGCGATATCTACCAACTGCAAACTTTAAAAGATGGTCTTCGCATAGTAAAGTGGCGGATTTGAGGAGGGGATGGCTATGTCTGTAAAAAGTCTATCCAGGAATAACCTACTTAAGTTATGTCTTTTTATGTCTGTTGCGCTTCTCTGGAATATGCCACTTGCTCTTGCTGTGCCACCTACTCTGGATGACCAAGGTCATGAGATAGCTGCGCGAGCTTTTACTATATGTCAATCGAGTGATGACACAGATTACGAGTGGGGCGGTGAAAGCTGGTACCCATGGTATGACACCGATCCAAGCAGAACCTATGGTATTGGCACCGATTGCTCTGGTCTTGTTCTAAAATGTTGGCAAGTACCTGACACGTTCTACTATCCATGGGAGAACCCCCCGATGACTTTCGTCAGATATACTTCATCAGATTTTGCCAACTCAAATATTCACTGGAGTCAGGTAGGTAGCGCTTCGCGAGGGGATGCATATGCGAAAGATGGTCACATATGGCTTTACGAAAAGCCCTCAAATGTTGCTTCGACTCCCTGGGCTTGGGAAGCATATAACGAGACCAGGGGTGTACGCCACTGGATCAGACCGGACTCTGACATAGTAACATATAAAATCAAGAGGAGAAACAACCTAGAATCTTTACCTGGTACGATTAGACTAGATAATCCAACGGCTGCTTACTGGAATGATGCCTACGGATGGAGGAATTACTGGAACTCTGGTACTAGTAAAAGCGGATACACGGGTAGCAACTACCAATACACTCATGGTCCCAGCCTGACAACAAAAGTCGCCGCAAAGTGGACTCCAGAAATTAGAACTAAGGGCTACTACCATGTTTGGGTAAAATGGGCGCCTGCTTTAGATAATGCCACTAATGCTAAGTATGAGGTAAAATACAGGGGTGGAACTTTAACGAGATATAGGAATCAAACTGATATGAGCTATGTCAATACATGGAGTCAGCTAACGACTAGCGGTTCTTTGCCCTTCGATGCTGGTTATAGCACTAGTAATGCTTGTGTAAACCTGATAGCAAGAGATCCAAGTGTAGGTTATACGGCTGATGGTTATGTAATAGCTGATGCGGTGAAATTTGTGTGGGACAGATCAGCAGACTGGTAGGTGTTAAATAATATGAAAAGATTGATTATAGGGTTTTGCGTTTTAGTTTTTGCTCTAGCGGTCTCTGGATGCCAGCCAAGATATGACAACCAGTCTACTACAACTACCACACAAGAGAATGTGACACTCGAAATCTCTGTATTAGATGCGAAAACAAAGGAAAATTTACCAACAGCTTCTTGGGTGACTGAAATAGTAGGCAATGGAAGTAGGATTTACAGTGAAAGTTCCAAACAAGAAAAATATAAGCGTATTTTTAACCTGGAAGTATCAGGTATATATGACATAACCATAACTGCAAGCGGCTATTTTCCTGAACATAAGGTTATAAATATAAAACCAGGAGAGAGCAAAGTCCGCTTTGCACTAAGAGCCATACCACCTCAAACCAGCGAGAAAGCTATATATGATAAGTTGAGAAAGTTTTATTCATTAAGGGTTTATCGTCCGAGTTATCTTCCAAATGGCTTTAAGATTGCCCCTTATACCGGACCTGATAACTTCAAGCATCCCAATCCCCATATAATAGGGACAGAAGCCGAAGTCGATTACGAATCAAGTAGCGGTAAAATTAGGCTTAGATTTGGGGTTAAAGGAGATATCGGTGCTACTCTGCCACCTGAACACATAAAAATAGCTGGAAACACCGCCTATATAGCGAAAGAAGGAAATAATGTAACCATCCTATGGCATGAAAAAGCTGAAGACGATAGGTATCTATATATGATTCAGTCTAAAAATGTGTCCAAGTGGGAGGTTATAAAATTTGCGGAATCGCTTTATGTGGTCGAATAACTCTTGGGGACGTTCCTCCGATTTAACCGATTTGGTTCAAATCGGCTAAATCCGATGAACGTCCCTCGGCAAGTTCCTCTACACCAGCGTCCCTCGGCACTACACCAGCATTTCTAGTTCTCCATCGGTTAATACTTTGTCGATGTTAAGCAAAGTTATTAGCATTTCATTTTTCCTACCCATCCCGCTTATGAAATCAAGCCGCACGCCGGAGGAAAAATCCGGCGTGGGCTGAATTTCATCTTCGTTAAAATTGGCAACGTCGGATACTGTATCGACTAGTACCCCTATAACTTTACCTTTTACTTCAAGGACTAGTATTACTGTAAACTCGTCATGTTCCTTCTCAACCATGTTGAATTTAAGACGCAAGTCGATGACGGGAACTATCTGGCCGCGTAAATTGATAACGCCTTTTACAAAAGGCGGTACATTAGGAATCTTAGTGAATTTAGGGCAACCGATGATTTCCTGTACCTTTAGGATCTCAACACCGTATATTTCGTCCCCCAGAGCAAAGGTTACATATTGGCCGCCGGTTCTTTTAGAGATAGTCTCATTTATTGCATCCAAGTTTTTCATCTTAAAGTCTCCTCTCTAAAAGTTGTCACTAAAAAGTATCAAAGCCATCTTCAAAGTCTTGTTCCAAATTCTCTGCTCCTGCTGCCATTGCTTTAAGGCCCCCTGCCTTCTCTGCCTTGGATTTTGTTAATGGTATTATCTTTAAACTTTTACTCTCTCTATTTCCTTGTTGCTGATACGCTTTTTTGAAAATGGCATCAGCGTTGCCTCTAAATGAGCTCATTAACTTTTGTAGCTCATCGGCCTCCATAGCCAGAGATTGCGAGGCTGCAGCAGCTTCTTCCACCAATGACGAATTTTGCTGTACAGCTTCATCCATAGTAAGAATAGCTTTGTTTACTTGATCTATACCGGCAGCTTGTTCTTGAGAACCATGAGATATTTCTGAGACGATATCTGCTACCTGCTGAATGGCGCCAATTATGTCCATCAGCGTTTTTCCTGATTCCTCTACCAAATCTTTTCCTTTGGTAACTTTATCTAGGCTATCTTCAATAAGCTCTTGAATCTCCTTTGCTGCTTCCGAGCTTCTTTGAGCAAGATTTCTAACTTCTCCAGCCACCACTGCAAATCCTTTGCCTTGCTCACCAGCTCTTGCTGCTTCTACCGCAGCATTAAGAGCAAGGAGGTTGGTTTGGAATGATATCTCGTTTATCACATTGATAATATCCGCAACTCTTCTACTAGAATCAACTACTTCGTTAATAGCTGATATAGTCTCTTCAACGATTGTTCTACCTTCACTTGCTTTTATTGCTGTTTCTTTTGATAAAGAGTTGGCTTTTTGGGCATTATCAGCATTTTGCTTGATTGTAGCCGTCATTTGTTCCATAGTAGAGCTTGTTTCCTCAAGGGCCGATGCTTGCTCTTGGGTTCTTTTGGCTAAGTCCTGATTACCGACTGAAAGCTCCTCTGCTGCGTGGGCAACGCTTTCCGAGGCCACAAGAACATTATTTACCATTTTGATAATATGCTTTGAAAGCAAAAAGGCCACACCTAAACCGCATAGAATACCAACTATCATAACCAAGATAACCAGCAGCTTCTGAAATGCCTCGGCTTTTCCAGCATTTTCTGTATGTCTATCTTTTAAATCTCTTATAGTCTCAACAAGAGATGAATATATGCTATCTAGTTTTGTGATAGTTGGCATAGTATTTTCAACATAGAATTTATTGGCAGCTTTAAAATTACCGTTTTTTAGCTCATTGATAACTGCGGCACCACCTTCATGCAGCTGGCGGTGTGGCGTCTCAAGCTCTCTTAGCATATTTTGGATCTCAGGATTAAGGCTTTTAAATTCATCCGAATCCATATAACCGTAATACCATTTGCCGAAAGCGCATTCACGTGGGTTTAGGGCTTTATCAAATTTAGCACCGGTAAATAAATGATTGGATAAAGCGATGAGCCAGTCTGAGTGTTGTTTTTGAAATACCCTTATTTGACTTTCAAAAGCAGCTTCTTTAATAACTTCTTTGTTGTTCTCTATAAGGTTTCTACTAGTGAAAAATACCAAAAGGCTTATTATGGCAAGAAGTAAGATCATCACTCCAAATGCTAGGTATAGCTTTCCCTTGATACCCATATGTTTCATTTTAAAGACCCTCCTTGGTCAACCAATTGGTGGAGTTGCCAAAATGTCAATTATTTAGCGAACTATAGTATTATACTATCGGCGTAACTTAATGCTAAATAATCGTACGCTAGTATGAATTTTGCCTATCAGTTTAATAGGAAAATACTGGTGACCAAGTATCAAAGATTAGTCTGAAGGGAGGGGTAGTTGGCAACTGGAGCCTTTCTTAGTGATTTCATCAATGAGACTGTTGAGAATTTTTGAAACGACTTGAGAGCGCTCTGATACGCCAAGCTTTTTTAATATCATACTTGTATGTGATTTAACGGTGGGGATACTTAAATAGAGGAGGCTTGCGATCTCTTTGTTTGTTAGACCTAGCAAAATAAGGTCAAGAATTTCCATCTGTCTTTTACTTAGTATCTTTCTTAATTCTAAGATTACTGAACTTTCCGTTGATGATATTGCGCGGGCATAATCTTTATGGGTATAAGTTCCACCGCTTGCAATGGTTTTTATGGCTTCAATAAGGTCGCTGGAGCTTACGGTTTTCAAACAATGGCCACGAACACCGGCACGGCGTGTGAATTCAAAACGGCTTCTATCAGGGTATTCAACCAACGAGATAAGGCCAGTAAATTTTGACAAATCTCTTAGGTCGTCACCGATTTTGCTTAGGCTGTAAGTATTTGGTAAGGTTACTGATGGTGTGTCAATTATTGCTACATCCGGCCTTTTCTCTTTAATCAATTCTTTAAACATCTCAAATTGGTCGACAATGCCTACAATTGAGAATTCGTCTTCGGAGAAAATTTCAGATAGGCCTTTGATGGTAATATCTGCAGTAGATAAAATGACGATACTTATCATTTAGTGTCCTCGTTATTTTGACTGTCGCTTTATCGGAAAGGTAAAGATGTTGCTTCTTACTTAAGCAAAAGCCACAACTTTAGGGTAGTAATCCCTACTGCTTTGATATATTAGCAGAATGCTAGCCAATAAACACATCATACTCTAGGATGAATCTGAGGTCGGGTCCATCTTTTCTTTGCGGCGTCCCAAGAGACGACCTACGAGTATGGCGGCTAAAGCTAGGATAGCAAATTGTCTGAATCTACTCATAGCTCCCTCCTTAATTAACAGTTTTTGTTCAATATCTAGTCGATAAATCTGTTCCTATTTAAAAACATCCTAAACACTTTAGGAAAAAGAAAAAGGACGGAATTTATTGATTCTGCCTTAGAATCTATTATTCCGCCCTTTCATGTAAGAAGTAGGGTTTAGCCAGCAGGTGTACCGCCATCGGCAGCCTTGCTATCTGCCTCAGTTTTTGCAGCCTCACGCTTACTGAAGACTATCTTGCCGTTCTCGGCGTCGGCAACAACAATGTCACCTTCAGAGAACTCACCTCTCAGCAACTTCGAAGCAAGCGGGTTCTCTATGCGCCTCTGAATTGTTCTTCTAAGCGGCCTTGCGCCAAGAAGTGGGTCAAAGCCTTCCTTGGCCAAAACGTCTTTAGCTGCATCTGTTAGCTCAAGCGTTATCTGCTGACCTTTGAGCTCGCGCTCAACGCGAATCATCAATATATCTACAATCTTCCTTATCTGCTCTGAAGTGAGCGGATGGAAGACAATTATCTCATCGACACGGTTTAGGAACTCTGGTCTAAAGCTTTTTTCAAGCTCACGGAGCACCTGTTCCTTGATAACCTCAAACTTCTCTTTTTCCTCAGCTTTTGGCTTAAAGCCAAGCCTAGGAGCCTGTTTAATCAGATGGCTTCCAATGTTGGAAGTCATGATAATGACCGTATTCTTAAAGTTTACTGTTCGGCCTTTTGCATCGGTTATTCGACCATCGTCCATAATCTGCAGAAGAATGTTAAGCACATCTGGATGCGCCTTTTCAATCTCGTCAAAGAGAACAACAGAATATGGGCGACGCCTTACAGGCTCGGTCAACTGGCCGGCTTCTTCATATCCAATATAACCTGGAGGAGCACCAATTAACCTTGACACCGTGTGTTTTTCCATGTACTCAGACATGTCTATTCTTATCAAGGCTTCTTCCTCGCCAAAGAGGTGCTCAGCTAAAGCTCTTGCCAGCTCGGTTTTTCCAACGCCTGTTGGTCCAAGGAATATGAACGAGCCAATTGGCCTATTTGGGTCCTTTAGACCAGCGCGAGCTCTTCTAATTGCCTCGGATACAGCGCCAATAGCCTCTTCCTGGCCTATCACTCGCTTATGAAGGACCTCTTCCATCTTAAGAAGCCGCACTTTTTCTTCCTCAACCAGTTTCGTGGCTGGGATACCCGTCCAGCCGGAGATTATCTCAGCGATATCTTCTGTTGTCACTATTGCATCAGCCATACCTCTAGCTCGTGCCCAATCACTTTCAATTTTCTCAAGTTCTTCTTTGATTTCACGCTCTTTCTCGCGCAATCTCATGGCTTTCTCGTAATCCTCCGACTTTACGGCAGCTTCTTTCTCACGCTGGATGGCCTCAAGTTTTTCTTCCATACCCTTGACGTTGACAGGCGGGACGGTTGACTGAATCCTAACTTTAGCTGCAGCCTCGTCTATTAGGTCAATTGCCTTGTCAGGGAGAAATCTATCTGAAATATACATATCTGATAGCTCGGCTGCTGCTACAATGGCTTCATCGCTTATCTTGACCCGATGATGAGCCTCATAGCGGTCGCGCAAGCCTTTGAGTATTTCTATGGTATCCTCAACGGTTGGTTCACTTACCATTATTGGCTGGAACCTTCTCTCAAGAGCTGGGTCAGATTCAATGTGTTTCCTATATTCATCAAGTGTTGTTGCACCTATAATCTGAAGCTCACCCCTGGCAAGCGCTGGTTTAAGCATGTTGGATGCATCAATGGCACCTTCTGCTGCACCAGCACCGGCTATGGTGTGAAGCTCATCGATGAACACAATGATCTCGCCGCTTCTTTCCCGAATCTCGTCAATAACTCTCTTGAGACGTTCCTCAAACTCACCGCGGTAGCGCGTTCCGGCAACCATACCAGCAAGGTCAAGCGCAACAACTCTTTTTCCGCTTAAGATTTCCGGTACTTCTCCGGCTTCAATTTTTTGAGCTAGTCCCTCAGCAATGGCAGTCTTTCCAACGCCAGCCTCACCAATTAATGCCGGATTATTCTTGGTGCGCCTGCTAAGGATTCTTATAATACGGTCGATCTCCTTTGTTCGGCCAATAACTGGGTCTAGCTTTCCTTCTCTTGCAAGCTTTGTCAGGTCACGGCTATACTGGTCAAGAGCAGGTGTTTTGCTCTTACCCGGCATAGCTGCGGCTGCAGATGGTACCTCACCGCGACCTACCATGTTTAGGATTTCAAGTTTTACGCGGTTAGGGTCGATGCCACGCTTCTTTAAAACCTGGGCAGCAATGCCTTCAGCTTCAAGAATAAGGCCAAGAAGTAGATGTTCTGAGCCAATAAATCTTTCGCCCATCGATCTGGCTTCATCTAGCGCCAATTCAAGAGCTCTTTTACTCCTTGGATTTAAAGGAATTTCTTTCTCTGCTGCGCCCTTACCCTGGCCGATTAGGTCCTCGATCTCTTTTCTCATGTCGTCAAGATTTATACCAAGGTTCATCAGTATCTTAGAACCTACAGGCTCGCGACTTAAACCCAAAAGCAGGTGCTCTGTTCCAACGTAGTCAAATTTGAGCCTAATTGCTTCATTGGCTGCGAGGTTGAGGGCCTCCTGTGCGCTTGATGAGAGCATCTCCAGGATATCGCCACGACTCTGCCTAAAGAATTCCGGGAATAGCTTTGATATATCCGGCAAACCAAAAATACCGCCAAAACCTTCGCCTGTTGGCTCAGGTAGAATTCCTATCTCGCGCGCACACTGCTCACAGACATAGGCGACTTCTTTTTTATCGCCCTTAATCTGCGTATATGTGACGCTTGCGGGCCTCTCGTTACATCTCTCGCAAAGCATGTAAGTATACCTCCTTTACCTTCATATAAAATTCTTCCCGTCCTGATTTTAAAGTGACGGGAAGAGCCAGATTTATGCAATATTAAAGCAACTTAATAGTACCAAGCAACATGTATGAAATGCAATAATGGAGGGCCAATGTTACTATGTAACTCAAGGGGGTACAACAAAATCCCCTCCCCCTTGAGGAGGGGGAATGAGATTGCCACGTCGCCCTAACGGGCTCCTCGCAATGACAATTTTTTATTCCCCTCCCTTGAGGGGAGGGCAGTATATAGATTTCATTCTTCTGCCCCTC
>JASEIR010000094.1 GCA_030017355.1 Actinomycetota bacterium
TACGCACACACCAAAATCGGTAATCATATCGACGTTATGGCGATCAGAAAAGGAGCCCTTGCAGTTGAGGCATATCCTATCTTGGCACCTTACACACGTCTTTTTTCTGCACTTAACACATGCTTGGGACAGTATAAAATCATCGTAATACATTTCTATCCCCTCCTTACCTCTTCTCCACACCAATGCTCATAATTAAATGGTTAAATGGGCTGGGCCTTAAAATTTGGAAATTTCTAGGCTTTCAAGCGACTCCCAGCTTGGTTTTATTTTTCATGACCTCATTTAACCACCGCTATAATGGCAAGACATCGGAGGGTGCTCCCAATTAATGTTCATGAAAAACTGTGAAAAATAGCCCCGTTATCTGCGGTTGTATACTCTTTCATCTGGGTATCGAAGCCTAGAATAGCTAATTCTACTTACGGTCTGGTCTCAGTGGATATACGGATTGGATATAGGTGTACAGCAGGAGGCTAATATGAGATTTCTATTGGTATAGTTAATTTATCTAGAAGCTGCAATCGAGATTGCTATTTAGGTCTGAAGGGAGACAGTAAGAAATGGCCTAAGTTGGAAAATTTAAGTTTATGGAATAAAGCGCTTGCTTTTTGGGTATAAAGCAATAAATAGCCCATATAAGCATAGATTCAGGAGGGAATCATGGAAAAGATTCGAATCCTGCTAGCCGATGATCATGAATTTGTAAGGGAAAGTATTCACAAGTTATTGGAAAATGAACCAAATTTAGAGGTAGTTGGTGAGGCAAGTGATGGAGAGCAAATGGTAGCTTTAGCAGATAAGCTAAAACCCGACATCATCATTGCTGATGTTGCCATGCCCAAGCTTAACGGAATAGAAGCCACGAAGCAGATTAAAAAAGCAAATCCTTCGGTGGGTATTTTGGTTTTTACCGCCTATAACTTTGATCAGTATGTTTTTGCTCTTCTCGAGGCTGGAGCTGCAGGCTACCTTCTGAAGGATATTTGCGCTAGAGATCTCATAAATGGTATTTATGCAGTGCACAGGGGTGATTCGGTTCTCCATCCATCGGTTGCAAGCAAGCTGATTCGTAAATTCAAGTGTGCCAATAAGAACAATAATCCACAAGCTTTTGACACTCTCACCGATAGGGAGCTAGAAGTATTAAAGTTGGCAGCTCAAGGCAGAAGCAATAAAGAAATTGCCAATCAACTTCACCTAAGCATAAGAACAATTGAGTCTCATATAGGGCATATATTCAGTAAGTTGGGTGTTAATTCACGCACTGAGGCGGTTATATTGGCACTTAAAAGAGGATTAGTTGGGCTAGAATAAGTAAGCACTGCTAAAGGGGCGAGCCATGAAGAGCTGCCTAATAAGGCTAGGAAAACATTTTCAATTTGTATACAATCTTCATTTTTGGTCGGTAATAACTATAATTCTCTTAATAACTGCTTACTATTATAATGAGCAGATTAGGAACAATGATTTAGTTCCGTTTGAATTGTTTATAAGCTTAGCAGGGAACTTCATCAACCATGTTCTCTACCTAATACCTATCATATATGCCAGCCTGGCTTTTAATTCAAAAACTGGATTACTGGTTTTACTTACAATCCTAATAGCACTGCTTCCAAAGTGGGTTTTTCTCTCTACAACCATGGGAGAGCTTCTATTAGTACTTTTTGCTATTGTCATACCAGGTGTTGTTGTTATTGTATGGACCGATGTTCAAAAAAGACAGCGGGAAAAGCTCGAGCGCTCTAAGGAAAATCT
The DNA here is from genome assembly GCA_030017355.1 of Actinomycetota bacterium. GTDB lineage: Bacteria > Actinomycetota > Aquicultoria > Aquicultorales > Aquicultoraceae > JASEIR01. The sequence goes on from JASEIR010000094.1 coordinate 1,759, forward strand.
AGAGTTCGCTCAGCAGGAGATCAAATTTAAAGACGAAATTACTGTTGAGCAAGAAAGGTGGATAACTACCATAACTTCTTTTTCTGAGATGGTTAATCAATACCAAGGGGTAAGTAGGGTTTTTGAATTAGCAGTTAATATGGTTAAAGAAGTGATGCAAGTTGAGGTTGTCATGCTATTTATATTAGATAAATACACAAGAGAGCTAAGAATAACAGCATTTGAGGGAGTAAATCAGAAGTATATTTCTGCTGTTGGTAAGGTAAAGCTTGGTGAAGGGATATGTGGAAGAGTTGCCGAAACAGGTCAGACAATAGTGGCCGGTAGTTCTTCAATCGGCCCAGATGCGCTTGATATGGGGTCAGGGGAGGAGGATTTTAGGACCCAAATAAGTGTCCCACTAAGAACTCGCGGCAGAATAATTGGTACGCTTTGTGTGGCCACGAGAATGGAGCGGCAATTTAGCCATGAAGAGGTCAGAATGCTTACTGTAATAGGAAACCTCATAGGGATAGCTATTGAGAATTCTCGGCTAAATGAGGAGAGAGAGACGGCTGCTAAAAAGCTTAAAGTATCTGAAAATAGGTATCGGCAGCTCTTCGAAAACGCCCACGATGCTATATGGGTTCAGGATTTATCAGATAGGATTATAAGGGTAAATAAGGCCGCCGCAAAGCTTTTTGGATATCCTTTATCAGAACTAATAGGAAAGAGCTTTAAAGATTTTTTTAAACCCGTAGGTAAAGATTTATCAAGTGAAGTTCAAGATAAACTTTTGCATGGGCAGCAGGTTAGCCAACCCTACATGCAGAAACTCATAAGGAAAGATGGGTCAGAAATTATTCTTACGTTATCTGCTAATCTAATTCTAAATAACGATCAACCAGAAGGCTTTCAATTCATAGGCAGAGATAGAACAAAAGAGGTCAGAATGCAAGAGAACCAGAGTTTTTATCTGCAGCAGATAACAAAAGCTCATGAAGAAGAGCGCCTGCGCATCTCCCGAGACCTGCATGATGGTGCAGCTCAAAATTTAATTGGTGTACTTCATCAACTGGAAAGTATTTGTCTGACTGATGAGTATCTACCTGAACCTAAATTGAATTCCCTGTGGAGCTGTTATGGCCGGCTTAACAGTACCCTTCAGGAAATACGCCAGCTAAGCAGGGATTTAAGACCATCGATTCTCGACCATTTAGGCTTTCTGGCATCGGTTGACTGGCTAATTGACCAATTTAAATCCGAGCACAATGTTGAAGTAAGTCTATCCGTGTCTGGTAAAAGCCGGCGCTTCTCTCAGGAGATGGAAGTAACGCTGTTTCGTATAGTTCAAGAAGCATTGAGAAACATCGGCAAACATGCTGAAGCAGCCAATGTTGATATTGCAATTGATTTTAAGGAAGAAGTAACAACAGTTACAATTTCTGATAATGGCAAAGGATTTGAGATGCCATCAAGTCTGGGCGAACTTTCCCGCCAAGGTAAATTGGGGGTTGATGGAATGATGACAAGAGCCCGCCTAATTGGCGGAAGGCTTGATATAGAGTCAGAGCCTGGCAAAGGAACAACTTTAATTGTGAGCATTCCAGCCTAAAACCAGGGTCCAGGGTTCAGGGGCCGGGGCTAGGAATTAAAAATTCAAAAAATAAGCTTAATTAATGTGTGGGAGATCCTTCGCATTTCTATATCTGTGCTGTTTTTGCGGTAAGATGGGCTAATTCCCAAGATTAGTCCATTGACTGTTTTTTGAGAATGGTTAAGAATGAACTTTAGTCTACCACAAGCCAAAAAGCCGATGACCGATGAACTTGATTTAAATTCAATAAAAGGCCTTTCTAAAGAAGAAGCTGCTGAGCGGCTGATTAGGGATGGATATAACGAACTTCCCTCATCGAAGCCGCGTAGCCTCTTTGCCATTGCGTTTGGTGTCTTGCATGAACCAATGTTTTTACTCCTTATCGCTGCTGGCAGTCTATACTTGGTATTTGGCGACTTAGAAGAAGCCATCCTTTTGCTTAGCTTTGTATTTGTTGTTATAGGCATTACCTTTTATCAAGAACGGAGAACGGAAAGGGCGCTTGAAGCATTGCGTGATCTATCAAGTCCTCGCGCTCTTGCCATACGAGATGGAGAGCAGCAAAGAATTGCCGGACGCGATGTGGTAAGAGGCGACATTTTAGTTCTTTCTGAGGGAGATCGTGTTCCTGCTGATGCCATCATTTTATCAAGTAATGATTTTCTTGTTGACGAGTCAATGTTAACTGGCGAATCTGTTCCTGTACGCAAAAAGGCTTCGCAGGATTTATCGCATGAGATAGAGCGGCCGGGGGGAGAGAACCTCCCCTTTGTTTATTCAGGTACCTTGGTTGTTAGAGGGCAGGGTATTGCTCAGGTAAAATCTACTGGAGCTCATACCGAGCTTGGCAAGATAGGAAAAACCCTTAGTATAGTAGGCCGCGAAGAAACCCCTCTACAAAAAAAGACTGGCCGCCTTGTCCGAAATCTTGCAATAATGGCATTCTTTCTCGCTGTTCTAGTAGTTGTCGCGTATGGAATTACGCGGGGTAATTGGCTTGATGGTTCCCTAGCTGGAATAACTTTGGCCATGGCAGCAATACCAGAAGAAATTCCAGTTGTGCTTGTGGTTTTTTTGGCTCTAGGAGCTTGGCGTATTTCAAAAAAACAGGTTTTAACTAGGCGCGTTCCAGCTGTTGAAACACTTGGAGAAACTACAGTTCTCTGCGTTGACAAGACAGGCACATTGACACTTAATCGTATGTCGGTGAAGAGAATTTTCTCAGGCAAGGAATTTTTCGATGTAGATTACCATTCCGATAAACCACTTCCGGAAGAATTTCATCAGGTTGTGGAATTTAGCATTCTAGCCAGCGAGAAAGATCCTTTTGATCCTATGGAGAAAGCTTTTAAAGAATTGGGCGAGCATTATCTAGCCCAAACTGAGCATCTTCACAGCGACTGGGCACTGGTGCGAGAGTATCCACTATCTGAAGAGCTTTTAGCTATATCGCATGTTTGGCGATCGCCAAACGAAAATGATTATATAATTGCAACCAAGGGTGCTCCAGAAGCCATCGCTGATCTTTGTCATTTTAGTGATTTGCAAATGCAGGAGCTATCCAAATATATTGCTAGCATGGCAAATGATGGGCTTCGTGTGCTTGGTGTAGCAAAGGCTTCTTTTAAAAGAACGAAGGAAGCATCTCTTCCTGGCGAGCAGCATGATTATAATTTTAAATTTCTAGGACTTGTTGGGTTGGCTGATCCAATACGCCAGACCGTTCCTCAGGCCATTAAAGAATGCTATGACGCTGGGATAAGAGTTGTCATGATTACTGGTGATTATCCAGGAACTGCGCAAAGCATAGCTCGCCAAATTGGCTTAACTCCTGTTGATAAGTTTATAACCGGGCAAGAGTTGGAGAAAATGGGCGATCTTGAGCTTCAATGGCGCATCCGTGATGTAAATATTTTTGCCCGTGTTGTACCTGAGCAGAAGCTGCGCCTAGTAAATGCATTAAAGGCAAACGGTGAGATAGTTGCTATGACAGGCGATGGCGTAAACGATGCGCCTGCTCTTAGAGCAGCTGATATAGGGATTGCCATGGGTGCCCGCGGCACTGATGTTGCACGCGAGGCAGCTGCTCTGGTTTTGCTCGATGATGATTTTGCATCCATTGTTCAGGCTGTTCGTTCGGGCCGAAGGATTTTTGATAATATAAGGAAAGCACTTGCTTACATTTTTGCTATTCACGTTCCAATAATTGGCATGTCTTTAATTCCTGTGTTGTTCAATTTACCGCTTGTTCTTCTGCCCGTTCATATAGTATTTCTTGAATTAATTATCGATCCTGCGAGCTCTATTGTTTTTGAGGCTGAACCTGATGAAGCAGACTTGATGAAGCGCCCACCGCGAAATCCCCAAGAACCTCTCTTTGGCAAACGGATTATGGGGCTAAGCATGCTGCAGGGCATAATTGTTCTTACTGTATTGCTGGCTGTCTTTGGTATTTCATTGCACCTTGGTCACAGCCCGCTTGATGCACGCGCCCTTACTTTTACCACTCTTATTATTGCAAATCTTGGCTTGATATTTACCAATCGCTCCTGGTCAAAGAGTATAATATCAACGCTTAAGATGCCTAACGCAGCCCTCTGGTTTGTAGTTGGGGGAGCACTAGTTTTTCTTATACTTGTTCTTTACGTTCCTTTCTTGTCAGGTCTGTTTCACTTTACATTTCTGCACCCAATTGACATAGTGATTAGTTTAACTGCTGGAATTGTAAGTGTTCTTTGGTTTGAGGGATTAAAATCAATCAGCAGCAGGCATCGAAGACCACTTGATCAGGAAGTATCAAATTATTAAATCGGATTTAATACCTTGTCCAATGCTAATCTTGCTGCGACGAGTGGATCTATGAAAGTGTTTTCCATATCCTGCTCGATATCTCGCTTATTAGAGAGATATGTAATGCGATCCTGCATCCTTCTCCTGAGGAACTGGAGGTATTCGGTTTTTCTTGTTGGTTTGTATTTTCTGTCGTAATCTTCGCCAAAAAGGTCAGCTCCATTTTTAGGTATTTGAAGCCCAGGAAACATTGCCCAATCACGCCACTCAATCTCACCTCTTGCTATTGCAGTGAGAATGGAGAGTGACAATTGCAAAGGAATGTTGATTTCTTTCCCCGGCAATCCAAAAGCGTGCGTATTCATTACATAGCAGTCAGTCCCAAGCTTAAATAGCTTCCTAAACTGCTGACAATCAACTGTCAATGGGTGAACCCTAAATGGATTAGCAAATGGCTCTATAACAAGCTTTTCAAGCTCTTCTGCCGGAACGTTTTCAACACCCTTAGCCCTCATTGTACTAAGAGATGCGCCCATACCAACTGCAAGACCAATATCTGTTATCTTACAAACTGGCGGTAGCGATGGATCTTTTTGCAGCCAGATTACACTGCCGGGTCTTGGGCAGTGGTCGGCATGATTGAACATATCTCGCGATTTTATGCAGCGTCCGTTGTCGTTTCTGATATCCTCACAAACCATTAGTCTTTGACCGTAGGTTTCTGTTACGCCAACGTTTTGCGCAGAATAAAAGAAACTAATAGCAGGATCGTTAAATTTTACAGCATCCGTCTTGTCAAATAGGCTTGGCTCAAGAGCAACTGAAAGATCTTTGTCAAGGTCGATTAAGAATGCATCGTCATGAATAACTGTGACCTTTTCATCTTCTCTTAGCGTGCCCCCATGGTCATGACTGTTGGTAAGCGAAGATTTTCCTGAGCCTGAAAGTCCAAACACAGCAATTGGAGGTTTATTGCCAACAGTCTTAATTCCGCCATGGCAAGCAACCATATTTTGTCTCGTTCCAATAGTCCACGCAAGAGTTAATGTACCTTTTTTCCGTTCACCAAAATAGCGAAGGCCTAGCAGAGCTGCACAGTTTTCATCCTCATCAATTATGACCAATCCATCAGGAAACCTTGGATCTTTCCATTCTGGATCGGCAATTACTAAAATATCGGGTTCCTCGATCAAAGTTGAATTTTTGTATAGATCTACCCACGGTTTCATCCAAGGAGCAAAATTAATGCCCCAGTCAAACATGTTTTTTGCATCTGTTACTGGGCTGAGCAGGTTGGCTTTTATCATAAAACTAGAGTGAAGACCAACAATAGCTTCGAGCCACAGCCCTTCACGTCTTGTTAGCTGGTATATGGCTTCACTCAGTATTTTTAGATACTCATCCCGCTCCTTTTTATCCATCTGACGTACAAGCCGCCTTGCCCTAGCTGTACGCCCCATAGTACCCCCATCGTTAGAAATAAGAATTTTAGCATCTTTTGGAAGCCCAAATTGCTCAGGTTTATGGAAAGGATGCGATGTTGTCATAACCTCTGGCTGTTTAGAGGCCAGGCTATAAAGCTCAGGGATTGTTGTCTTCCTGACTGAGTTTGCGTAAAATGCACTTTCGATCATTGCCCTCCATGCTGAGCGTGGGGGTATTTGGATGCTAGCCATTAAATAATTCCTCCTCGCATATTTTCACCTATTAGTAGGATACTGTTTTTTTAGGTATTTTGGCAAATAAGCGGTAGATTGTCTTGTTTGCAAAAGACGTGGTTTTCCATGTAAGTCTCTTCGCTTTAAGCTATTTTAGAACCTTGATTGAAAACTTACTAGCCTAAATGAAGGGCATATCCCTAAGCCTGACCCAAAAGCCACTAAGGTAAATATTCCTTAAGAACCTTTATGGCCATGCCGATGATACTCTCAATTAAACGATGATTACTTTCAATTAAAGTAACAGTTGTAGCACTAAAGGAGGACTACATGCCAAACTTGATCAATGAACTTAGAATGGAACACCTAGATTTATCTGTATCTTTTGGAAATCTCAAGCATCTTGTTGCTGCTCCAGAATCAGGCTGGAGAGAACTACAGTCAGTTAAGGCGGCAATTTTAGCACATGTTGAGAAAGAGAACCAAGAATTATATCCAAAACTACGAGAAGCCGCGTTTAATAACCTTAGACTTCAACGTATCCTGGATTGGTTTACCCGTGAAAATGCAAGAATATCAGCTGCTTTGGTTGAATTTCTTGATAAATATTCTAAAGGTGGCTCTCCCTTTGCTTTTAGGCGGGATTTTAACCGCTTAGATACAATTTTTAACGCGTTGATTAGGCAGGAAGAGGCAGTGCTTTTTAACGAATATCTAGATATCTCTCTTGATACAGTTGCCTAAATTTAACGAATATCTAGAATCTAGAACTGTAGTCTAGCTATGGCTATTAACTATAACTAGCCAGCTGATATAATAAATAGCCGATGCCCCTCATGGGGGCATTTTTTTGGCTTGGGGTTTTGGATTTTAGATAAAGATTGCTTCAAAAATTTTTTGTTATTAGGCATTGCAAACAAACGTTCAGCACTGTAATTGACAAAAGTTAAACAGGCTCATATAATGGTTTGGACGCAATTTACTCCAAAATGTTTTTTTCATGATTGAGGTGATATAGATGGCGCATAAAAAGGGAATGGGAAGCACAAGAAATGGCCGGGATAGTCAGTCTAAGCGCCTAGGCGTCAAAGTTTTTGGTGGCCAATATGTCAAGGCTGGAAATATTATTGTGCGCCAGCGTGGTACCAAAATTAAGCCAGGCAATAATGTTGGGCTTGGTCGTGATTATACTATCTTCGCACTAATGGACGGATATGTTGTTTTTGAAGGTCACGGTAAAAACGGTCGCAAGGTTAGCGTATTAAGCGAAGCTATAGCTCAAGCTTAAATTTATCAAACCTTGCCAAAGCCACAGGAAACTGTGGCTTTTTTTATGCGCAGCAGAATCCCCCCGCTTTGCGGGGGAGTTCAAATAAGGCGAAGCCGTT
>JASEIR010000095.1 GCA_030017355.1 Actinomycetota bacterium
GTTGAGACCTGATGAGATAGGTTCGAAAACCAGCACTCGCATAATCTGGTAATATATGGTAGTATACCTATATGAGCGATTTTAGAGAATGGGCTGATTCCCAAAATAAAAAACTTGACCGTATAAAGGACCTTCTTAATGAGATTATTGAAGCTCACGAAAAAATGCAATTGCTCTTATCTGAAGCGACAATAAGAAGTCAAATTGAGCGCGGAGTTAAAGAAATCGAAGATTTTCTTGGAGCAAGCGACTGTTAATCTATTTTACGCATGTGTTGCATACGCACCTGCTTTCATAATTCCTCAGCCTTTATTTCGATAATGCCAAGCCAATCACAGTGAGCTATCTCATGCTAAATTTCTTAAAAAATTAAATACTGCTTGACGTACTTACCGTAAAAAGGGGTAATATTTAAAGATGTAATAACAAGGAGGAACTAAGATGAGCCGAAAAACATGGGATTTAAAGGGATGCCTTATCCCAGTTATCACGCCATTTACTGAGGATTATAAGATTGATAAAGCTGGTCTTCGAATTCTTATCGATTATTTAATAGACGAGCAGGCAGCTGCTGCCATTATCCCTTGCGGAACCACAGGTGAATCACCAACGCTATCACATGAAGAACACCTTGAGGTAATAAAGATAACAGTTGAAGCCGTAAACGGCAGGGTTCCTGTTATAGCTGGAACTGGGTCAAATTCAACTTCCGAAGCAATATACATGACAAAAGCAGCGGCAGACATGGGAGTTGACGGTACTCTTCAGGTTGGACCTTATTATAACAAGCCAAGCCAGGCTGGTATAATGAGGCATTTTGAGGAAATCGCTAAGGCAACGGATTTGCCCATCATCATCTATAACATCCCCGGCAGAACATCAAGAAACATCGAGCCTGAAACTATCATTAAGCTTTCAGAGATGGATACGGTTGTTGGCTTAAAGGATGCTTCGGGCGATATTATACAAACTATGAAAATCATCAAGGAAACGCATGCCCGAAATTTTCATGTTTATGCAGGTGAGGATGCGCTTACATTCTCTATTCTATGTTTAGGTGGACATGGTGCTGTTGCTGCAGTTGGCCATGTAATAGGGAAAGAAGTAGATCAAATGGTTAAATTAGTTGATGCTGGGAGCATTGATGCTGCTCGTGATATACACTACCGAACCCTTAATATAATAAATGCTCTTTTCGTTGAACCAAACCCCGTACCAGTAAAGCAAGCTTTAGCCTGGATGGGCCTGCCTTCAGGTCCAGTTAGACTTCCCCTTGTTGGAATGAGTGAAAAAGGTAAGGAGGTTTTAAGAAAAGCACTCCTTGAACTTGGAAAAATCAGTTAATCTGTAATGATGATGTCAGCTTGAAAGTTGTAAATATTTAGGATACCCTAGTAAGCAAGTAAAAATTTTCACATGAATGGAAAGGAAGTTTACAGTGGATTACAAGAAAATTCTTCCGATTGTAATAATCGGAGCATGTGCGCTTATCCTAGTTGTTTATGCAGCGCTATTCCTGACAAAATCATCACCGGAAAACAGCTATGCAAACCAACCCGGCGCTTACAACCAAATACCTCAGCAATCTAACCAGGCAGCACCCCAACCCTCTGCAGTCTCGCAATTACCTGATAAGCCAGTTAGTTCAAGCGAGCCAGCTACACTTGTTCCAAAAGATATGGCACTTGATAAATATTGCGAAAAATATTACGTAGCTTGGATAAACAAAGACTGGCAAACAGCATTTGATATGCAGCCTATATCTAAAAAAAGCCAGAGCGACGTCAACAAATTTGCGCAAGAGCGAGAGTCTTATGGAATGCAAAGCTATAAAGTTAACCCACCAGAAATCAAAGGTCATATTGGAACAGTAAAAGTAACAATGGACCTTGGCCAAAACGGCACATGGTTTACAAACTGGACCTTTATAAAGAATGACAAAGGCCAGTGGGTTGTATGGGATTCAAAAACTGGAATGGGGAACTAAGCTGCCATTGGCCTTGCCATCCCTAAAGTTTGGCTTGCTGTTTCAAACGAGTGAAGCGCATCTGATAGCGGATATATTTCAAAAACTGAATAATTGCTCAACGGATATTCCTGAAGCAAATCATCAAGCTCTTCATGTGATTCAACGTTATAAACCATTACGCTTGCCATTTGCCCAGCAAGTGCATAAGACAGCTCTATTTTGCCTCGGTTCATCATATCACTAACCCAGTCCCTTGCCTTTAGGAAAAGACTCTTTGCCTCAGACGGCTCAAGCTGAATTGTTCCCCCGCGATCTATGACTAAAAACCTCACAATATCACCTCCCGTAATCCACCAATAAGTGTACCCAAACTTCGGGCAACATTTTTCTAAAATCTGTGTTTACTTCGATCTTCTATTACTACAGCTGACATACATAGCTACTACTACGCTAGCAGCATATATTCATTTCCGCAGCAAAAATACCCTAATTATTTACCCTACTATGTCGATAAGTATAAAGATAATTAATTGCATCTAATTTAACTGGCAAGAACTTAGTTGGTTTTGAGGGGCGTGACATGTCAAAAATACTAGCAACACTAGCTATTATGCTTTTGCTAGCCATGATTTTTCTTAGCGGATGCACAAGTACCACTGATTTAGTCGATAGCAGCACACCAGGTCAGATACCAGAATATAACGGTCACTTTGTGATAGGCGGTTCTCGGGCAGGTACTCCAGCTATAAAGATATTGACAGATGCCTTCTCGAAAAAGCACCCTGGGGTAACGTTTGAATATCGACCAGGCTCAAAGACTTCATCTGCGTTAAAGCAAGTAGCCAACGAAACCTTAGATATTGGAATATTTGCCAGAGATTTGAAGCCAGAGGAAAAACAGCCAGGTCTTAATGCGTATGTTCTTTTATATGATGCCATTGCGGTAATAGTAAATAAAAACGTTCCCATTGAAAGCTTAACTGTGCAACAAGTCAGAGACATATATGCAGGTAAAATTAGAAACTGGAATAAAATAAGCAAGGCAAGCTCGCCTATCATTATCTGCGATAGAAGCGAGGATGAAACAGCCAAGTTAGCAATGCGAAAGTTTGTCTTTGGCGATGATTTAGCAATAACCGAAAATACAGTCATTTTAGAGACTGAAAGCGACATGATCAACGCTGTCTCTAGCACTCCCTATTCAATAGGTTACTGTTCAGCCCCTCTAGCAAGAAAAGACAGTAACGTAAAAGTATTAAAGATTGACGGTATTGAGCCAAGCGTTGCCAATATGAGAAATGGCTCCTACCAAGTGATGAGACCAGTTGGTATTGGAGCGCTAGACCAGAATGAAACAATTAAGCCGTTTATAAACTTTGCATATAGCAAGGAAGCACGCGAACTGTTAGTTAAAAATGGCTATCTGCCTGCTAAGGATAAGAAATAGATGAGATACCAGCAAATTGATATTAGGAAAAAAATATTAATACCGATTGTCTTAATCTCTTTTGTCGGGGTCTTGCTAACAGTTTTAATAACACTTCATCTAATGGAAGTCCAAAGCGACCAGACAGTTAAAAAAGAGATTGAGCATGCTAAGCATTTAATTAAAGAAGCTCTAATGGATAACGAAGCACGCCTTATGCCAGAAGCAATCATGCTTGCATCAGACGTTTCTATAAGAGAGGGCATAGAGCAAAAGAATAGCGCAGCGCTTGTTAGAAAACTTATTCCTGTTAAAGTAACTTTTAATGTAGATGGTATTAAAATAATAGATGCAAAAGGTACTGAGATTATACGTTTAGGGTCTTCTTTGCCAACCCCCTCTATCCTTGTGAATGCAGGATTTGATTTGGAACGCGTTGCTTTGTTTGTAAGGTCTGGCAATGAAATATGGCTTACCGCCGTTGCACCAATCCGGTCTAGGGATGGCAAACTTATTGGTCTTGTGCTGGTTGGAAATAAAATTAGCAAAACCCTTATCAAAGAGATAAAAAAAGGGACTGGAGCAGATGTTGTAATAAGCTTTGATAACTTGTTCGTGGGCTCTTCAAGTGCAGCGGAAGAAGAAGCCATAAACCACAGCTATGAAGAAGAAAGCCTTGATTATTCAAATAACTTAACTGAGATTCATACCATGGATGGTGAGCCTTGCCTTATTGACCGCTTTGATTTAAAAACAAGCGGCGGTAATAAGATTAGAGTATATACGCTAACCTCCATATCACGTAGTAATCAAGCTAAAAGAGACAATGCAATTGCTATTTTATCTGTTAGCCTTGCTGCTCTGCTGGTCTCAATTATTGTCGCTTATATAGTTGGTTATCAAGTTACTAAACCCATTAAAGTAATGGCCAAAAGAGCAAGGCTAATTGCAGAAGGTGACTATAAACAACGTATTGACTACTCTGGCGTAAGAGAAATCGATGAGCTTGCAACAAGTTTCAACATCATGAGCGAAGCACTTGAGGTAAATCGCCAATGCCTTGAGGAAAGAGCCTATACAGATAGCTTGACAGGTCTTTATAACCACCGCTATTTTCAGGATAGCTTAACAAACGAGTTAATGAGGTCCGACCGTTATAAACATCCTCTAAGCCTTATTGTCATTGATATTGACGACTTCAAGAAAGTAAACGATAACTTTGGCCACAAGAAGGGCGATACAGCACTCCAGTTATTGGCCGATAGAATGAAAGCACAGGTGCGTGAAACCGATATCCCGTGCAGAATTGGCGGCGAGGAGTTTGCAATTATCTTGCCCGAGACTACCTCATATGAGGCATACACGGTTGCAGAAAGGTTACGGATGGATGTCGCTTCTCAAACTATACCAGATATTGGGAAAATCACAATAAGCCTTGGTATCTCAACATTCCCAGACCATGCTACTGATAAGGAAAGTATCATTGAGGCAGCTGATGTTGCTATGTATCACTCAAAAAGAAATGGTAAGAATATGACCTCCATATACAATGGGGAGCCACTGGTCAAACTCGACCCGCAAGAAGATAAATGGCTAACAGAAGAATCTTATTACATGGACATGCTCCATGCACTCATATCCCATGTAGAAGCAAAAGATCAGAGCGTTCACAGCCATTCAGAGCGTGTTTCCATGATTGCAGGTCTAATCGGTCTTGAACTTGGATTGTCCCACAACCAAGTTGAGCATTTAAGAATTGCCGGCCTACTACATGACATTGGCAAAATAGCAGTTCCTGATCATATTTTAGCTAAGTCTGAACCCCTTACCGAAGAGGAATTCGAGAAACTTAAACCACACCCAATTATCGGTGAGCAAATTTTGCAAGGAACCAGGCTGCAACCAGTGCTTAAAGCAGTTCTCTATCATCATGAGAGACTTGACGGTAGCGGTTATCCGTATGGCTTAAAAGGAGACGAAATTCCATTATATGCTAGGATAATTGCAGTTGCGGATACTTTTGAGGCGATGATTTCAGGTCGCCCATACCACAAAGCTATGTCTGTTGAAGAATCCGTTGCAAAACTAAAGCAAGACAGCAGAACAAAGTTTGATGAAGAAGTTGTCAATGCCCTTGATAGAATTGCCAGCAGAGATGACTCGTTGCATTGTATAGCCATGACTTCAAAGCTCTGTGATATTGATATAGACGATAGGCCACCGGCAGCCTAGAGCAAACTTTTAAGCTGCTAATCCACCCCTTGCCTGAAAAATATCTAGAAGTATCTGACAAAAACGCTCCGCGCTATCAGCCGTTTTTGCAGTTATGAAAAGCTCATCTACTACAACATCTTCATCTACATAGACAGCTCCAGAACTCTCCAAATCAATTCTTGATTCCGCAGGCCCCGTCATCCTTCTCCCGCTTAGCAACGACCCCAACGATGCAACTAGCAGCTCTACTCCTCTATCAACAGCCCCAATTATCTTCTGATGCTCATACGACCTTGATATAAGACCTAAATTTTCTTTACTAGCAATCATTTCTTCAGGCGTGGCACTATCTAAGACAACAAGAGCATCATAATCACCAAGTTTTAAATCATCCGTTGCGATATCAACTGTTAATACCTCCTTGCGCGTGCTATCTGTTAAGGGCTCATTTTTCTTAAAGCCAACAATCATAACACTCCCACCTGCCCCAACCATGCATTCCTGGATAGTCCTGAACAGGCTTGCATTAAAATGATTTGGCATTAGCACGGCAATGGTCCTTCCTCTTGCCTGCATAAGACATCCCTCCATTTTGCTAAGTGCAGATTTTACCCGTGACAAATGGCCATAAAACTATATGAACCCAACATTCCCCACCGCTGCGGAGTGTTTCTTTTGTTTTACAAGAGGGAAAATCAACTGCCAAGGAGGGATTTTCATGTCGATTTCAGGAAAAGAAATTGCGCTAATACTGTCGGACCATTTCGATGCAGCCGAGCTGGACGGGCTACGCGCTTGCCTTTCTAGGGCAGGTGCACTAATCAGCATAGTCGGAGATAAAGCAGACCAAACACTTACAGACTGGAACAAGCAAGTTCAGATATCTGTGGGAGTATCTTATGAAGAAGCTCATTCTTATAATTTCGACGCTGTTATAATCTCGGATGGCTATACGCCTGACGATATACGAGCAAGCAGCTCGGCACTTAGCTTCATAAGAGACATGTATGATTCGGGCAAGATTGTTGGAGCAATCCACCACGGTGTTCAGGTATTAATATCGCTTGATATACTAAAGAATAAAAATGTCACAGGCTGGCCATCGATAAGAATAGATCTGGAAAATGCTGGAGCAACTTACTATGACGAGCCAGTCGTCATTGATGGTAATTTGGTTACCGGCAGAGGCCCGTCTGACTTAGAAGCATTCTGCGATGCTATAATTGATGAGCTCCGAAGATTAAGTGAATATGCAGCATAACCACGCAAAAAAGATTTAATGACACCGTAAGCATTCTGTATTAGAATTAAGCTATAAAAAAATGCCATTGAAAGTGGGATTATGGACTCGCCTTCTTTTTGGGCCCATTGGGCTTGGGCTGGAGCCACAGCATTAATAGGTTTTGTTTTTGCAGGTTTGCTTCTTGCTCAGTATTTTGAGCGAAAAAAACCTCACCAACTTTCCTGGTTTATTGGTTTTCTTTTGTATGCAACAGCAGCAGCAATGGAGGCATACTCAGAGTATACAGGAACTTGGGACCATACTGTTTACCGAATCTATATTGTTATTGCAGCTGCTTTAGTAGGTTTTTTAGGCTTAGGTTCAGTCTATCTTGCAACGCGCCGAAAAATGTGGGGGCATCTCTTTCTTATCTATATCCTTATCATAATGAGCTTGTTTTTCTATGGAACATTTAATACTGAGCTTATCACAAAAGACCTGGTAGCAGGAATTACTGTAAGCGGAAAACCACTTGGCCCATCAGGAACATTTCCTCGCCTTTACTCCATGTTCTTAACCATTCCGGGAAGTCTCTTGCTTCTTGGAATTTCCGCCCTTTCAATATTTCGTTTCATGGGCAAGAAAGAGTACGCATACCGAGTTCAAGCCAACATCTTGATTATTATTGGAACCATTGTGATAGCTGGCGTGGGTTCGATGGCTAGGGCGGGGAGGGCAGAAGGCCTCTACCCAGCGGAGATGGTTGGGGCTGCCTTACTTCTGTGGGGATTTCTAAAAGCTGGCACTCTTAAGAAAGGCGCTCTGGTCATCCGTGAGAAGCGATTAGCTCAGTGATATACCCATCTATAGTAAGTGAAGGCTCGGGTGCGGGAATATCAACAGGAATACGGTTTATAAGCTCAACAATGCCCAGATCATCTGCAATATCAGCCAGTATTTGCAAGTGCTCGAGGTCCTCGCCAAAAGCATCCTTAAAGGGAGTTTCAATTTTCTTATCTGCCAATCTCATGCTTCTTTTATGGTTATATATTTCAGCTAACTCTCCCGTTATTGCAAGCTCAAGAGCTGGCTCAGATGGATCAATTAAGGAATTTAGCATCGATACGTGGTCTGCCTCAACAGCACAGATTGTTGCATAAAGTTCTCGTAAGCGTTCATCAGTTATTAGCTTTAGAAAATTTTGGTACTGGCTCAGAATATAGGTTTCCAAAGATATGATAGTATGTATCCGAACTTTGGTTTCGATACCGACTTTTAATCGGTTGTAGTACTGCCTTACTACGCTCTTTACGCCCGCCATTTGGTCCTGCAAAGGGCGCCCTTCCTGCAAGTGATACCTACCGTCTACTATCTTGCTAACATCAATCTCGTCTGCAAAAGCACTGGCAATTATGCTTGCATGAGTCATGTGATCCAATAAAAGATGGTCTAAGACATCCTTTGCTATCTGATGGGCTTCAACTTGCGCAAACTCTGCAACTTCGGTTATGATTGCAGTCTCTAACCATACAGTGTTTTGCTTCATAAGGGAATCAATGGTGTCTGTCTCACTAAGTGATTTTGATCTGATCAGCGGTTGTATAAGCGACCCAATTTTTATAAGATGCTTTTCCTCCTCAAAACCGTTACGAATAAATGCCTCTTTTGTTTCCGAAATATTCGATTTTGAGGCAAGATTTTGGTAGGTTGTCCACTGGTATTGCTCAACCGCACAGCCAATAAGCGCTCTGTCTATCAGCCTAGAATCGAAATCTTTGATATCAAAAATTACCTTAGCCCACTTCCCTGCATTAAGCTTTTCCCGTTTAAAATCCTCCTCATCGTCAAAAATAACCATCTCTCCCCCTGTAGTCACTTCCGCAACCTTTTATACTTTTGTTTTTTATTCCCTTTATAAATAATGCTATTCAGAGGCTGCCGATCAAAGTATGCATGGTAGATACTCAGGGATTTTGCAATTTGGCTATTTTTGTCATTGCGAGGCACCCACTCACCTGAAGCTAGGTGGTTAAGTGAAGAAAACATTCTAGTAGGAGAAGTGTTTTCTTAGGAGGAGCCCCACAGGGACAGGAGGTGGGTTCAAAAACAGACCGGGGACCGGGGACCGGGGACCGGGGACAGCAAAAAGCAGACCGGGGGCGGGGGACGGGCATAAGAACAGATGGGAGATCGGAGACCGGCAAAAATCCCCTCCCCCTTGAGGGGGAGCTAAACCAAATCCCCTCCCCCTTGAGGGGGGAGGGACAGGGTGGGGGTGAAAAATGGA
>JASEIR010000096.1 GCA_030017355.1 Actinomycetota bacterium
ATTCAAACGATGTCAATGCGCTAATTGATGCAACAACAGGGGGTGGGCTAAAAAAGCGCGGTGTCCTATTTACACCGAATGATTGCCTTAATGGCGATAATGCGGTTGTATTGAAATATCTGAGGGATTACCTGAAGGAGATCACTGTATTAAGAGCAAGTTCTGAATATCATGTTGGCGAAGCAGCTTTCAAGACTTCTATAAAGCATGAGCATGGGGTTGAGACGTACGGTATTAAGTTCGATATAGATGGGCAAAACGTTTCATTTATGGTTGATACAAAATACTTCCCTGAACTTATCGTTGATTACGCTGATTCGGATATTCTTATATTGAACGTTGTTTTGGATAAATACCGTTCGGAGTACGGCAACATACTGCATCTCTGTTATGATGATGCGATCAATATTATTAAGGCAATAATGCCGCAAAAAGCTATATTGACCCATTTCGGCATGGCGATGCTAAAAGCAAAGCCATGGATGCTGGCAAAAGAATTATCAAAAGAATTAGGCATTGACATTGTGGCTGCATCTGATGGTATGACAATAGCAATCTAAATATAACTAGGGTCTAAAAAATGCCGTGTAAGGCTTCGCTTGACAAACTTTGTTTTAATTATTAATGTATGGGAAAAAAGAATACGCACGTACGGGAGCCACTATTGGTGGCTGAGAGGCTGGGCGTGACCCGGCGACCGTCTGAACCTGATCTGGGCAATACCAGCGAAGGGAACGCATTAGACTAGTAGCCGTGCCGTTTTGCTGGTACGGTTTTTCGTTTTTCTGGAACAAAGTCAGGGAGGGAATGAAGATGAAAGAAGGAGCGGTATTTGTCCCTACAGGGGAAGCCTCTGTAACAAGGGCCATCGTTGGAGAATTTTTAGGCGAGTTTTTGGAGTATGTTGAAAGCGATGTAATTGTAGTCGGGGCTGGGCCGAGCGGGCTTATGGCAGCAAGAGACATGGCAAATTCAGGATTAAAGACGGTTGTAATAGAAAGCAATAATTACTTAGGCGGTGGATTTTGGGCCGGTGGGTACTTGATGAATAAGGTTACTTTTAGAGCACCTGCTGAAGAAATTCTTAAAGAACTTGGCATACCTTATAAAGAAATAGAGCCTGGTCATTTTGTATCTGATTCACCGCACGCATGTTCTAGGTTGATTGCATCCGCTTGTGATGCGGGGGCAAAAATAATAAACTCGACACGGGTTGAAGACCTAGTAGTACGCGGGGATGCGGTGTGTGGTGTTGTTATAAACTGGAGTGCGGTGTCGTATATGCCGAAAGCGATAGGTTGCGTAGATCCGGTTGCTATCGAGTCAAAGGTCGTGATCGATGCAACAGGACATCATTCATGTATAGCGGGTCATTTAGAGAGGCGCGGCATTTTGACTATGCTAGGCAGTTTAATCCCAAAAAGGCATACGCGGAGATGGCTGAAAATGATTTCGCCATCATATTAAGCCATAATCCTGATACAGTCAGCAGACTCGTTAAACACGGTTATATCTTTGATCTTATGTTCTTGCGGGCGCACCCACGGCGGGCAGGTAAATATTCCGCTTACCGGACTCCTTTCGTGCCTGTCAATGATCGGCGTTTTGTTGCTGGTCTGCATAAAATTTCCTTTGGCTATGTTTCCCTTAGCTACACCTGTACTAACCGTGGGATCGAGATGGTCTTAAGTATGCGTTTTAGCTGCCTGCCCGAGATAACTCTGCTTGAGATTGCCTGATGCTGCTATCTCTTATTATTTTATGAATCTTATTAACCTGTAGGCGATAAATTTTTCTTGTTAGGCGGACTTTCTTGCACAATTATATTAAGTAAGCTATAACTAAAGCCAAGAGTAAAACAAAAGGGAGGAAGGTCTATGGCAGTTTTAACGCAAGAGATGAAGGATATGATTGCAAGCCAGCAATGCTTCATCGGTACGGTGAGCTCGGATTGCCAGGTTAATGTTGCTCCCAAGATGAGTACCCGGGTTTTTGACGACAGCACTTTGATTTTCAACGAAGGCACTGGTGGTGCTACCTGGCGAAACATTCAAGCCAATCCTGACAGGGTAGTTGTGGCAGTCGTTAATCGTGAGATTCCTGATGGTTATCGATTCATTGGACATGCAACCATCGAGCAGGACGGCCCTGCTTACGAAGCAGCAGTTGAAATGGCTAAAAAGGTGGGTCGCCCTGTCCCAATAGCTGTGATCAAAATTCATGTGGATGAGATTCACAGCCTGAAACCAGGTCCTGGAGCCGGAAAGCCTATTGCTTAATTTAAAAAAAGAGCTCTAGCTTGTGGTTTTTAGGATATGAGATAGACGAGCCTCTGCCTCTCCACTATGACCAAGGCAAGGGTAAGATTTGGAGTTGAGATGCTTGCGGCAAGACCTAAGCATCTGGTTGCAGATCAAAAGTACGGCACTACCACAAATTTTCGCATTCTTAAGGTAAAAGGAATAAATCCAGCAATTGTGCCACAGACTGGCACAATTGCTAAGGCCGGCCTTTCAAGTGATCATTTTGTCTATGACAGAGCCTGCGACATATTTATATTTCCTACGGGAAATATTTTAAAAAGAGCTAGCATCCTTAGAGGATGGAAGCCATACCAGTCTAAAAGATCTGACTGCTCTGCTTGTTCCATTAAAGAGGTCTGCATCCCTAGCAAAAGCAGAAGAATCATTATGGCTGGGCCAAAGCTATTCTCTCTTGGGTGCGCTCTATGCTAAATACACAGAAAGCACAAAAGCTAAAGAAGATGCAAAGTATCTATCCCTCAGACAATATTTGCTAACGCCAAAGAGTTTCAAGGATTTTCTATGGCAAAGTTTAAAGGCCGGTGGAAGGTAGAGATCTAAGCTACTTATGACGATGGCAGCGATATATCTAAAGAAACTAGTCAAATATGGTAGCAAATCAAGAACCAGGGGTCAGATTGCTAAGACCAACCCATCGGTATTGCTGCTATTTCAACCTATTAACCAGTGTTCGACAACAGGTCCAATAAATAGCAACGCCGCCTATTCACACTGCCAAAAACTGTATGGCTATATCACTCGAAAGGGTTAATATTGGCCGCTTGAAAACTATATTATACTTATCCTAGGGAATAAGTATAATATATCATGATATTCCTTGACAGCAAATAGTCGCTTTGATACAAAGGTGCTAAATAAGCAGATCGAAAAATGTCGAAATGGTTCAAGGGGGTGATCTATGGATAAAGGCTAAAATAAGAAACCGTAAACCTGTTGCTGGCCTATTGTTTTGAAAGGAGGGTAAAATGGCTAAGCAAAGGTCGGCTTTGCTCGGGTCTGAAGATTGGTGGGCGGTCTGGATTGGAATCTTAATATTTGCCCTCTCCCTCGGGGTCCTTGCAAAGCTGGATATCATCGGGTGGGCAGCCGACCCGAAGATGTGGACGAGCATCTCGGATGCGCTAAAGCCTGTCTCTGAGCACTTCGCAGGACTCTCCGGTTTCACCTCGCTAGTTCTTACCTACCTCGCATTGCTTGTTGTTATGACAATCGGCGCATATGCAATCGGCGCAAACGTAAAGAAGTTTATTGCCAGCTTCACTGCAATCTTCATTCTTACATATATATGCATTCTTGTTGGCAATAACGCTTACATCGCCGCAAACAACCCGGCGGATATAAAGAAATTTGCGGTTCCGTGGTCGCTTAAACTAACCGGAGAGGCGGGTTTGATCCTGGCCCTTGTACTTGGATTGATACTCGGCAACTTCTTCCCAAAAATTACTGAGTCTTTAAAAGAAGCGGTGCGCCCGGAATGGTATATCAAAACCGCTATCGTAATTCTCGGTGCAGGAATCGGCGTGAAGGCTGCCGAAGCACTCGGTCTTGCTACCGCAGTTATCTTCCGGGGGCTTTGCGCAATTGTTGAGGCATATCTTATCTACTGGGCTCTCGTATATTTTATAGCGAGAAAATTCTTTAAATTCAACAAAGAGTGGGCGGCTCCGCTTGCATCAGGCATATCCATATGCGGTGTGTCGGCCGCTATAGCAACCGGCGCGGCCATACGCTCAAGACCGGTAGTGCCAATTATGGTGTCATCACTTGTGGTGATTTTTGCTGTTGTGGAGCTCCTGCTATTGCCCTTCCTCGCCCAGGCTGTTCTTTTCCATGAGCCGATGGTTGCGGGAGCGTGGATGGGCCTTGCGGTAAAAACCGACGGCGCGGCAGTCGCCAGCGGCCAGATCACCGATTCCCTAATACGCGCAAAGGCGCTGGCCACCGAGGGCGTCAACTACAAAGAGGGATGGATACTTATGGCCTCGACGACGGTCAAAGTATTTATCGACGTCTTTATCGGGATATGGGCGTTTATCCTGGCGATAATATGGTGCACCAGGATTGAGCGCAAGCCAGGTGAGAAGGTCAGGGCCCGTGAGATATGGGACCGATTCCCCAAATTTATCATCGGCTACATTTTGACCTTTGCCATTATGCTGACGGTGGCTCTCTCGAACCCCGACCTGATTCCACTTGGCAAGCTGGCAAGCGGTGAAGCTGAGGTATTCAGGAAAATATTCTTTGGTCTAACCTTCTTTACAATTGGCCTTGTCTCAAACTTTAGGAAACTTTGGCAGGAAGGCATAGGGAAGCTCACCGCCGTTTACGTTGTCGGCCTGTTTGGGTTTATTCTGTGGATAGGCCTGTTCATCTCATGGCTGTTCTTCCATGGAGTAAAACCGCCGTTGGCAAGTTAGGAGGGATAAGCTGTGGCTGTAGAAACTGCTGATAGCAAAGCGGCGGATTCCATGATAGCTAAAGAGATTGAAAGCATGGAGTACGAGCCGTTGATGGATGTAGAAAAGAAGCTCATAGCCTGGAGCCTTATATTAGGCATTGTTCTTATCGGGTTCTTCCTGTGGCTGAGCATCACGTACTTCCCAGGTAAATAAAAAACTTATGTCTGGCAGTCAGTAAGCTGAGAGTAACTAGGATAGTTACTCTCAGCTTTGTATGTGCTCTCTGCTTAGGTAAGCAGATTAAATAGCTTTTAAGAGGACAAGAGAGGATGAGGAACGTTGTTCTGCTTTGTTGATCCATTAAACAAGGATTGAAACTCACCTATGATAGGAATAGGAATAAAGTCGAATGCATGGATGAAGTACACGTAAGATTGTATCATAGACTGGTGTAATCTAAGCAATTCTAAGATATTCGAATTTTGTGCGCGCAACGCAGCTTGTGTTGTCCTTAGTTGCAGTAAGTATTCTGGGTAGTGCTATAAATGCAATAATCACCGCATTATCTACCCCACTCATTATTGCCAAAGGGTTGCACAATCCGGATTGCAATAAAATGACTTTTCTAGATGGAACTTGGGGTCAGGTCTTGTACCCCACTTATCGGAATCTGGGGTCAGGTCTTGAAATGTGAATTCAAGGCAATTTCTTAAATGTTTTAATGTTACATTTCAAGACCTGACCCCCCACCATTTCCACCACACGTGACATCACCGGCAGGGTAAAGCGCCTGTGGGGTTAAGATCAGGCACAAAGATGGGCCGCATACACGCTGCTTGAAGCTTAAGAAAGTTTTCGTGGAATCGACGGATACTCAAGAGCTTCCCATTCACATCAATGCCCTTGAATGCCGGTACAGGTTGAAGTAAAGGAGGTTGTAGCTTAAAATGGGCTATACTGGGATTGCCCCAAATTTCAACTACGGTGGGGGACATGCTCTTCTTGCTAATTTGAAAGATTAACCAATAACGTCGAGTAGTATAACATTGACTATGCTATAATTATAGCAACCGAAGTGGTTGGAAGGCATGCGATGAGAGAAGAAGCCCGATTATGGCTTGATGACGCTAAGTACGATTTTGAAAGCGCGCAGGATTTATTTAAAAGTGCACGCTACAATTACGCTGTCTGGTTTAGCAAGACAGGCGGTAGAAAAAGCTTTAAAGGCAGCTTATCTTGTTGTGCTTAAACAACCGATACCAAGGTCGCATAACCTAACAGAGCTTGCGCGTGAACTTGGATGGGAGATTCCATCAACCATTAACGAGCATTTGCAGTTCTTAAACCCGCACTATACTATAACCCGTTATGTCGATGCTGCACTTGGTAAACCTTCTGATCTTTATGACAACGCCATAGCGGCTGAGGTTACCGCAAAACCAAAGAAGGTTCTGGATTGGATACTTCGCAATCTCAAGATCTCATAGCAAAGATAAAAGAGTTTTTAGCAAATGTCGGTGCCCAAGAAGGGATACTCTTTGGGTCAAGAGCAAGAGGTGATGCCCTTAAAACCAGCGATGTTGATCTTATTGTAATCGATGATAAGTTTGCTGATATGCCGTTTCCTCGTCGTCTTATCTACTTAAGCCAGCATTGAACGCTTCCGTATTTCTTAGAAGTGCTTCCATATACGCACGCTGAATTGGAGCATCTATCAAAAACGCGTAGTGTGGTTGTTAATGCACTAAAGAATGGCATACGCATTAAAGCTGCTTAGTGGAAAACTTAGGGTGTTATTCCTAATCGCCCACACCAGTAAAGAGCTCCTCCAAATCCTCTCTGATCAGCGACTCCTAAGGCTTCTAAACTAATGCTTAGAGGCTTACCAACAACAGTGTCTGTGTCGAAAGATTGTAAGATTGGGTAAAGGTTAAAAAGCTTCCGGGATGTTGCATAGCGATGAGCATTCTTTTGCAGCTGCTTCTTTTTCTGTAGCTTGTTTTGGTTACTTAATATTTGGCAACAGGTCCGATTTGGAGGCGTACATTCATTGATTGACGTTTTTTAGATGGGAAGAGGATAAAGGTAGGTTTGGTAGGCACAAATAAGATAAGTAAGGCAAATAAGACAAGTAAGACAAATAAGGTTAGGTATCGTTTCGCATGCAAGTAAGTTCAACAAGTAAAGAGCGTCCCCAAAGGCATGCAAGTAAGTTCAACAAGTAAAGAGCGTCCCCGAAGGCATTGATTTACCAGCCTAAATCGTTTAAAATTGCTAGTTGAAGCATCAAGTTAGCCATTTCACAAAGGCCAATTTATCCTGAGCCAGAAAATATATTTATAAGAAATATCTTATTTTTTCCAGGAGGGTTTCGTGAGTATTTGCAAGGCTAATACTAGAATAATCACACTTAGCGTGATAATTGTTCTTGTCCTCTTAATTACAGGTTGTGGGGGAAGTCAATCGAAGAGCAGTAAATCAGCTTGGAATAGCGACGAGCTTGATATATCAAGAAATGGGAATTTAAAGAAGGCTTTGAAAATGTTGCAACCACTTGCAGATGGCAATGTAAACGGTAGCGTTGAACAACCTGAAGCGAGGGCTGTTAAGCAGAAGCCGCAAAACTATTATGGAAAGATAGTAAAGCTAGAAGGCCAAATAATAATTAGTAACGATAAGCCATCAGATGAAAATGTTTCAAAAGAATTGGGTGGTAAAGCAAAGGAATATATATTAAGCAATACGAAAGATGCAACCATGATTGATTTTTTATACATAGGTCCTGATCAATATTTTAGAGACGGCGCCACGGTTGCAATTTATGGCTATCCCGCTGGAATTGCACGAATAAGTGGCAACTCTACAGCCTTGGCAGTAGTTGGAAATAAGATCGAATTAATATCCAATTACTAGGCTATCTGCATATCTAAAAACTAAATTTTGCCTAAGTTAGCTTACTCAACACTTTTTCTTTTTCTATTTGCTTCCTCTAAACACTATAAAAGCTTTACGGCCATGTCTTCACAAAGCTAGAATATTCGCTGCCTGACCCCCACACCCCTAAAGCTCTTAAGCGCTGAAGTCAGTGTTTTTAAGCTAAAAAATATTTGACAATGATACCCCCCTAGGGTATATTTAGGTTTAATATTACCAGTTATCAGGGGGTTGGTATAAGTGATGCAAGAAGAGTTCTCATACGTTGCTGAAACAAGCAAGAGCTTTGATGAAGCAGTTGTGTCTCTCTTAAGTTCGATTGATAAAAAAGGATGGGTTATATTTAACGTAATCGATATAAGTGAGAGGCTTGCAGCCAAAGGTTTTAAACATAGCCCAATCAAAATAGTTGAAATTTGCAATGGCAAGTATGCTAACTATTTCTTAAGCAAGAATAGATATGTTTCTTTGTGCATGCCTTGCAGGATTAATGTTCTGGAAGACGATGGTAAAGTAAAAATTGCATCTATGAGGCCATCAATTATGTCAAAGTTCTTTTCAGGAATAGAGGAGCAAGAGGCAGAAGCAGTTGAGAAGGATATTATCGAGATAATCGATAATGCAAAATAGATTAGCGCCAAGGTATACTAGCAAGCATTGGTTAGCATTAAATCAAGCGTAGGTTAGCATTAGAGCAGATTAGCAAGCGCAGGTTAGCGCAAAGTTAATCTGGTTTTTCAACAGCGACCTTGCCACCTGCAATGGTGGCAAGGGCTTCTTTTGCCAAATTGCCAACTGTTTTTTCATGGAAATTACCGTTATAGTAAATACGCACGGTATTATTGTCTTTCAGCAATCCCTCAAGTGAGTCTTTCACATCAAGAATTAATCCCTTGAATTCTCTTACTTCAGCATCTCCTACAGCTCCCAGCGCCCATACTGCATGGCCCCTAACCGATGGTCTTGGGCTTCTTAGTAACCCTAGAATATGGAATAGCTTATCTTTAAATAAATCCGGTTGTTTTTCACCAATTTTCCTGATGGACCAGAGAAGGCCGACCCATATTCTTCCATCGCTTATATGCGCAAACATCTTTGGTATCAAGCTGCTTAGTTTATCTGGACGGGTTGAAATCAGAGCTCCTATGGCTTCCATAGAGCCCCAACCATTTCCGCCTGATTGGTCATTAAGCGCAATAAAAAATCTATTAATAATGGTGTGGATTTTATCATCGCTCAATATATCGGGCGCTTTCGCTATTAGTTCTAATCCCTCTACAGCTCGCCAATGCAAGAGGTTATCCTCGCTATAGAGAAAAGATGTTAAATGCCTTATTGTGCTTTTTTCGCGTCTTGCAAGCTCAACCAGCTTATCGAACTTGCCCTGCTCTAGCAGTTTTTTTATCTCATCTTTTACGGATATTTT
>JASEIR010000097.1 GCA_030017355.1 Actinomycetota bacterium
TATGGTGCACGTATTCTGGAGCGACTTGGCGGACAAACTTACCACTTTGCCGATCAGTCATGTCAAAATTTATCCTGTATATGTACTGGTCTGGCCTTTGCTCTGATGTGATCCCTTTAAACATCAGGTTATAATTATCAACCTGAACAGTCTGACCAGGCTGGCTCTGAATTTTTGCAGGCAAGTCTTTCACATAGAGCATGGAACCTGCAACGCCAAATATAATGATTGCAACGCCCAAATGGTTTATATAGCCACCAGTTCTAGCGCGGTTGTTTTTAAGAGTTAATCCAAAAGCCTCAGCAAAACCAATTCCTTGGCTTTTAGCCCTATTGCTTGCCATAATATAGAAGAGATTAAGAATGGCTACAATCGAAAACACAGCTGCTACCATTGTAATGTAACCAATTAAGTTGCTGCCCCACGCTGGATACAGCAGTACAGCAGCAATTACAGCAGCTGCACCTGGCACAATAAGTTGCCTAAGCAACTTATTGGAATCAGTCTGTGTCCAACCAAGATATGGACAGATTGTTATAAGTAGCAGATATAGTAATCCTAGTGGTGCAGCAAGGCGATTGTAAAAATCAGGGCCAAGAGATCCTTTAAAAAATGGCGGGATAACTGTAGCTCCTAGGACTATTAACGTAAAAACAACAAGCGCTAGGTTGTTTAAATAGTAAGTAAAATGCCTTGAAAGAAAATCGCTGAAAAACTCTTGAGTAGCAAATTCCTGTTTTCTTGTTCTTAACAGATATATTGTCAGCAAACCAGAAACCAGCATTAAGCCTCCAAAGAGAAGGGTAAGGTCCCATCTAAGTTCAGGAAACGCGTGAACAGACTCGATAAGGCCTGAACGCGTGATAAAGGTCGCCATAATGCACATGGCAAACGAGAAAGTAGCTAATCCCACTGCCCAGACCTTCATTCCGCCTCTCCGACGATACATGGTAAAGGTGTGAAGAAGAGCTGTACCAGAAAGCCATGGCAGCAGAGTTGCATTTTCTACTGGATCCCAAGCCCAATATCCGCCCCAACCAAGAACAACATAGGCCCAAAGCGCGCCTAAAAACATACCAACTGTCAAGAAGAACCAAGCAACGAGTGCCCAAGAGCGCGTTAGATTAACCCACTCGCTAGAACCATTTCTACTAAGCAATGCAGCCATTGCAAAGGCAAATGGGATGGTCAAGCCCGCATAACCCATAAACAGCGTTGGTGGATGAAGAACCATTGCCCAGTGCAATAGAAGTGGGTTTAGGCCGGCACCAGTTGTCGTATAACCAAGAGCTGGTCTAAATGGGTTTGAGGCAACCAGCATCGTAATTACTAGGAAAAGCTGCATATAATTTGCAATATACAGTGCCAATGATTTAAGCTGATGATTGCTTTTTATATTAGATAAAGCCAGAACAGCGGTGTATCCAGTAAGCATCCAAAGCCAAAGAAGAAGAGATCCCTCATGCCCTGCCCAAAACGCCGATATTTTATAAAATGGGCTCATTAAAGGGGTTGAGTGATCTGCCACATATCCAAATGAAAAATCATCCTTTAAAAACGCAAGAATCAAGACTAGGCTTGCAAAAGTTGCGCTTGCAAACTGCCAGATAATAGACCAGCTGCCTGAGATTTGCTGCTGTTCTCCTTTGCGGGCTTTGGTGCCGACGTAAAAACAATAGGCGGTGTAAATTGATATGCCGGCAGTTAAAAGAAGAGATAGGTAGCCAATATACCGCATGTATTATTTTCCCCCTGATTTTTCCGATTTGCCCTGGCCTTCTTTTTTCTTCGTGTCATATTTTGATGGGCACTTGGTTATAACGCTTTTGGCCTCAAACCTGTTTGGTGAAACAAGTTTTCCTTCAGCAACAGCCGTTATGTCCTTACCAAATGTCTGAGGTAGCTGGGGCCCACTGTAGACAATCGTTAGCTTTTTATCTTTTTCATAGATATGGAAAACATATTTTCCATTTATATGCTCAGGGGACCTTTCAACTATCTTACCTGATACCCTTATGGATTTCCCAATATAAGATGAGTTACCGGCTACTTCGCTTACGCTCTTGTAATAAGAGTAAGACGATACCGAAGAGTTATATATCATATAACCAATGATTGCAAGAAGGATAACGGTTACTATTAGAAGCCGCTTTTTGCTTTTGCTATCAACCATTCAGATCTCCCCTTAAGATATACATTAATTTAAGATATACATTAATATAAATAATTGGTCTATAAGACCAACTAAACTTTTTTACTACAGAACGTAGCATATAAACAAAAGTTAGCTAGGTCAACCGCAAACCCCAGCTATGAAACTGCTCACAAGAACTCGGACTATATGCCCCATGAGCATTACCTGGCTTTGCTAGCAAGAGCCAGCTGTTCCTTATCATCTTTTAGCTTTGTAACAGACCACCGCATAATATTAAAAGCAACAGCAATAAATACTAATGTAATAAGTGCAGCAAACACCTTTATTTCTATGGAGTCTGATTTAGCAAAGGCATTATTTGGGTGCACAAGCTTGCCTGTTGTCTTAAGTAAAATCAAAGCCACAGCGGGCAAGCTAAAGTTTAACCCTGCCCATATCCTTTTATCGGCTATGGTAAGCCTAAGCTGATAAAAAACTAGTGCTAGAACAAGAATAAATGCAGCTATGCGAAGGCGCGGCTCAATCCACCAGTTTCCTCCCCATGTAAGAGATGCCGCAAACGACCCTAAAACAACGCTTGCTGTCCAAAAGATTATCGCTGTTGACTGGCTAGCCGAGGACCACCTAATTAAAACATCCCTGGCTTGCTCAGCCTTAGACTTACTCTGTACTAAAAACACAATAAAATATAAAACCCCTAGGAGGCCTGAAGCTGCAAATAGTGCTAAGCCAACCCATGTAACTGCAGCATGGATGTAAATTAGCCTAATATAGCTTCCCAATGTCTTTTCTTCCGGGGCAATAAATGCGAGGGTTACAGCTAACAAGACCAACCCGAAGGTTACTAACAAAACTTTAATTCGCCTTTTTGAATTATGAATCATAACTTAAGCGCAACTCTCCATATCTTTGGCGACAACTCGCCACTTCAATCAGCACATGATACATGGTGCTCTGTAGTGCTTCAATAGCACTGGTAGTTCGTTGCAAGCTTTACTTGGAACATCTTAAAAAACCGTTATCAAATACCGAAATATAAGTTAATTTCAATAAACAGTAAACCCCCGCCAGGAAGCGTACTTTTGCGTTTAGACAAGCAAACCTGGCAGGGGTGATAACACCTTTTTGCTTACGCCTTTAGCCTGCCTAAACAATTCCAGCTTAGCAAAAAAGGAAATTTTTCGCAAGCAAAATCGATGTTCATAGCGCCGTGTAAGAGGCTAATTGAGTCTAGACTGGCTTTGCAAAGATTTTCAACCAGTTTATGCTACAACATCCAAGGGCTGCTTTAACAAAACCAGTACCTGTCTTTCGACAAGACTTTCGATAAAGTCTTCTGTTTCTTTGCGTACCTGGTGCTCGTTCTTTTTACTACTCAATTTAATTTTTGTGATGATATCTTCTATCGTGTGACGTCCATCCGACAGCTCCCAGATTTTGGTCCCCGCAGCATTTAGGACAAACAGCTTCTTGTTTTTTGCCTCAACAATCAAGGTCTGGCCATCAATGGAGCAAGATGCTGAGCTTAATCCCCGCAATGGATAGTCCCCTATATCCATCTTCTACTTCTTCCTCCACCTAATAACACAAAAATTTCTACTATTCACTTCTTCATAATTTCCCATCTTAAGAATTTTAAAATCATCTAAACGGTTAGATTCTAAACCTTAACTTCTTTTCCCTAAGAGCAGAGAAAAGAAAGGGCAGGGGGATTAAGAGCGACTGGTGTGTCTTGCTCGATTATGGCTTGCACCCACGCGCTTCCTCCGAACTAAGCTCCTATCGTTGGCTGAAAGATAGTAGAGCGTGTGAAGCAGCTGCTGCACGGGATCAGCATTATGAAGCTGTACATGGGAGGGTAGACTTATGAGAGCCGTGGTGTAGTTTAGTATTACTGACACTCCACCTTCAACAAGCAGATTGGCTACATCTTGGGCTGCAGACGGAGGTACCGCAATTATTCCTATTGTAATTCCAGCGAGCTGCGCAACACGCGGGAGGTCTCTTACATCAAAGACCTCGACGCCGCCTATTTTCTTTCCAATCTTTGCAGGGTCGCTATCAAAAATAGCTGCTATATGAAAGCCATGCTGCGAGAAGCCTTCATATGAAGCCACGGCAGAGCCAAGATTGCCTGCTCCGACCAGGGCTATCTTATGAGGTTCATCCGAGCCCAGTATATGCTGAATGCAGGGAATCATGGCCTTGACATTATAGCCAACGCCCTTTTTGCCAAATGTGCCAAAGTAGCTTAGGTCACGTCGCACTTCTGCTGGATTAACGCCACAAGATGCCCCTAGCCGCTCCGAGGAAACCGTTTCAACGTTGTTCTGCTGAAACTTAATTAAACAGTTTAGGTAGGTTGATAATCGCTCGATTACGCCCTCTGGTACGTCTCCCATCTTTAATTCTCACCTTTTAGGTTGCTAAAAATATCTCACTTTCTAAAGGCTGTCTAAAAAGTCAAATATCGAGCAGTTTTTTAGCCTGATAAATCGGGCAACTACATTTCTAGACACCCTCTCTAGGGTTGCTAAAACCTTGCACCCTCGAGAGCTCTTGAGCATGTGCAATTTCTTACTGAGGGAAGCTTGGGAACCAGTTCAAAGATAAGACTTTTAAGTTTCTCGTTGTTTGCGGTAAAAACCCTTATTACTTCCTCATGAGATACCGGCGGAATTTCTGGCATTCCTTCAAGGCCGACGTCATAATCAGTTATAAGTGAAACATTTAGGTAGCACATCTCAAGTTCGCGCGCAAGATATGCTTCAGGATATTGGGTCATGTTAATGACTTCCCATCCCATAGAGGAAAACCACTTACTTTCGGCTCTTGTGCTAAACCTCGGGCCTTGTATAACCACAACAGTACCACCATTCTTAACGGGGATACCAAGCTCTTTTGCAGTCTCAAAAGCGACTTCACGCATGACATCACAATATGGATCTGCAGCGCTCACATGAGTAGCTATTGGACCGTCATAAAATGTATCTTTCCGACCACTGGTGCGATCCACAAGTTGGTCGCAAAGCACAAACATCCCTGGTTTTACTTCGGGCTGTAAGCTTCCTGTGGCGCAAGGGCCTATTATTTGTTCGACCCCAAGCAACTTCATCGCATATATATTGGCCCGGTAATTTATCATATGCGGAGGATATTGGTGGTTGCGTCCATGGCGAGGTAAAAAGGCAACCTTTCTTCCACCTATCTCTCCTATTGTCAACCTATCGCTTGGAGCTCCATAGGGGGTTTCGATGCTTATCTCCTCAACGTTATCTAATAGCGAGTAAAAACCTGAACCGCCAAATATGCCTATTTCCGCCTTTTTCTCAGTCACTTTTTGCCTCCTCAATACTTAAAGCATGGTTGTCTAAATTACATGGTGATATTCACTCTTGGTTGTATTATAAACTTCGCGCGGTAGTTGCGGAAGTGTTACATGCTTGATTTAAAATCGCTGGGTTTGTTTCGAAAAACTTTTGCCAACTCGCCATCTTTGGCTGGAATTGTCTTAACGGCTTCGGCTGGATTCTCAATAACTATAGTTCTTTTTTCTGTCTTACCATGCTCCCAGCTTGCCACGCTAGCCCGATCAGCAGTTTTAGCCTTGCTATACTTTGCTGCAAGAGCAGCTGCTTCAAAGATAGTTTCCTCACCATACGAATCCGTTGGGATAATCACTAAGGGGCCAGGATATCCTTCAACTTCAAAAATTAAATCTCCTTCTTCGGCGTATTCGATAAGTTGCTTATTCTCCTGCTCATTTCTTGACACAACGATAAGCGCACCTTCACTGGATAAGAATACACGACCTATTTTAATTAGGTTGACATCTTTTGCCGAGGGCTCTTCCTCTATACGATATAAATTGCGAAGTCGCGTTGAAAACGCTGGGTCGGTAAGTATGCAGCCGCCTGCAGGAGAGGGATAATCAACAATGCCATATTTTTTTGCAAGCTCCATCTGCGGTTTTCTTGAGCGACCCCTAATATCAAGAAGCTTTGATCTATCAACTATGCCTCTCTTTTCGGGAATAGTCTCCTCAAGAAGTTTTGCTGAGAGAGGCCGCAAAACGTATCCTTCTAAACCAGATTCACGCTCAACTATACTTAGTGCCTGCCTATTCTGCGACTTAGGTCTTTCCCCAAGCACCTCACCAGTTGCAACAAAATCAGCACCGATTTCCCTCATAAGATCGCCAGCTCGCTTAATCATTAGTGCATGGCAATCAATACATGGATTCATAAA
Source organism: Actinomycetota bacterium (assembly GCA_030017355.1). Taxonomy (GTDB): domain Bacteria; phylum Actinomycetota; class Aquicultoria; order Aquicultorales; family Aquicultoraceae; genus JASEIR01. The sequence goes on from JASEIR010000097.1 coordinate 6,404, forward strand.
TCTACCGTAACCATGCTTTGGAGATTTAAGCATCTTCATGTGTTCATTAGTGATATCTATTATATGGAGCGGAATGCCCAGCATAGCGGCAGCTTTCTCGGCATTTTTTGCGCTAAAGAATGGCGTTATAAAACTAACCGCTTCTACTTCTATCCCCTGGTCAAGCAGTAGCCTTGCCGCTAAAATACTATCTAAGCCACCCGACATTAAGACTATAGCCTTAGGCAAGACAATCACCTACTAGCATAAACTAACGAAGTTTTATGAAATTTCGCTGGCGCTGCTTAAACATGGCGATCTCACTATACCCAGCTTGTTTAGCCCCAATGATTGCTAAGTCAAAATCCATTCCAACATGCTCTGGACTATGCGCATCAGAGCCAAGCGTAATGGGAACACCTTCTTTATGGCATAACCTCAATATCTCAATGCTTGGGTATATTTCACCAACTGGTTTCCTTAACCCGGCTGTATTTATCTCTATGCACACCCCGGCATCCTTTATTGCCTTAAGTGTCTTTTTAACCAGCGGTGTTATATCCTCTTCTGGTCTGAAATTATATTTCTTAATTAAATCAAGATGACCAATTATATCAAAGAGGCCTGTGCTTGCTGCGCTTGCCACTAACTCGAAATACTTCGCGTAGAGGTCGTAGATGTTCCAACTCTTGTACCCTTCAATGTAGCGGCTATCATCAAAGCCCCATCCATCTATAAAGTGAACAGAGCCTATGACATAATCAAAATCATAGCTACTAAGAAGACTCGCTGTTTCTTTCTCCAGGCCAGGAAAATAATCTGCTTCGATGCCAGCTCTTATGTTTATACTTGGGAATTGTTCTTTAAGCCATTCTATTGCTTGAATATACTCACCTAACTGTTCTTCAGACATGGTTAGAGACGGATCACGTTTGGTTAAAAGAGGTAGATGGTCAGCAAAACCGATCTCTAAAAAGGAGAGTTGGAGTGCCTGTCTAACATATTCAGACATTTTACCCTCTGCGTGACCACAGCGGGTGGTATGGATGTGGTAATCAATCATTTTCCAGCTCTTTTTCGGTAACCACAGTTAATCCTGCTTCTCTTAGAAGGGCAGTTGCAACACCATCGCCCTCTACTATATTACCGGAAAAGGTCCCGTCATAGATAGCCTTCACTCCACAACTTGGGCTTAAGCTTTTTAAAATAGCGCTGGATATGCCTAAAGACCTAGCTAACTGAAGCATCCTTCTAGCGCCCTCTATAAATTTCTCGGTTACATCTCTGCCCTGCTGACTTATAACCTTTGCATTCCCATATAGAACATCACGACCACAGCCGCCTACAATCTCGGCAGGTTCCCTTGGTGTTGGAAGCCCTCCCTCCTGCTCCGGACAAAACGGAACGGCAACGCCATCTTTAACCAATTCTCTTACCTTCTCGCAAAGACTATCTGTACCATCGTACCTTGTTTTTAATCCGGCAAGGCAGGAGCTTACAATATACTTGACCTTCCTACAAGTGGCCTGGTTACCCAACGTACCTCACTTACACCTTTCAAGGACGCAAGCTTTGAAATAACCGTTCCTGCGTCCACATCAGCTGGAATATGCAATCCTAACTGTATTACGTTTGCACCTTCGCCTTCAAGTGGCTCGATCTCGATGGTGCGAACTGTCACACCAATCTCACCAAGGGCAGAAATTATTAGACCCAGCTGCTTTGGGCTTTCAAGAGCAACCATTTGGATTGTCCTATGAGCAGAAACAGCTCTAACCTCAATATATTTTAGAGCTGTCAAAGTTAAAAGGATAAGGAACGTGGCAACAATCGAAGCCAAGTAAAGTCCAACCCCAACAGCAAGTCCAATGCCGGAAACAACCCAGATGCTAGCTGCTGTAGTCAACCCTCTTACAATGTTTCCCTGCCTGATAATCGCACCAGCACCAAGAAATCCTATGCCAGTTACCACGCTAGAAGCAATGCGGGTGATATCAGCATAAGGAATTGCTAAAAAAGGCTCTGTTGAGATAATCATTAGCAATGCTGAACCAAGACATACAAGCACATGGGTTCGAAGACCTGCAGGCTTTTCGGCGACCTCTCTTTGATAGCCGATAACTCCCCCTAAGACTATGGCTAGAACAAGTCGAGTTGCCACTTCCCAAAAGCTAATATGTGAAATTGCCTCACTCATAACTACAACCCTAACTTACGACCATCAAATGAATTTCCGTATATATCGACCTTATGCGGCGTAAGCCTTATGGTAAATTAAAAATTGCTTAAGCGACTGCCAAGCTAATGGCCATCGCTATAAACGGCTGCCGACCTAAGAGCAGACGGGAGACCGGTCTGCCGTCCGCTCTTTATTTGAGATTTTGAGATTGCCACGTCGCCCTAGCGGGCTCCTCGCAATGACAGTTTTTCTTTTGCCGGTCTCTCTCCATTTCTCACCCCCACCCTTACCCTCCCCCCTCAAGGGGGAGGGTATTTGGTTTAGCTCTCCCCTCAAGGGGGAGGGTATTATATGGGCTCTCCCCTCAAGGGGGAGGGTATTATATGGGCTCTCCCCTCAAGCGGGAGGGTATTTGGCTGTTTCCCTTCCTTGAGGGGAATTTTTTCCCCTCCCTTGGAAGAAAAAGCTTTTTATTCCCCTCCCTTGAGGGGAGGGGCT
>JASEIR010000098.1:0-5005 GCA_030017355.1 Actinomycetota bacterium
CCTTCGTTATCGCTTAAGGACTGCGGCCCTTTCAGGGCCTTGATTTTGAATTTTTAATTTAAATTTTGAATTATTTGGGCTGTTAAGCCCTGAGCTATGCCATTGGTGATCCCGCTACCTGGACGCCTAATACATCCATCTCTTCTTTAGATAGGCCAACTGCCCTTAGATGCAATCTATTTCCACGGAGGCTCTCAAGGGCATTTATGCCCATACCTCCAAGCATCTCCATGATCTCGTGCGACCATCCCTTAACCATGTTGTAAAGCCGTTCAGCTGCAATATCTGGATTAAGACGCTTCTCAAGATAAGGATTCTGGGTTGCTATTCCCCAGTTGCACTTGCCTGTGTAGCATTTCTGGCAGACATGGCATCCCATTGCTACTAAAGCTGCAGTGCCAAGATAAACCGCATCAGCACCAAGCGCAATTGCTTTTATAACATCAGCGCTGTTTCTAAAACCACCTGCAGCAATAACTGATGCACGATTGCGAATTCCTTCTTCTCTTAAACGAGTATCTACTGCTGCTATTGCAAGCTCGATAGGAATACCTACATTATCTCGTATCATGGTTGGTGCAGCACCCGTGCCACCTCTAAAACCATCAATTGCAATTATATCAGCGCCAGCTCGCGCTATACCGCTAGCTATAGCAGCTACATTATGAACCGCTGAGATTTTTACCGAAACAGGCTTTGTATATTCGGTAGCTTCCTTAAGACTATAAATCAGCTGGCTAAGATCTTCAATCGAGTAAATATCATGGTGCGGAGCTGGCGAAAGAGCATCCGAGCCAACCGGAATCATTCTGGTTTGGCTAACTGCTTCTCCAACTTTTTCACCTGGTAGGTGACCACCAATACCTGGCTTTGCACCTTGGCCAATCTTAATCTCAATTGCAGCAGCAGCGTCAAGGTACTCACTGTGTACACCAAATCGCCCCGAGGCAACTTGGACTATTGTATTTGGGCCGTATTGATATAAGTTTTTGTGCAGGCCACCTTCACCCGTATTCCAAAATGTCCCAAGCTCTTTCGACGCACGAGCCAGCGCCTCGCAAGCGTTATAGCTAATTGCACCATAGGACATCGCCGAGAATAGTATTGGTGTCTTGACCATCAGCTGAGGAGCAAGCTTTGTCTTAAGAACAGGCTCGCCATTTACCATCTCGATTTCTATACTATCCGGTTTGCTACCAAGATATGTGCGAAGCTCCATTGGCTCTCTAAGCGGGTCAATAGATGGATTGGTAACCTGGCTCGCATTTAGAAGTAAGTGATCCCAGTAAATAGGATAGGGTTTTGGATTGCCCATGCCAGTTAGAAGAACACCGCCAGTCTCAGCCTGTTTCCAGATATATTTCTGAGTCTCAGCTGTCCAGTTTGCGTTATCTTTTACAAATGGAGTGTTATCTTTTATATAGAGCGCGTTTGTTGGGCAAAGCGATACGCACCGCTGGCAAGCAACGCACTTCTCATCTTCGCTATATACCTCGCCCTCATCATCCACTTTGTGCGCTTCAAATGCACACTGGCGGACGCAGACTAGGCAATTTATGCACCTGTCCTTATCGCGTTCAATTTTTACTTCGGGCAGCTGGTACGTTTTCATTAAGCCACCGTCTCCTTTACATGCGTAGGCGTCTTTCCTATAGGAACCTTTAGTTTGCCAACCACCGGCTCTCCCGCTTTCGGATTCCAGACAACATCAAGCTTTGGTGAGACCTCGCGAATGGCTGCTTCTTCGCTTGCAATATACAACATATCATCTTTTCTTGCCGCGGTGAGAGGACGAAGCTTTACCCTGTCACTTAGACCCACCATACCGTTTGCATGTCCTACTATAATTGCAAACGGACCATTAAGCAGGCCGCTGCCGTAAACTATTCTAATCGCCTCAAAAACATCCGCCCTTTTATCTCCGCGAGCTTTCATCCTGTCGATATCGCTCCAGAACGGAGCTGCAAGTGCCTTGCAAGCTACCTCAAGGGGTAGCTTATGCCTTCTAAGCATCAAATCCATTAGGTAAGCCACTACCTCAGTGTCGGTTAGCATTGTGCATTTGTAGCCAAGCATCTCAAGATAGCGCCTGTTTATGCCGTACGATGAAATTTCACCATTATGAACTATTGCCCAATCTAGGATTGTAAAAGGATGGGCGCCACCCCACCAACCAGGAGTATTGGTTGGAAATCTTCCATGGCCAATCCATGTATATCCCTCATACTCATCAAGGCGGTAGAACCTGCCTACATCCTCTGGATAACCAACCGCCTTGAAGGCACCCATGTTCTTGCCAGATGAGAAAATAAAAGCACCAGGAACTAGTGAATTAACCGCCATTACGGCCTCGATAACATAATCTTCTTCGCAGAGGCCGCAATCTTCAAAATCTGCCTTGGGCTTTACAAAATAACGCCAAAGCAGCGGCCCTCTGGAAATCGCCGCAGATTTTCTCGTTGGGATTACTTCCTCACTATCAACATCAAACCGCTCGTCTAGTAAAATATCCGTGTCCTCTTTGGCTCGGATATTGTCATACATGATGTGCAACGCGTAAAAATCTTTTTTATGCGGATAAATGCCGTAGGCAGCAAATCCCCCGCCAAGTCCATTTGAGCGATCATGCAAAATGGTCATTGCACGGATGATTGCTTCGCCGCTCATTAGCCTTCCATCTTCACTCATCATGCCGGCTAGACCGCATCCTGATATATTACGGCGGTTTTTTTGGCCCTTCAAAACCAGCACCTCCTGGTTAACAGTAGTTCTCGAAAAGAAATTTCCAGCCGACAAAAAAGCCAACAAACCATTGGTTTGTTGGCGCCATTGCCAGAATCTTCAATTGTTGTTTATTATATTAACTTTATGTTAAATTGTCAAATTTATCTGAGGTAACCACATGCTAGTTCGAATAGATTTTTATATGAGGCAATAGGATTTAACGATGATTACCTAGCCTATCCCCTTAATATACTTGTAATAGTCGCATTCCATGCAGTTTGCAAGTTTTTGCGCAAAGGTTCCTTGAATTTTCCCTCCACACATCGTTCCAGCTATTCGCCAGCACTCCTTCCCATTGTTTGGATAGGCTGGACATTCGTCAGATCGGTCTCTTTTACAGTTCATAAACTCCCAACAATGCATTAGCCACACTCCTTAAATCCTAGTTATCAGATATACTATAGGGATATTATCGTTTGCTGCTTAAGCAAATTTAACTCACCATATTTGGTGATAGCGAGTAAAAAATCCTGCCAGTCCTGATTTCAGGGATCAAAAGAGCGAACAACCCGCACAACATTGATCGGGTTTTTGGGGTCAGGTACAGGCGTTCCGATCAAGGCCTGTTCGACTGGTCCTCGTACACCATCATCATCTCTCGGTGAGCAATTCCATGTTGTTGGAACGACGCACTGGTAACGCTTGCTCTTGCCGTTCTCAATTTCGACAAAGTGGGCTAGTGCACCTTTAGCTGACTCTACTAAGCCCATCCCTTTGCCACTTTGCGGCACAGCTTTCTCATCGCATACCGGTTTGCCTGGTTTAAGGTCTTCAAGCCACTTCAGCATGCCATGTGCGACCTTAGAGCACTCATACGCACGTGCTACATGGCGTGTTATTATAGACGGCCAAGGCCCAATCTTTTTAATTAGATCCATAAACCCCTTATCCTGAGTGGCAAGCATTCTAGCTAGAGGGCCAACTTCCATAGGTTTGCCATCATATCTTGGGGCCTTCAGCCAAGAATACGCACCCTCTTTGACTGGTTCAGGAATAGTCTTGCTCTGTGACGGATGCTTTCCAGTTGCACTGTTCTGATACCAGGAGTATTTCACGTACTCAGCAATTTTCCTTGGGTCAAGCGGACTCACTTCTGAAAAATCTCCGTTAAATATCACGCCTGATTTGAGATGGCGATTTTTGTAATCCCCTGATTTACCAAGGTCAAAGTTTCCAAACGATAGGAAATTACCATAACCAGCTCCCATTTTTGCCGCATGCAGCGGCTTCAATAATGTACTAAGGTCGATGACATCTGTTAAATAAACGCTATCTACAAAATCAATAAGCTCCATTAGGTGACTTTGAAATGCAGCTATTCTATTTGGGGTTGGCTGGATAGTTACGCCGCCAGGCACAAATGTAGTATGGTGGGGCATCTTTCCACCAAATATTGCAATCATTTCCTGTGCCTTCTTTCTCATATCAAGGGCCATAAGATAGTGATATAGCGCTATGGATACTACTTGCGAATCCTTGATAGTAAATTCATCTGGTTCGTACCTTGGAGTAAAGGGCGAGATATCACCTGCCTGCATAAGTGATATCACCTTACTTTTAATCTGTTGCAGCTCAGCATGGCGCCCTGTATAATTGGCTATCGCCATGATGTCTAAATAATCAAGGATTGATAGTTGATATAGGTGTAAGATGTGAGAAGCAATATAGTTTGCACCGGATATTAAGTTGCGAATTATTCGTCCGTTATCAGGAACCTCCGCTCTATAGACAGTATCGAGACTTTGAACTGACGCAAGCGCATGCTCAGCCGAACAAAAGCCGCAGATTCTCTGTGTAATTACAACGGCATCTCGGGGATCTCTTCCCTGAAGAATATTTTCAATCCCGCGCCATAAGGTTCCCGAGACGCGTGCATCGACGACTTTTCCACCATCGATATCAACTTCAACACGCAGGTGCCCTCCAATTCTACTAACAGGGTCGATTGCGATTATCTGCGTCATTCTTTACGCTCCCTCATTCCTGCTGGCCCTCTGTTTGGCCTTTCCCCCAGCCAAATAAAGAGCTCCAGCGGTAACTGCAGCACCAGTTATAGCTCCACCAAATCCAGCGCCAATGGTATCGATCGCACCTCCTGCTTCTTTATCCTTCACCTCTTTTAAAGCTTGCGGTATTGGCTTATATAAAAGGCTTTGCGGGAAATCTGGTTCTACGCAACCTGTACAAGGTGTGCAGGCTGAAATACAAAAGCTTGTTCCGC
>JASEIR010000098.1:5015-8933 GCA_030017355.1 Actinomycetota bacterium
ACAATCTGTTGGGACAATCTGCAGATGCGACCGGTCCTCGACATCCTTTGGCACCCATGCATCCTTCAGTACCATCCAACTCAACACCAAACTGCTCTATATACTGTCTCTGCTCGTAAGCACCTCTGCGCGGGCAGCCATCATGCACAAGCTTTCTGTAAAACATCTGGGGACGCCCATGCTTATCCAAATTTGGAATCTTTCTAAACAGCAGCATGTTTACGATTATGCCCACAAGCCAGTCGGGGTGCGCTGGGCAGCCTGGTATGTTAACTACATTTCCGTCGACGACATCTTTTAGCCCCTTGCAGCCAGTAGGATTTGGGCTGGCTGCAGGTATTCCGCCAAATGACGCACAGGTTCCCATAGCCACACAATAGGCTGCATTTGCAGCAACCTTTTTAACCTTCTCTACAAACGGCTTACCTGCAACCCTTAGATAAACCCCGCCATTCTTTGTTGGAACTGCACCCTCTAGAACCATTATGTACTTACCTTTGAATTGCTCCATAGCGTCTTCCAGGGCCTTCTCGGCAACTTCCCCACTGGCAGCCATTAGAGTTTCATTGTACTTTACCGACAATGTATCTAGGATAAGCTCACTGACAGAAGGATAGTTTGTGTTAGCAAAAGAGATAGTACAGCCTGCGCATGATGCGCCATTAAGCCAGATTAAAGGCTGCTTTTGCAACTTCACTGTTTCAAGTGCATTAGCAATTTTCGGCACGTGCGATTGAGAAAGTCCAAGCAAAAGGGCCAGGCTAGAGCTATACTTGAGAAAATCTCTGCGGCTAATTTTTTTTGCCAATGCTCTTTCAAGCTCAAACACTTAATCACCTGTACCTTCCGCATCTCTCAATGAAAGGCTTGCCCCTAAGAAGCAAGAAAACCTCTAGCTATACCACTGCCTTTCTAAAATAAGGTCTGATACAAAAAATAACGCCCGATACAGAAAACAACCATTATTTAAATAAGTACCCAGTTCTAGCACTGGCAAATCAGATTTTTCAATAATTTGTCAGGCTATCAACAAAGTATTTGGGAGGAGTTTTGCTTGCTTAAACCTTAGCAAACCCTGGGTAGGATTTCGCCATGTGGAGCGGTTAGAAGACGTTTTGTTCCCCATTCGGTTTCCATTACAACCTGCGCTTTTGTATCTACTACTTCACCTATAACTGCGGCATTTCGCCCCATCTTGTGTGTTTTTATAAGAGAAAGCGCATCGGCAGATCTACGTTGATCAACAGCAAAGACCATTTTGCCCTCATTGGCAAGGTAAATAGGCTCTAAACCTAGCATTGCACAGCCACCTTTAACTTGATCCTTAATTGGAAGGTCTTTCTCATAAACAACAATTCCTCTGCCGCTCTGCCTTGACCATTCATTAAGCACCATCCCAACACCACCCCTGGTTGCGTCTCGAGCTGCATGAACTGCGCAGCCAAGAGGCTTTAGAAGAGCTACTAGTTCGTGTAAAGGCTGGCAATCGCTTTTAATTGAGCTCTTTATCTCTATACCCGCTCTTAGAGCTGTTAAGCAATAGCCATGATCGCCTATGGTGCCGCTTACAATTATGTGATCTCCTGGCTGGATATTTTGCGGATGATAATTAATACCCCCTGGTATAATCCCAATGCCTGCGGTTGTGATAAACAACTTATCGACACTTCCCTTATCAACAACTTTTGTATCACCAGCCACAACAGTTATTCCGGTTTTTTGTGATATCTCACCCATGCTCTTTACAATAAGCCTAAGCTTAGATATATCCAAGCCTTCTTCAAGGATAAACGATGCAGATAAGGCAATTGGTATGGCTCCAGCAGCTGCAAGGTCGTTAACAGTGCCGCAAAAGGCAAGCTTACCAATATTCCCACCTGGAAAGAATATTGGATTGATGACAAACGAATCTATTGTTAGTGCGATTCTGCAGGCTGGCAAATTAATTACCGCAGAGTCATTGGCAAACTTTTCAACGCCACCTAGTGAAGGATAAAAAACTTCCCGTATAAGGTCTGCTGTCAATTTGCCACCGCTACCATGAGCAAGTTGGATTCTTTCTACCAAGGCTCGTTTTTCCTTTCTTAGGTAACAGACTAATAGTCAATGCCGATATCCAAGGACCCAAGTGTCCAAGGACCCAAGCAATTAAAAGGAAGAATACAAATAATACGCTGCACATGTCCCTTCTGATGACACCATGCACGGCCCTACCGGACGCTCAGGTGTACAGCTCTTTTTAAACAAAGGGCATTCATTCGGCTTTATCAACCCCTTTAAAATCTCTCCGCAGCGGCAACTCTTACTGGAATTAACTGCTTTCCGCTCAATTTTAAATTTCACCGCTGCATCAAAACATTTATACTCATCTTTTAACCTAAAACCGCTACCAGGGATTATCCCTAGACCTCGCCATTCAGCATCAGTGCGGATAAAAACCTCATCTAATAACCTTTGCGCATGGATATTTCCTTCTGGGCACACAATCTTCTGATATAGGTTCGAGATGGTTGGCTTATCCTTATTTATATCCTGAACAAGTTTTAGAATCCCTGCCATGACCTGTGGAGGCTCAAAGCCAGCTATAGCTCCTGCTGTACCATATTCTGCTGCAATAAAATTATAAGGTTTCTCGCCTATTATAATGCTTACATGTCCGGGAAGAATAAAGCCATCTATTTTGGTTGCTGTGTCATCAAGAAGTGCTCTTAGTGCTTCAGGAATGGTTTTATGTAAGTTGTAGATGCTAAAATTCTTAAGACCGCCTCGTCTAGCTATTTTTACAGCATATGCAGTTGATGGAGCAGTCGTCTCAAAACCAACACCTAAAAAAATAACTTCGCGATTGGTTTCAGCTCGGGCAAAATCCAGTGCATCAAGTACCGAGTAGACCACCCTAACATCAGCGCCTTGTGCCTTTAATTCGGCAAGACTTCCATTTGAGCCCGGCACATGCATCATATCGCCATATGTTGCAAGAACCACTTGTCTGTCTTTTGCAAGTTCAATAAAGGCATCAATGTCTGCATCAGCTGTAACGCACACTGGACAACCAGGGCCTGATATAAGCTCTAGCTCAGGTGGTAGTACTTTTCGAATCCCGGCTTTCCCAATTGCCATGGTATGAGTTCCGCATACCTCCATTAGCTTTACTGGCTTGTTTGCGATTTGGTAAAGCTTATCTAGAAAAAGATTAAAATATTCTCGCTCATTTCTTTGAGTGCTGATTTTTTCTTCTCTATTGCTCACCTCTAAGCAGCTCCTCCCATGCCGAAAGGGATAGGCGTGCCGCTTCTTCTTCAATTACACTTATAGCCTGACCTGCATGTACCATCACCCAAGATCCAACCTCCACCTCTGGAGTAAGAACAATCCCAACCCTTTTAGAGTTGCCCATTATGTCTACCTCAGCAGTAATAAATTTATTATCTATCGAGACAACTTTTGCTGGCACTGCTAAGCACATATCGCGACCTCCTTGTTCGTTCCTCGTAAATCCGACCGCCGACGGCAGACCGCAGACCGCCGCTATAGGCTCCTTCGGAGCCCGACCGCAGACCGCCGATTCAAAAGCAGACGGGCAACCGGCCAAAGATAGGGGCCAGAGTTAAGAATGAGATTGCCACGTCGGCTGCTTCGCAGCCTCCTCGCAATGACAGTTCTTCTTTTGCCGGCCCCATGTCCCCGGTCTGTTCTTTTGCCCGTCCCTCGTCCCTAACGGGCTCCTCGCAATGACATTTTTAACCACCTCTGTCATTGCGAGCGACTGTAAGGAGTGCGGCAATCTCCTCGCAATGACAATCTTCTGCCGATCTCCCTCCATTTTTCACCCCCACCCTTACCCTCCCCCCTCAAGGGGGAGGGTATTTGGCTGTTCCCCTCCCTTGAGGGGAGGGGCTAGACCCTCTATATTCCCCC
>JASEIR010000099.1 GCA_030017355.1 Actinomycetota bacterium
TGGTGATAGGGTTGGCTAAGTGCAAGTAACATCACCACAAATCCAGATTATAGACGGCCAGTATTACAGTTACGTTACATGGAAGTTAATTGGAAGTTAATTTGATTCCAAGTTGATTAGGAGCCGCAGCTTTTGTAAGATATAAGCTATATCTCAATACGGTAAACGGTTACCGTTTACCTAAAAATGCGCTTGGTAGGGAAATCAATTGCAGGATATTGAAAGAAAAGTCATCGCGATTCTTAAAATTTTATCAGGTGAAAAGGAGCCAGTAGGAGCAGGCCAAATATCTAAGTTACTTAAAAAACATGGGATTGATCTTACAGAGCGAGCAGTCCGATATCATTTAAAGATCACTGACGAGCGTGGCCTTACTAAACCAAACGGAAAAAAGGGGCGGCTGCTTACTGACAAAGGCCGTGAGGAGGTTTCTAATGCTCTAGTAGCAGATAAGCTAGGGCTAGTTATCACAAAAATCGACACTCTTTCCTATTTAGCAGATGTAGACCTAAAAAAGAAATCTGGCAACGTAATCATTAATATATCCTTTATCCCACGCGAATTGTTTAAGAGCGCCCTTGAGACCATGCGCGATGCTTTTGCTGCTAAGCTGGGCATTTGTGATTTAGTAGCTATAGCACATGGAGGCGAAACCCTGGGCAACATAGAGGTTCCGCGTGACTCCGTTGCATTTGGTTCAGTTTGCAGCATAACTCTTAATAGCCTTTTTTTACAGGCGGGTATACCGATCGATTCAAGGTTTGGCGGCATTGTTCAATTCGAAAAAGGCAAAGCCTTGCGATTTACAGACCTTATAACATACTCCGGAACAACAATCGATCCTCTTGAGATTTTTATTGCCAGTAAGATGACTTCTGTCCTTGAGGTATCTAAGACTGGGAGCGGTAAGGTCCTTGCCAGCTTTCGAGACATACCAGCGGTTGCTCCCGAGAAAGCCTCGGTTATAATTGAGGATCTCAAGGAGGCGGGATTCTATGGAGTCTTGGCTTTCGGTAGGCCCGGCCAGCCTGTTCTTGAAATGGAAGTAAATCAGGGCCGTATTGGAATGGTATTTATGGGCGGATTAAACCCGTTGGCTTCTTTAGAAGAGGCCGGAATTAAAACAAATAGCCAGGCAATGAGTACACTTATCAACTATCAAAGGCTGGTAAATTTCTGGGACTTGCTTGAGTCTGAGAAAGGAGGTTGATTTCTAGCGTAATTAATAGCTTAATGATAAGTTCTAAATTGCTTTTAAAACCTGTTGCAAGAGGAGAGGAAAAATGAACTTACAACGTCCAAACGCAAATGATGCTACGCAAACATCCAATCGCTCGCGTAGTGTAGTGCCTGGGTCTGGTCTTTGTAGCCGTTGCGAAGACGGATGCCGGGGAAATTGCGAAGTATTCAAATCATCATTTCGTGGAAGAGAGGTTCTTTACCCAGGTCCATTTGGTACGATAACAGCTGGTGCCGACAAGGATTACCCAGTAGATTACTCTCACCTCAATATTATGGGATATGCGCTGGGCGCAAAAGGGCTGCCTGAAGGTCAGGTTGGAAACCCAGATAACACACTGTTCCCTATGGTCAACACAGAGACCGAGTATGGTGTAACAAATAAGGTAAAAATGCGCGTGCCAATTTTTACCGGAGCACTGGGCTCCACCGACATCGCTCGCATTAACTGGGAACATTTTGCTGCTGGCGCAGCTATTTCCGGCGTATCCATTGTCTGCGGTGAAAACGTCTGCGGTATCGATCCTCAGGCCGAGTTTAAAAACGGAAAAGTTGTTGAATCACCTGAGATGCGCCGGCGTGTGGAGACCTACAAGAGATGGCATGAGGGATACGGTGATTTAATTGTTCAGTTAAACGTGGAGGACACTCGATTTGGTGTAGCTGAATACGTAATCGAAAAGCTCGGCGTAGAAACAATCGAGCTGAAATGGGGCCAGGGCGCTAAGTGTATTGGTGGTGAGATTAAGGTTAATTCTCTAGAGAGAGCCCTTGAACTCCAAAAGAGAGGCTACCTTGTAACACCCGACCCGTCGCTTGAAGCCAACCAGATTGCTTTTCGTGACGGAGCACTAAAGCAGTTTGAAAGACATTCACGCCTTGGCTTTGTTGATTACGAAGGTTTTATGAAAGAGGTTGAAAGGTTGAGAAATCTCGGCGCAAAGCGCATCACCTTGAAAACCGGGGCCTATCCAATGAGGGAATTAGCCTTGGCTATTAAATGGGCTTCAGATGCAAAGCTCGACCTACTTACTATCGATGGTGCACCTGGTGGCACAGGTATGAGCCCATGGAGGATGATGGTTGAGTGGGGCGTGCCAACTTTTTATCTGCAGTGCATGACTTATGAATTGGCTGAGAAGCTACGCGAAAAGGGCGCTTTTGTACCTGACCTTGCTATGGCTGGAGGTTTTTCAACAGAAGATCATGTCTTCAAAGTTCTAGCCATGGGTGCGCCACACTTCAAAGCTGTTTGCATGGGAAGAGCATTGATGATTCCTGGAATGGTTGGCAAGAACATTGCTCAGTGGCTACAAAAAGGTCCAGAACACCTACCAAAGGTAGTATCACAATATGGAACCACAATTGAGGAAATCTTTGTTAACTATGAAGAGCTTGTCATCAAATATGGCAAGGATACTGTGAAAGACATGCCGCTTGGGGCAGTTGCATTCTACACATTTGCAGACAAAATTAAAGTAGGACTCCAGCAACTTATGGCCGGAAGCCGCAACTACTCAATCTCAACTATAGGACGAAGTGACTTAATGGCATTAACAGAAGAAGCCGCCAAGATCTCAGGCATCCCGTACGTCATGGATGCATATCGTGAGGAAGCTATGCAAATAATCGAGGGCGATTTCTCGTGCCTAGAGGAAACACCGCAAGTAGCTAAGATTTAGAGACGTTAAGGTAATTATTTGATATTTTAAAATGGGTACTTTAAACAGTGCCCATTTTTTGCTTATTAATTCTCTTCACTCACCATTGGAGGCATATGCCTCTTATGCTTACTAACCCTTATCATTCGCTCAATGCGGTCTTGTGCTGGTTTGTTAGTGTGGCCAGTCAGTATATATTCATCCAGCTCTTGATAAGACACGCCCATTTCAGCCTCATCGGTCTGGCCGCCCCACAAACCAGCAGTTGGAGGCTTTTCTATAATCTCTTTAGGGACGCCAAGGTGTTCTGCAAGCATCATGACCTGCGTTTTTACTAGGTGCGCAATTGGCAGTATATCAACAGCACCATCGCCATACTTTGTGAAATAACCAACCGTTATCTCACTTTTGTTTCCAGTGCCAGCAACAACATAGTTCAAGCGGTTAGCATAATAATACAAAGTTACCATCCGCAGCCTTGGCTTTATATTAATTGCTGCTGTATCTCCCTTGGTATGGGGATCCGCCTTTGGGTCAAGCAGGGTCAAGAAGCTATCATAGATGGCATCAAGCACGACCGTTCTTGTTGGGATATCAAGCTTTCTTGCCACTAGGCCTGCGTGTTCCACATCGAGCGAGCTGCTGTGACAGGGCATTATTAGACCCAGTATGTTTTTTGGCATAGCCTTCTTGCATAGAGCTGCAACAACAGCCGAGTCTACTCCTCCACTTATACCAAATACCAACCCCTGGAGTCCATTTTTAGCAACATACTTTCTTAACCAATTAACTATTTTTTCTTCTTCGTGTTTAGCATCAAATTCAAGCTCTCTCATTATTAGGCCAACTTATCAATCCATCGATTTATTACTATTCCATGTTATAATATGAACATTGGGTAAAGGGAGTTGCAAGAGGAGAGGAACTAATGTTCCAGATTCCATATCCCTTTACCCAATTCGCTTTTAGCTTTATAGAATCAGGATTTGTTGCCTTATACCCTCCTCTATATTCGAGCTATAGAATAGGAAGATATCTTTTTATCTCATATTCCGTTACCTGAGTTCTATAGGCATCCCATTCGGCCTTCTTGTTCCTCAACAGATACTCAAATACATGGTCACCTAAAGCTTTTCTCAAAAGCGTACTACCCTCAGCAAGCTGGATGGCTTCTTTCAGACTGCCTGGCAGAGAACCAATTCCAGCAGCTAAGCGCTCTTCATCCGTCATCTCGTAAATGTTATTGCTTGCTTCAGGCGGAAGCTCGTAATTTCTTTCAATTCCTTCAAGACCTGCTGCAAGCATTACTGCAAATGCAAGGTATGGGTTGCAAGCTGGGTCTGGGCTTCTTAGTTCTATTCTGGTTGCAGCCTCTTTCCCAGGTTTATACATAGGAACTCTAACGAGAGCGCTTCTATTGCGACGGCTCCAGCAGATATAGACAGGAGCCTCATAGCCAGGAACCAGCCTCTTATATGAGTTAACCCACTGATTTAAAACAAGTGTGATTTCCGGTGCATGCTTAAGGATGCCTGCAATATAACCCTTCGCATCTTTTGAAAGATGGTGCTTATCCTTTGGATCAAAGAATGCATTCTTATCTCCTTTAAAAAGAGATTGGTGAGTATGCATTCCACTTCCGTTTTCACCATAAATTGGTTTCGGCATAAAAGTAGCATAAATTCCATGCTCCTGTGCGATTTCTTTTACAGCTAAACGGTATGCCATTACGTTATCTGCCATAGTCAAGGCATCAGCATACCTTAAATCAATCTCATGTTGGCTTGGTGCAACCTCATGATGGGAATACTCTACAGTAATGCCCATACTTTCAAGAGCAAATATTGTATCCCTTCTGAATGGCGTTGCAAGATCAAGAGGTGTTAGGTCAAAATAGCCACCCTTGTCTAAAACTTCAGTTCCGTTGCTATCTTTAAAATAGAAGTATTCGAGCTCTGGCCCGACATACATCGTGTAGCCCATTTCAGCGGCCCGCTCAAGATTTCTTTTTAAAATATATCTTGGGTCACCATCAAACGGTGAGCCATCAGGCAGCTGTATATCACAAAACATTCTAGCTACCTTGACATCCTTAGACCAGGGAAGAAGCGTAAATGTTGTTGGATCAGGCTTCGCAACCATATCTGATTCTTCGATTCTAGTGAAACCCTCAATTGAGGAACCATCAAAACCCATGCCTTCCTCAAAGGCTAATTCAAGCTCTGCTGGCGAGATAGCAAAGCTTTTCAAAACACCTAAGACATCAGTAAACCAAAGCCTAATAAACTGAATGTTTTTATCTCTTACCTGCTTAAGAACATACTCGGCGTCCCTTTGATTTGAAACTGTCATTTTTGCCAAAAATATCACCTTTCCTCCAAAGATTTGCGAGTAACAGAACACCCGTGCTAGTATACGGGCGAAATGTTACATTCATGTTACATCTAGATTAATTTAAGGTTAAGTTTTTGCACAAGCTTTTAATTCAAAATCACTCATTATCTTACCTCTTGAATCTGTATCCAACATTTCTTACCGTTTCAATAAAAGATTCGTAACGGCCTAGCTTTGCCCTAAGACGCCTTATATGGACATCGACTGTTCTTGTGCCCCCATAGTAATCGTAGCCCCAAACAATATTTAAAAGCTGGTCGCGGGTGTATACGCGACCTCTTCGGGTCACAAGGCACTTTAATAACTCGTATTCTTTAAAGGTAAGGTCTAGCGACTTGCCATCTGCTATCACTTCATAACTGTCAAAATTTATGACCATGCCGTCAATTTTAATTACATTTTCGGGCGATTTTTGCTCATAATTTCCACGCTTTATCAGCGCCATCTTAAGCCTAAGATCTAGCTCGGAAGAATTATATGATTCAAGCAAGATATCATCTGCACCCATTAAATCGCTAACGGTACCGTCCATGCTGGTGTGAGCCTCATTGAGAACCACAAGAACAGCTTTGTTCAAGCTATCTCTGCTTAAAGCCCTAAAAGTGTCAAGGTCAGTTATTAAAATATCGGAGTTTTCAACATCAGAGGTCTGTACGCGGTACTTCAAGACGGACAAATCCACCAGAAGCTTTTCTTTTAATGCAAGATTTTTTGTCAAGACAGCTACTGTTTTCATTCTTCCCTGCTCCTAATGTAATACCGACACATTGTAACAGATAGTACGCTACAATAAAATATCGGCAGGAGCTCCTTCTTAGTATGCATATAGATTTCCGTAAGGCCGGTGTGAGACAGCTTTAATTTTTATGAACTTACTTTTTAGTATCTCGCCAGCATCAAAACCCAAATCTTTAGCAAACTCAGTAACATATTTCTTTATTGTCTTGTAATCACTCTCATCAGGCTCAAGCACTGCTACCTCTTTGCCTAGTTGATAATCTTCAAGGCGACCCCTTACATAAATGACGCCACCGTGCATGCCGGTTGCAAAGTAGTTGCCTGCAATACGGCTATCGCTGTTGTTGCTTGCGTTAAGGCCAAGCAGGATAATAATCCCGCCAGCCATGTACTCTCCAAAGAAATCGCGAGCTCTTCCGCCAATTACAATTACAGGGACTTTATCGCGGTATTCTTTCATGTGGATTCCAACCCGATAGCCCACATCCCCTTTAATGAATAGCTTGCCACCGCGCATACCATATCCAAGAACATCACCTGCATCACCATGCACAACTATCTTTCCCTCATTCATGGTGTTAGCAATATGGTCCTGTCCGTTGGCATTAACAATTACTGTTGGGCCATTCATAAACGCACCAAGGTCGTTGCCAGGTACGCCTTCGATTATAATTTGGACTGGCTTATCTATTGCATCTGCTATATAGCGCTGCCCGTTTACATTGATAAGCTTAATTTTCTTCTCACCGCTTGCAACTACTTCCCTTACTTTTTCATTTAGTTCTTTATATGTCATCCCTTTGGCATCAATTGTTTTCATCCGACTTCTCCCAGCCTTTCCTTGCGCAGCTCAATCGGAAAATCAATGTATCCAAAGTCAGGTGCAAGCAATCTCTCACGCATGCCGCTAACATCGATTTGGTCGCGTATTAAGCCAGTTATTATGCCTGCCCTATCTATTCCACCAACAAAAACCGCCCCAACAACCTTATTGCCTCTTAAAACAACTTTGCGATAGTTGTTACCCTCTGCTTTTGCTAAAATCTCCAGATCATCAGCGACAACATTTGAAAGCCCGGCTGTAACTACCGGAACACCAAACAATTCTATGGAGTTTACAGCCACTGCCCCATCAAATTTACGGTCTATGCCAGCCATATTATAGCCAGCAATTTTACCCTGAACATAAGCGTTTGGCCAAATTGGGATAACTCTGTTTCCGCCGCTTAGGTAGTCTGGCCCCTCTGTAACATCTCCAGCTGCAAATATATTCTCAGCACTTGTAAGCATGCGATCATTAACAACAATCCCACGGTTAACTTCTATCCCGCTATCTTTAGCCAAAGAAGCATTTGGCACCACACCAATTGCAACTATTACCGCATCACAATCAATTACCTGGCCATCTTTCAACTTAACACCGCTTACCTCGTCGCCGCCAAGTATTTCTGCAACTGTATTTTGAGTAATGATATTGATGCCAGCATTTTCAAGTGCACTCTGAACAATCTGGCCAGCGTCCGCATCAAGAACGGTTGCCATTACCCTATCCGCCAGTTCAACAACAGTTACTTTAACACCGCGATGGTGCAAGCTTTCTGCTGCCTTTAAGCCAATCAAGCCAGCACCAATAATAACAACGTGGCTTAACTCTGGTGCTAAAGCATCAAGTTTCTTTGCATCATCCAGTTTTATAAAGGTGAAGATTCTATCTTTGCCCAACCCTTTCATGGGTGGGATGAACGGTGTACCACCAGTAGCAATTAGTAATTTATCATATTTAATGCTTTTCCCATCATCTAGCTTTACCGACTTTTTGGAAACATCAATACTTACAACTGTTTTGCCAAGTATTGCCTCAACACCGTTTACCTCATAAAAGTTAGCATCTCGGTAGGCCATCATTGATTCATCAACCTGACCTGCTAGATATTCCGAGATAAGCGGCCTTGAATAAACATGGTACGGCTCGGCTGAGATTACTGTTATCTTTTTCTTCTTATCAACTTTACGAATTGCCTCGATGGCGCCAACTGCAGCCACCGAATTGCCGATAATTACATAGCTCACTTTTCGTTATCTCTCCTCATAAACCAGAGCTCGGTTTGGGCACATCTCCACACACGCTGGAATTAAACGATCGGGACATAAATCACACTTTGCGATTTTCTTTCTTGCAAGGTCGCGCTGCGGGGCTCCATACGGGCAAACCAGGACGCACGTCCAGCAGCCCACACATTTAGCCTCATTGTATGCCACTCTTCCGCTTTCTTCCTTGGTCAACGCCCCAGTGATGCACGATTCCACACATGCAGGTTCGTCGCAGTGGCGACACTGGATTGCAAAAGAAACCGGTATTGCTTCCTCGACCAGTACGCGGGCCATTGGCCTCGGAAATTCTTTTTTGTGCGCTTTAATTATGTTTTTTGACTTGGAATGTTCGGTTCGGCACCATATCTCACATAACCTGCAACCGATACATACCTCTTCTTTCGCGTAAACGCGCTTCATTCTTCCTCCAAGAGTATGTCTTATCTGTAGTTGCCCTATTTATCGGGTCTATGACCGCCGACCACAGACGCCGCTATAGGCTCCTTCGGAGACTGACCGCCGACCACAGACCACAGACCGCCGCTAAAATAATTCAAAATTCAAAATGCAAAATTAAAAGCTTGTCCTGAGCAACGCCGAGGGATTGCAATTCAAAATTCAGGGATTTTGCATTTTATCCTCTGTCATTCCCTCGACTTTGCTCGGGACAGGCCCGAAGGGCCGTAAGGCCCTGTAGATGTCATCCCGAGCGGAGCCCTGAGCGATAGCGAAGGGCGCAGCCGAGGGATCTAAATCGTATTTTCTAAATTTTTAAGTATAGACATGCCTCTCTATCA
>JASEIR010000009.1:0-5394 GCA_030017355.1 Actinomycetota bacterium
CCGCTCCAAGCGAGCGACGCCATATATCATGGCATGGAATTTAAGATTCTCGAGTGCGCTAAGGCGCTCATCAAGACTTGGGTCTTGAAAAACCAAGCCGATGGATTTTCTTACTGCAAGACGATCCTTTATTAAGTCAAAACCGTTTATAATAGCTTTACCTGACGTTGGCCTAAGAAGCGTGCAAAGCATATTAATGGTTGTTGTCTTGCCGGCACCGTTTGGCCCTAAAAAGCCAAATATCTCGCCACGACCAACCTCAAATGAGATTCCTTTTACTGCTACAAGATTTTGATATTCTTTTCTAATCCTATCTACTTCAATAATTGCTTTGACTCTCCTTTATAATGGATTAAGGGGGCGCACTAGCGAGCTTGTTCTTGCGCTCGCACTTTTCTTCTAAACCATTTTCTCTTAAACCATTTATTCTGCACAAGAGCTTCATATATGTTTATGATGAGATTTAGGAGTGCTGAACTTGGAGGTGAATGGTCAACTAGCTCAAGTGGATTTTCCCTGGTTTGCACATATTCAAGAGCCAAATCAGCCATTAACATGCCAGACCCTTGCGAATAATCATCAACCCCTAGGTCCTTTGCAGTATTCATTAGCGCCTCTTTTATAAGCTGCGGTGAGGCCTTTCTGTTTGCTTCAAGAAGAAGGGCGGCCACTCCACTTACATGCGGGGCAGCCATACTGGTCCCCGTCGCCGACGTATAGTATTTATCAAGCGGCTTTCCGGCTCGTGTATCACGGGCCCGAACCGATATGATATCTACACCTGGCGCTACTATCTCTGGCTTTAGCCTATCATCAACCGTGGGTCCTCTTGAGGAAAACTCAGCAACAAACCCCGTCGGTGTTACAGCCCCAACTGTTATAACGCGGCGAGCTGCTGCAGGGCTTCCTATTACCCTTCTATCAGGGCCATCATTGCCCGCAGCCACGCAAACAACCACACCAGCATCAACTGCTAAATCGCACATCTCGCACAATGCATCATTTCCATCCGATGGGTTTGCGGAAGCAAGTGAAAGATTTATTATATCGGCACCAAGCTCTACTGCCCATTCAATGGCCGCCATCACATCACTCATCCGTCCACTTCCATCTGCTTTTAAAACCTTACCAGCCATGATTAGTGCACCTGGCGCAATGCCTTTATATTTTCTGCCTGAATATGAGCCACTACCAGCAGCAATGCCAGCTACATGGCTTCCATGACCATTGCCATCCTTAAACCCCTCTAAGGTAAAGTCTCTGACTGCAACAATGCGGTCGGCAAAATCAGGGTGGGCCCTATCTATGCCTGTATCTATTATTGCAATTTTTATGCCCTTACCTGAAAGGCCTCTCTCCTGTACGTGATGGGCACCTACAAGCCCAACCGACTCATCAAGAACTGCGTATACTTTTTCATCCTCTTCGATTCTTTCTATCCATGGTTCGTGCAGGAGGCTTTCAATCCTTTCGACTGGAAGCGCTATAGAGATAGCGTTTGCCATTTTTATTACTTGGCGGATGCCAATAAAGGGCTGCTGGGCAAGTTCAGACAAGACACCCTTTTCAAAAGAGCGCAGCTTAACAATAATATGTACTATTTCCTCAGGCGCCATTGCTGATATCTTCTCTGCCAATCTAGCAACAATCCGCATATGTGCCTCCTTGTTAAATCATTGCAGCACTTCAGGAGCTAGAATTAAGTTAGTCTAAATTTAGCTAACTTGTTGACCTTGCTTAGCCAACATAGCTAAAAAATACACCAATTGCTGATGCAGCGAGCCAACAGCAAAAAATAAAAGCAACCGCTTTCTTATATCCAAGCCAGCGACCTAAGGTAGATAAGACAGGGAAATTCACCACTGGCGCTGCTAGCATTAAAGAGACCGCGGCTCCCATATCCATGCCCTTCTTAAGCAGAACAAACAAGATAGGGACTTCTAGTCCAAGAGCAAAATAAAATGGAAAGCCAAGTAAGGAAGTTTTTAGTGCAGTATACTTGCCACCCAGGATAGCCCGAATTGCTTCAGATGGCACTATAACATAAACCAGTGAAGCTATAAAAAGGCTTAAGACCAACCAAGGAAGTGTTATCCTAGCAAGTTTTAAGAAATTCTGCCAGGCTCCTGAGAGTTTGGGCTCTAAATTATCCTTATTTATATAATCATAAGAAACCTCGCAAAAGTCCTGGTTAAAGAGGGATTTTATCTCAAAATCCAAGGGTCTGCTAGAAAATCTTGGCTCTAGGACTTTTCTTACAATCAGGGGCAAAACAATCAAGAAAGCAAGCGCTGCTATTACTCTTAGCGCAGCAAACTGCCAGCTTATCATAAAGGTGATTATGAGTGCGGGCAGGGATGCTCCGGCGCCAACCCCAACAAATGCAAGTGTGTAGGGCCACCCTGCACCATAGCGCTCTATAGAAGCAGCCATAGGAATTCGGCAAACCGGCGTAACTGGCAAAAATACTGCAAACAAGGTTGATGTAAAAGTTGTGCGGCCTCTTTTCCCTAACATTAATCTATCAAGTGAGCGAAAAGAAAAGTACTCCATAAATACTGACGAGACCACTAATGCTATAATGAACAACGGGAGTATATCGATTGCAAAACCACGAAATGTTTGCAGTATCTGTAAAAAAATCAAAATACTCTCTCCCAAAAACAATAGTTGATTATTAAATTTAACCGCTTTTCAGCGAGGCTTTCAATACAGAGTTCACACAAGACCTTAGTTTTAGCAAGAGGCCAAGATGGCTACCGCTTGCAGAAAGGATTGGTACAAAGATTTATGTCGCCAAAGCGCGCCCTAAGGCAATCAATAAGAGAAAAACGAGATTTGCTAGATGAGCAAGAGCGCCAAAGATGCGCTCTATCTATTAAGGATAGGCTTTTTAGCCTGCCAGAATTTAAAAACGCAAAATCTATTCTGTTCTTCGCAAGCTTTGGAAGTGAAGTGCCAACATTTCAGATGATGGAAGAGGCGCTCGGCATGGGCAAAAAAGTAATTCTTCCAGTTACTGATGTTGAAAAAAAGCGCCTTTTACTTCGAAAAGTCACAGATCTAAAAAGCCTTAAGGCAAGCAAATACGGCATACCTGAGCCAAGCACAGAGAATACTGTCCACTACGAGCCTGGTTTAATTGACCTTGTAATTGTCCCAGGGATTGTTTTTGATTTATGCGGGCACCGGATTGGATATGGGGGTGGCTACTATGACCGTTTCCTAAGCACGATTGATCCTTCGGTGCCAAGAATCTCGATTGCTTTTGAGCTGCAGATCGTTGAAAAAATACCAAGTGAGGATCATGACCTGCCTGTTGATAAAGTTGTGACCGAGAAGCGGGTTATTGACACGTGTGAAGCGAGAGGTTAAACAAGCCCAAATTGCCAAAATACTGCGATTGCTATTGCGGCTGCAACCAAGGCGCCTGCCAGCAACTGCCAGGGAGTGTGCTTCTTTAGCGTAAGTCTGGCCCAAAGCACTACCGGCACAAAAAAAGCGACTGGTAATGCTCGCACGCCATATAGTGCTATAAGCACGGCAGCAACTGAAGATATCCCCGCGGCATGCAAGCTTATTTTCCAAAATGCCGTAATTATTGTAATGACGGCTCCGGTAATTACGACGGTCCAGGACACCGTCTTCATTGCATCCGTTGCCCCAATGAGATAAATAGAAGCAAGGCCTAAAACGGCGCAACAGAAGGAAAAGATAAAGGGTTTGACCCTCTCTCGACGGCTGCTGATATGGACATCTCCAACCAAACCCAGCCTGACTCGCCGGTGAATATCCCATACAGGAAGGACGCTGAAGAACAGGCTGGCAACCAACCAAGATATAAGGCCTATAAACACGGTTGGTGAGGAGGCAAAGGATATAATAAAGAAGAATGGGGCAGACAGGTAGTACGGGTTAAATATATCGGATATCCAGTTAGCCAACTTTTCGCGGCTCAAAAACCTTAACACCACCCACGATACGTCGCTTATATAAGACATTTACTTCTGCTCCAATTAATAAAAGCACCGCTGAAATATACATCCAGAATAATAGCAGAACGATGGTTGCAAGGCTTCCATAAACAAGGCCATAGCCTGTCCGCGCAAAAGCATTTAGATATAGAGCAAATAGATAGTTGGCAACTTGCCACGTAAGACCAGCCACAAGCGCGCCAACCCAAACATCCTTAAAGCTTAATTTAACATTTGGCACCAACCAGTATACTATTAAAAAAAGCAGTAGAGTTGATACAAATGCAAGCGCTACTGAGATGATAGTCCATGCAAAGACTACAACTGTGTGCGGAAAGACCAGGCTTAAAACCTCATCTCTAAATACTGAAGCAACTGAGACAGCGGCAAACGAGATAAGAAAAAGAGCAATGATGATAAAATACACCCCTACCGAAACAAGTTTTAACTTTGCAAGATTCCTTGTTTCTTTTACCTCATAGACATCATTTAGACCAAGCGCTAAGCTCCCAAAAAGGTTGGTTCCTGACCATAGAAGAGCAATCAATGCAATGAAGCCTGCGCTTGACCGGTTTGCAATTAAGGCCCTTATTGTACCCTCTACTAGGCTTGCTCCAACAGGAAAATTTCTAAAAACGAAATCTAGAATTTGATCTCTCGTTGCCTCATCCTCCAATACAAAACCTAACGCAATGCCCATGAAAATAAGGAGCGGAAATAGAGAAAAAAATGCAAAGAATGCTACGCCTGCCGAAAGAAGGAAGCCGTTATGCTCGTTAAACTTTCTATAAACCTCTAATAAAAATTCGTAGCTAGCCCGGGGGGTGCGCAAATCTACCACTCCAAATTTTTCACATTTCCTAATTCGGTCTCCGATACCGTCTTTCCTTTAATTAAATCCCTCTGAAGGCGAAATTCTTGCTCAGCTCCAACTACCTCCAGGCTATCTACTGCAACCAACCTTTTCTGTGAGCGATCAATTTGCAGGATGCTCAGCGTATATGGGACTCCCTCCTGAGTCTTGAAAGTCCTAATGCCTGCTGCACCAGTTGTGCCTGCATTGTCTATAATACAGCCACCTTTATCTATCAGCCTAGCCTTATGTGTATGGCCTACCAGGATAATCGGTACCTTGCCAATTAAGCCATTTGCCGCTCTCGGATTATGCACGGCAAGAATCAAGGGTCCTTCCTGCCCTCCCAAAAGCATCTTTCTTACCGTTTTATTTAAAGCATCAATCGCTTTGGTGTCTGCGCGTACATCATAAGTCCCTGATGAAGGATCAGAGAAGCCCAGTATTTTGATTCCCTTTATATCAATCTCTTTGCCATCAAGGACGATAACATTTTTCATTTTTTTCATCAGTGAGACCGTCTCGGATGAATCATGGTTCCCAGCCACGTAAACATATGGTATGGGA
>JASEIR010000009.1:5404-13655 GCA_030017355.1 Actinomycetota bacterium
TTCGATAGTCCCTCAATAAGTTTAGTCTCAAGAGGCGTGCCGAAATCGGTTATGTCGCCGGTATCAACTATAACGTCGATATCAAAGTCTTCGACTACTCGCCTTATCAAATCCACTGCGGCCGGGTTGTTATGAATGTCGGAAACGTGCAGAATCTTTATCGTGCTCTTTTTAATTGGATGCCATGAATCAATCTTTGAGTAAAAGTGGCCAACGTTTCCTGCAATATCTTTGATTTCCTTTCTAAAGGTTTTAATGTCTGAAAGGCGCTTGGCTAGCGCTTCAGTTGCCCACGGAGCTGCTGAGAGTGCGCCGCTATAGCGGGGCTGCTTAAAGGCATAGACATCATAGGATCTATAAGTCCCTGCAATAATAGTGCCGGCACAGATAACTCCAACCAGAGCTCCTGCAAGTACTTTATATCCGCGTTTTCTTGGCGAAATAGCTGCACCGGCAGCACCGCCAACAGCAGCTAGCATAAGCAGGCGAAAAATAAACTGCTTGATAGCTTTTTTAGCTTCTGCTTCAACTTTGCGAACCAATTCTTTCTGGTCATTGATTCCAATAGCAACCTGGCTTATCTCGTTTGGATATATCCTCTCTAAAACAACCTTTAGTTTAACCGGGGTTTTGTGTGTTGATGCAGTAATCTCTCCAAACGGCGGGATGCAAAGCTCGGTCTTTCCGTTTAGCGAAGGTGATACTCCCAACCCAAGCCTAAAACCGTCGACATCATAAGAGGAGTAGCCAAAAAGAACAATCAACAGGATGCTTGCAATGACTGCTAGTATAAGGGCAATGGGCCAGGATGTTGCCGTGTTTTTTCTTGTTTTTTCTTGCATTAACTCACCAACGGATGGACTTATATTTCGGTTAAGCCAGTGCACCAGAGCGCACCCTTGCCGGAATCTTTAATCCATCCAAAGCAAATTGAATATTAATCTGCCAGCCGACTAGGGTTTTGAGCTCTAGCCTTAGCAATGGGAACTGCGGATCGTCTCTTAATATGTAAAAACCATTTTGCAGGTAAAATTCAATGGGGCCTGGGGGATGCTCATCCCTCCTTGTAGCAAAAACCTCAATTGCTCTAACCCTTCGCTTAACTAGACTTGCTTCGATTGATTGCAAGAGAACCCTTCCCAAACCATTCCCCTGGGCATAAGGCAACACGTAAAGGCATGTTAAGAGAATAGCATCGCTGCTCACGGGGCCAGAGGAGAAACGCTTTGTCCCCTGCCAAAATTCAGCCGGACCGTATTGCGAGTATGCAAGTACTTTGTCTCCAACGCAAACCAACTTGCCGCACTCGCCAGATGCTTTGATAATGCGCCTTAACTGTTTTGCTTTTATGTTTTGTCCCTGACCAGCTGCTACGCTATCTGCAGTCTCCCAATGGGTACATGACCAGCATTTTAGGCCGGATCGTTCAAGCGTTTTTGGCGTTACTGGTATTATCCTCCTGCGCATAGCCACCTAACTAGACTAAACAGGTTCTCCTTATTTCGATTTTAGGATATCTCCAATTGTTCGCAAGCTCTGGCGATTGTTATAATGCCAAGCGCTGCTTGGCTAAAAAAGAGGGTGTGTGTGGTTGATATGCAGGTTGCTTATGTCTGCTAGTTGACGCCATACAGACTTATTTCTTTTAGATTTATTGCTTTTCAGGTTTTTATCTTTCTTCCTCTTGCTCTTCGGCTTTTTTCTCAGCAGACTCTGCCGCTTCTTCGGCTTTTTCAGCCCCTCGCTCAATTCTACCTTTTATTGCCTCGGCTGCAGATTCAACGCCCGAGATCAAGCGACCTTTGGCTTCTTCGATTCGGTCTCTGAGCTCTCGACCCCGCTCGACTGCCAGCTCCTTAGCACGCTCCCGCTTAGCCTCGTACCTTTCACGGCTTTCCTCCAAAAGTTCATCTGCTTTTGCCCTAAGTTGCTCCCTAGTCTCTTTCCCAGAGCGAGGTGCATAAAGCAAGCCACCAACTGCTCCTATTATTCCACCAACAACAAATGCTACAAACTTGCCAAAACTACCCTTTCTGCTAGACACGCCAAAACCCCCCGAAATGGATTAATCTTCCACCCTAAAGACCTACCCAGTCTGATATTTCTTAAACAGCCCGCTTGCGCTTTAGAGCAAAACCAACCAGCATTTCAACAAGGTCACTAAACTCGATGCCCTTTGCGGCTGCTGCCATAGGCAGGAGGCTGGTTTCCGTCATACCTGGGCTGGTGTTGAGCTCAAGCACATAAGGCTCGCCTTCTTCACTTACCATAATATCAATCCTGGAGACATCACGGCAATCCAATACTGTATGCACTTTTATTGCGATATCTTGGATTCTTTCTAACAGCTCTTCAGGAAGCCTTGCCGGGATAAAGTATTCGGTCTGGCCCATGGAGTACATTGACTCAAAATCAAAGTATTCCTTCTTTGTGCTAACCTCTATGACAGGAAGCACCTCTGGTTTCTCATCGCCAAGGACGCTTACGCTGACCTCTTTCCCTTTTATATATTTCTCCAATATGACCTTGTCATCATAGCTCAAAGCACCAATCAATGCGCTGGGTAGTTCATCCTTGTTGTGCACGATCTTTATACCAAGAGCAGAACCCTGGCAGGCCGGCTTGGCTACTATGGGAAGACCAAGCACGTCAACGACTCTATCAAGAACCCCCGCTGCACCCATCTCCCGAAAACTACCAGCGCTTAGCGTAAAATAGTCTGGTGTTGGAATACCTTTTCTTATAAATATTTCCTTTGACAGCGCTTTATCAAAGCCCACGATACTTGAATACACGCCAGGGCCCGTATATGGTATGCCCAATATCTCAAGTAGCTCCTGGACAGTTCCATCTTCACCATATTTTCCATGAAGCGCTATGTATACAAGGTCAACTGGGTTCTGCCTAAGATTGATTACTAGGTTCTCATCGACATCAAGCTTGGTAACCCTAAAACCCTTTTCGCGAAGAGCCTCGTAAACGCGGTTGCCGCTTTTAAGCGACACATCACGCTCAAGTGAGCGGCCTCCCATGAGAACCGCTATCCTTTCCCTCACTTTTCTCTCCTCCATTTCCTCTTATCTTAAATCTACTTTTCGCCCTTTTGCTGATCTTCTGACGGATAAGCCACCACGAGCGACCTATATAGGCTTAGCTGCTTCTTAATAACGCTTCCCAGACGTTTTATTCCTTCGTTGATTACCTCTGGTTCGCAGTAAGAGAAATTAAGTCTCAGGCTGCTAATACCTCCGCCGTCCGTATAGAAACCTGCTCCAGGGACGTAGGCAACTTTTACTTCGCGAATCGCTTCTGCCAACATTACAGTGGCATCAAGTCCATCTGGAAGATTTGCCCATATAAATAATCCACCATTTGGTCGTGTCCAGGTTGACCCCTCCGGAAAAAATTTCTCTAGTGCGGACAGCATGGCATCTCGTCTTTCTCGATAGAGATCAATCAGCATCGAAATGTTCTGTCTCCAATCAAAAATGCTCATATATTCCTCGGTGATGCGCTGCGAGAACGAGCTTGAGCACAGATTTGCTGCTTGCTTAGCAAGTATTATCTTCTCGAGAATGGCTTTTGGTGCTATAACCCAACCAAGGCGCATGCCAGGCGCAAATATTTTTGAGAAAGTCCCAAGGTAAATGACGTTTTCGTCAATAGCTCTAAGAGCGGTCTTATCTTCTCCGTCAAACCGCAACCTTCCATAAGGATCATCTTCAATGATTAAAAAGCCATATTTATATGAAAGACCGATGAGCTGCTGTCGCCTATCTTCCGAGAGAGTTATGCCAACTGGATTGTGAAAATTGGGCACGGTGTATAAAAACTTGGGTTGTATGCCAGCCTTGGATAATTCTTCAAGCTTTTCTATTAGAAGATCTATCCTTATCCCTTGATCATCGAGCGGTACAGCTACAATATTTGGCTCGTAGCCAGAGAAAGCCTGAAGAGCCCCAGAATAGCTTGGTGCTTCAACAATAATTGTGTCTCCTTTGCCAATAAAAATCTTGCCCAAAAGCTCGAGCGCCTGCTGAGCTCCATCAGTAATGATAAGGTCATCAACACTTACTTCTATGCCAATCTCAGCCATAATCTCAGTAATGCGGCGCCTTAGTGGTTCATGGCCCTCTGATGCGCCATATTGCAGAGCCTCAGGGCCTTCACGTAGCATAACCCTTTGGGTTGCCTCAACAATTTGGTGGGCTGGAAAAACCCTGGTATCCGGCAGTCCGCCCGCAAATGATATTACGTCAGGCCGCGCTGTTACCGCAAGGATATCACGAATCGCAGACGACCTCATTTGAGACACTCGGGAAGCGTATAAACCTAACCAACGGTCAAATTTGAACTCGGTCATTTATTCTCCATCTTTTGGCTTATCAAGCTTTTATGTAAAAAGCCCCTCATCCCAACGGGACGAGAGGCATTATCTTCCACTCGTG
Source organism: Actinomycetota bacterium (assembly GCA_030017355.1). Lineage (GTDB taxonomy): Bacteria > Actinomycetota > Aquicultoria > Aquicultorales > Aquicultoraceae > JASEIR01. Next base: position 9,853 of record JASEIR010000009.1, read on the forward strand.
TTACCACCCATCTTCACCAGGACCTTGCGATCGCTGGCCTCATGGAGTCACACGACCCCGGTTGTAACGGTACCACCGGTTAAGCTTACTATTTATTTTATTTCAGCTTAACTGCTCCGGGATGGCCTTCCGGTTAAACAAGGTGCCGGTTTGCAGCTACCCCGGCTCTCTTAGACCTTTGTTTAGCCGTACTCTTCCCTTCATCGCATGGCTATGCAGCTTATATTTGCTATTTATAATAGAGGAGAAGAACTGCAAAGTCAAACCTCGCACATGGCATTCCCCTGGTAATTACGCAAAGCTATTTAGGCTTAGCCTACTAAGCCTAAGAATTCTTGCGACTTGACGCGTTACGGTCAAGATTTTATACTCAAAACGTCGCAAATTTAAACTAACGCAGCCACTCATTAATTTAAACTAGAGTGCCATGCCCTCGTAGCTCAGGGGATAGAGCACAGGTTTCCTAAACCTGGTGTCGCACGTTCGAATCGTGCCGGGGGCACCATAATAAATCCTTCATTGTTTCCAACCCTAATTCCTAAACCTATACTTTAAAAGCGTCAGGATCGCTTCTATGCCATCTTTCCAACCGATCTTTTTGCCCTCTTCAAGGCTTCGCGGATAGTATGATATTGGCACTTCGTGGATCTTTATATGTTTTTTTGCAATTTTTGCCGTCACTTCGGGGCAAAACTCAAAGCGCGTGCACTTCAAATCTAGGCTCTTTAGAAGGTCAGCCCTAAAAACTTTATAACATGTTGGCTCATCTGTAATCTTGGTTCCATAGAGCAGATTTGTTATTAAAGTAATGAGCTTGCCGCCAAGGAAATATCTTAAATAGGATATGTTATTTTGTCTTAAAAGACGCGAGCCATAAACTACCAGAGCATCACCGTTTTCAATCGGCTTTACTAGGGCCGGGTAATCATTAGGATCATACTCTAAGTCTGCATCCTGAATAATAATGATATCACCGCTTGCATGCCCTATTCCGGTCCTAATAGCTGCGCCTTTTCCTTTGTTTTTCTCATGCAAGATAACCTTAACATTATCATCTGACAAACCGGAAAGCAGTTCTCGAGTCCCATCAGTCGAACCATCATCAACGATGATTATTTCTTTATCTATGCTAACCTCCTGAACTTTGCGCAGGATCTCCAGAATCGTAGCCTTCTCGTTATAGCATGGAATTATAACGGATAGCTTCAAGCACACCACCTAATTAGAGTAGGATCATGAGCCTTTTGCTGAGGATAATAAATCCATGAACAAAAGTTTCTATCAGGAATCTATTATACCAGGGTCAACAAATGGAGTCAGGCATGAGCACAAGAGAGTGATTAGATTTGCTAGATAGGAAAGCGATTAAGTATATTATGGGAGCCAAAATAGACAATCTAAGGTGGACTTGTTTTCACTAAGCCATAGTGGGTAAATAGTCTAGAGATACAATAACGGGTGGTCTTTAAATTGACAACTAGTAGAAAAAATGTTGGAATGGTTGGCAAGTTTACAATCGAAGAAATTGAAATCGCACGCGCTGCTGTCTTTGACACGTCGCTGGATATCATGTACATTTTCGACATCGATACGCTGCAAATACTCGACATGAATCCTAGCGGTCTGTATGAGCTTGGTTATACGCTTAAAGAAATAAGAGAGAAAGATTTTATCGATCTCCATGCAATTGAGGAACGAGAACGAGCGTCCGAGATAGTTGCTATGTATAGAAAGCAGGGCTACATACATAATGTTCGCGACCTTCATTTAAGAAGAAAAGATGGTAGTCTCATTCCTGTTGAGAAAAATGGTAGGGTCACAACTGTTAACGGTAAGCCAATCGGCCACTGAATTTGCCACGATATAAGCGACCGGATCGAGGCTGAACTTGAGATCCGTAAGCGTGTAGAGGATCTGGCGATTCTCAAAACCATGTCTCTTGATATAGCATCCGGGCGGGAAAGGAACGAGCTTTACTCAACCATTATCTCTAATGCTGTTGAGCTGATTGATAGTGATGCAGGAGGAATAGGCCTATTTGTTGAGGAGAAAAATGCAATAGCTATTCCTTTGGTTTATAACCTACCAGATAAGCTTATTGGTAAAAGCTTTAGGCTTGGCCAGGATATATTCAGTATGGCCATCAACACCAACCAGGCACAGATTACAGACGATTACAGCACGATGGAAAACCAGGTAAAAGAGCTATCCGATTCTGGTATGAGGGCACTTTCTGTGGTTCCGCTAAGAGCCAGAGGCAAGATATTAGGCATTTTATGGGTTGCTATGCTAAAGCCCTGGCGAGTCTTCTCTGATTATGACAAAATGCTGCTTGAATCTGTTGGAGGACAAGCTGCTGTTGCAATCGACAATATCAGTCTCTTTGATGAGCAGCGCTATATATCAGACACCCTTCAGCGCGGATTGCTCCCTGGCCAGCTTCCGGGATTAAAGCAGACTGATATAGGCATGTTTTATGCCTCAGCAACCGAGGCAGCTGTAATAGGTGGCGATTTTTATGATGCCATTCGCTTAACAGAAGATCGAATTAGCTTTTTGGTTGGTGATGTATCCGGCAAGGGTGTTGAAGCTACGGCTGAGGCTGCAATGGCAAGGTATTCTCTAAGGGCAATGTCGTTTCAAAACCCAGATCCTGCGGCCATTTTAACTTCCGTAAACCCAATTATAGCAGGGCAGCTAACCAGCGGCCATTTTATTACGCTTGCCTATGGGCTATATGATTCTAAAAGCGCGCAAGTGACCCTAAGCGTTGCTGGCCATCCATACCCGCTCCTTTATTCTTCATCTAAGAAAAAGGCTTCACCCATAATTGGTAAAGACCCAGCCTTTGCCCTTATCTTGGATTATAAGTATTCAAAAACTGATTTAAAACTACTGCCCGGCGATATACTTGTTTTCTATACCGACGGGATTACCGAGCTCCGTAGGAATAAGGAATTCTTCAGCACAGAGAGATTATCCGATTTAATAGCAAGTTATGCCAAACTAAAGGCACAGGAGATTGTAGATAAAATCATCGACGATGCAATGGTGTTTTCTAGCGGCCGCCGCATAGATGACATAGTTCTTATGATTATAAAGCGCACGGGATAGCAAGAACAACTGCTGCTAGATGCCACGTAATTGAAATTGAATCTTGCGCAACCACAAGGCATTATGTCGACCAGCTATGCAATGCCCTGCCTTCTCTCCCCAAGATATTTTATGGCCTCTGCGCGGTCTTTAAAAATCAAAACGCCCGGTATATCAAAGACACGAGCTTTTTTGAGAGCGTTCTCTATGTCTTTTTTGCTAACAACAAAAGCAACCCTTCCGCCACGCCCTAGAGTCCTATGGGTAGCCTCGACAATTGCTTCTGCCTCACCCGAATCAAGACTTTTAACACCCATTAGATCAAGAATTAGCTGGTTTTTGTTTGGCTGAAGAGCAATATTGATTGCCTCTTCGATCTCGTTCTTGTCGTTCTCACTAATTTTCCCTTCAAGTATGACAATTGGGATTTGCTCATTAACTATTCTTACCGCTAGCATGAATTCTTCCTCCCCATTAACAGTAATTTTTGCTCATCCCAGCGCTTGAGAAGATAGGGTTTTAGCTGCTCAAACGCCTTTGCAGTCTCCTCAACCGCTTCCTCTGCCTCGATATCGTTCATGACCTCTGTCTCTATTACAAATGAGCCCACCCGACCAAAATAAAGCGGCATAAGGGCATCAAGAAGATCGTGGCGATCTATATTTCCCCAGCTATAGGCTACTGCAAAATCATAAACCGCCTTGACCCAC
>JASEIR010000009.1:13665-25504 GCA_030017355.1 Actinomycetota bacterium
CGAGCGGGAAGTGAAATACTGCCTCAGGAGGATGAGTTAGGGCTTTTATTTCCCTAAAAGTTTCGGGAAATAAAACTTGCTCCAATATTTTCTGTTTTTCTTCAAAACCCCTTATAAAGTTATCGATTAATCTATGCAAGTCTACGGAGATTTGTTCTGGCTCAGCTTCTCCCACCGTACCGTATATATCAGTCGGAACACTGCCCTGAACCACCTTCCACTTAACTTCATACCTTTGCATTAAGCTAAAAATCGTGCTTACTACCTCGCGAAACATTGGCCCCAAGTCAGCTCCGGGGTCCTTTGAATCATGAAGCTTAACGCCCATTGTTGACTGACAAATTCTAAATCCTTCGTTAATTGCCATAGTAGTCATCCAGATATCAATTCCGAACTTGCGGACGTTTTCATCTTCCCATATGTCCTGCTGGCTAAAGACTTTTGCCAGTGCCCAACAAACCCCAAAGTCACCACCTATTGGCTGTCTTACTCTTTGCCCATAAAGAGCCCTGGTTATAGGGTAGGCAATGGAGTTAGTGATTGTGCCGTCATATTTGTATCGCATGTAATGAGGTGCCACAAATCCGTAGCTATGCTTGTAAATAGGCTCGCCAAGTAGTTTTATCCACTCGGGTGTTATGCTTCGAAGATCCGAATCAACAACTATACAGATTTTTGCACGCAAGCGGTCGGCGATTTCAAAGATGGTTTGGAAGGCACTCCCTTTCCCGGCCGGCCCTCGATATGGGGTCACTATTTTTTCAACGCCCGGCGGTACGGGTGTTTCAAGCACAATCTCTCTTGTGCGATCTTCGGAGCCGCCATCTGAATTAACCAAAACTGGCTTAAGCTCTGGAAAATATTTGACCATGCCTAGTGACGCAGCCTTAGCCACATGAGAAATTGTTCCTGCATTTCTAAAGCTTGGGATGCCAACTATAATATCGGCCTCCCCTATTTTCTCTATTTGATCAAGAACTTGCGGTTGGAGAACCGTTTTGCCAATCACGCAATCACCCCGATATTTTACTAATCCGACCGTATTATACGCTTACATATTGCTAGCCTCAACCGCAAAAACAATATTTACCATCTAATTCTTGCTCCTTTAAAAATATATAAATCGGTAATAAAATTGTTTTGACAGGTATAAAAAATACGCTGGAACAAAGGAGCTCTCATTTCAGTGGCTCTAGAGCTATTAGAGAAAATAGCGCTTATTGACCAGATTGAACCCTGGCCACTTGAGCTAATTAACTCTATGGTCCCAGAGGTCAAGGTCATCTATAGCGACGTTGATAGAACTCTGCTTGGGCCAGGCGGTAGTTTGTTTATGGGCCCAGATTATAACTATACTGGAAAGCCTGCCCAGGCAGTTCTTCGATGCCACCTTCACAACATTGATGTTGTGCTCATTTCCGGACGGGGCCATTCTCAGCTGCGCGAAGACGCCAGAATTCTCGGCTTCAAGAACTGGATTTCGGAGCTGGGCTGCCAGATTTCCTACAACATGGGAGAGGTAATGATTCTAAATATAGGAGATTTTCCTGTAGGAGAGGCTACCGTCTGGCAAACAATCATGTCAAGCGGCGCCCCAGACTTTCTTCTTAATAAATATAAGGGGTACCTAGAATACCACATTCCATGGTCTGATAACAGAGAGTTCACGCATATCTTTAGAGGCTGGATAGATATTGCTGAAATCAACGGCCTCCTGCAAGATCAGGGTTTTGAACAGCTAAAGATAGTTGACAACGGTAAGATTTTGCGCCGAAGCAGCAGCCTTGATCCAAGGCTGACCGAGATTCATGCTTACCACCTCTTGCCAAAAGCGAGCGGGAAAGCATCTGCGGTCCGAAAAGACCGCGAAACGCGCGGCATTCCCAAAAACAAGTGTGCCGCTATTGGTGACTCTATCTCCGATCTAGAAATAGCCTCGGAGGTTGGGATACTTTTCCTTGTTAGAAATGCTATAACAGATAGCCCTGAGATTTTAGAAAAGGTAAGGGATTATCCAAATGTGTTTATAACGCAGGGGGCAATGGGGTTAGGATGGGCAGAGGCTGTAAATTTCTTAATAGATAGAAGGCTTGAATAGCTTTTTAGTTTTTCTCAGCTATATTTGCAACCAGCACTAACTTTTCACCGCTAAGTGCTTCATTCAATGACGGGTCTTTTGCTTCTAACAGGCGCCTGAATTCATCTGGTCTGTAACACGAGCAGTTAATCTTTCTTCCAAGCTTTATTTGCATTCCCTTTATTACCCTATCAAGCTCATCTATATTGGGTGAACCAATTATTGCAACGTTAATTTCTGGCACAAGCGCGCCCCGCCTCTCTGCAAGCCCACCATAAACAAAGGCTAAGCGCACTCCTTCAAGCGCATTGAGGCTTTCCCGTAAATAATCAACAGTGCCCTCTGTCTTTAAAAAAAGGCCTTTTAATTCAGGCAAGATGGGCAGTCCCTCTTTGATTTGGAAGTATTTATGGTTGCCATGCATCTCAGCCTGGAGCAGGCCAATCTCGGTTAGCCTATCGAGCTCTCTTCGTACAGCACTTGCCGGCTCACCCACAATTCGGCTTATCTCCCTTAAATACACCCTTTTATCCGGATATCTCATAAAATAATTAAGCAGTTTAACTAAAACACGTGACCTAAAAAGCGTCTCTAACATCTTCACCACCAAGCTAATTATCGTAAAAAAGCGGTTTACACTTAAATTGTAAACTACTTGTTAACAATTTTACACCATTATTTTCCACGTGTACAGCCAAACGCTAGCACAGCGTCACTTACGTGACGCTGTGCTATAAAATCGAAATTATAGACATCCACGCCACAAAGTGTGGCACCAGGAGAAGGTATGAAAATAAGCGAAGTGAATAGTTGCGCAGATAGAGGCGAGAAGAACATGGCAGCTAGTGAGGGTAATTTTAAGGGTAGGGGATGGATTGAATTATTGAGGGTTCAGTTGGAAGAATGAAGAAATTCGGCGGTAACCTGGGCGGCTGCCTTCTCAATGTAGGGGGTGGGGTTTTTTAGAGCCTCGTCAAAGGAGCCAGCTACCTCTTCTAGAGAGAAGGCTTTATCTATGCCTGCCTTAAGAGCATCCTCATAGCCTTCCCCAAAGCGGCCCACTATGGCAACCACTGTCTTGGAGAACTCTTTTGCGGCTTGCGAAACCTTCACGGGAACTTTACCGTAAGCGCTCTGATAATCAAGCTGGCCCTCGCCTGTTATAACAATATCAGCCTCTTTTAGCTTGTTCTTGAGGCCTGTTTCTTGTATTATTAGCTCTGCACCTGATTTAATTGTTGCGCCTAGAAAGGCAACCAGGCCAGCCCCAAGGCCTCCGGCAGCGCCTCCTCCAGGCAACTCAGAAACATCTATCCCTAAATCTCTTCTAGCCACTTTAGCAAAATTTATCAAGCCCTGGTCTAGTAGGATAACCTGGTCTTTGCTGGCACCCTTTTGCGGTGCAAAAACATGTGCTGCGCCACGTGGGCCGTAAAGCGGATTTTCTACATCGCTTGCTACTAAAAACCTTGCGCCTTTTACTCTTGGGTCAATGGTTGATGCGTCAATTTTTTCAATCTTTACAAGTTCGCCCCCGCCAAAGCCCACTTCAGACCCGTCTCCTTGCAATATCTTTGCACCAAGCGCCTGAGCCAGGCCTACGCCAGCATCAACCGTTGCGCTACCGCCAATTCCAATAATAAATCGCTTGCAGCCAGTGTCCAGCGCCGCCTCGATTAGCTCTCCTGTACCATAGGTTGTAGTTATCGTCGGATCTCTTTCGCTTGCGGAAACAAGTGAGAGGCCGGAGGCCTGAGCCATTTCGATAACAGCTGTTCCGCCCGGTAGGATGGCAAATTCCGCTTTTAGAGACTCGCCAAGGGGCCCCGTAACAACAACTTTGTGACGGGTGCCCCCTAAAGCTGCCAATAAGGCATCAATAGTCCCCTCACCACCATCAGCCATGGGTGCTATTACGGTCTCTATTCTGGGAACTGCCTTTTTTAGGCCAGCCTCGATTGACTTAGCCACAGCTTGCGCGCTTAAGCTTCCCTTAAACTTGTCCGGAGCAATAACTGCTTTCATGCATTATTTATGCTTGTTCCCAAACGCCAGCTGCTTCGACTTCCTCCTGCTCCATACGCCTTAGCATCTCAGAAACCGGCACAATCTCATATCCTACCTCTCTTAAATAGTCAATCACAAGCGGCAATGCTTCCACAGTATTCATGCGGCTTGCACCCTCTCGGCGAATCAGAGCACCGCTATCATGAAATAGCAAGATCGCCCCTGGCCTTACATATCTTGCAATTCTTCTAAGAATTGCTCTTGGGCTCTTTTTGCTCCAATCAATACTGCTTACTGTCCAAAGTATGAAGCGATATCCCTCTTCATCAACAAGAAGCTTTCTTACCGCATTGCTATAAATCCCTCTAGGCGGTCTAAAAAGATTACTAGATATACCGGTCACGCGCTTTATTATCTGATCTGTTTTATGTGCCTGCGCTAAGACCTGCCGTCTTGTCGAAGGCACTAAATCCCTGTGCGTGTAGGTATGATTCCCAATATCATGTCCCTCGTTAACAATTCTTTTGGCAATCTCAGGATATTTTTTAACATGCAATCCTACAGCAAAAAAGGTTGCCTTTACACCTTTTTCTTTTAATATATCAAGAAGTTGCGGTGTATAAGCAGGGTTTGGGCCATCATCAAAGGTGATTGCAACAATATTCTCGTGCGGCCCTCTTCGGATAACGCCGTCCTGCGGACCGATTCCATGGTACTCGTAATAGTTAACGAAAGCACCAATGAATACAAGGGCTAAGATGGCCCCAGGGACCAAAAGATCAAACAAGTTAATCTCAAGAAGCTGCTCGATGATCCCCGGTTGCCTTAAAAATGCTGTTACCACAAATGTTATCAACAACGCTGCAAGTGTGCTGGATACTATGCTGTATTTTTTCATCTTTAGCTCTTTCTCCAAGGACTAGATTACTTAATGACCTTTGTATCCTCAAAGCGTTCTGCTAGCTTTTTCATAACGCTTGGCATAGTTGTGTATTCCATTTCATCAAGCGGTAGGCGATGTGGCTCGAATGGGCCATGTGCGCGGAAGTAATCCGCTGCGTAAAGGGCAATCCTCCTAGCGTTATCATATGACACGTCGCCAAGCATATCTCGCGGGCCAATCAATCTTCCCTTGGAAATCTGATAGCCAAGGCCTACAACGCGCGGTGGACCATCAAAGCGAGTTGGTGTATCCTGGGTAACCGAGACCGGCATCAATGGGCCGTGATGAGAGCCACGCATCCATCCGGCAACAGTATGGGGGAACGAAAATGGCTCAAGAACCTCACCAACTGCCGGAAGGCCGCTTTGAGAGCGCACTATCATCACCGGGTCATCTTTGCCCACATAGCGTCCGGCTATGCGGAAGAGCTTTTGTGTTGAGGTTGCGGCAGCTGGTTCGTTATCTGACTTGCGGAAGACATTCTTTACAACATAGCGGCCTGGTGCCCCAATAAAAACCAGCATGTCGTAGATATCCTCCGGGCAGTTGAAGAAGATTCTCTTTTCTTCTATAAGGTCGTGTACTTCAAAGATAAAGCCGTCATGCATGTTTGGGTCAATTATCAGACCAATTGTATTAAATGGATCAGCAAACATTTTGTAAAGCGGATAATTCCAGGCTCCTGGCTCGGTTTTATCGGCCAAGAAGACGATAACAGGTTCGCTTTTTCTTTCCACGAACTCAAGCTCTGCACAGCCTGGGCCCATACCTTTTACATTACCGGAAAACGCATCAACCAAAAGGTCCTGGCCAGCACCGTATTGGCCAAGCTCTTTGGCTACTTCGGTAACCGCCTCGAACGTCTCCCATGCAAACCTGTGAACATCCACTGAATCCATGCCTAGCTTATGTGTCATGATGAGTGCGATGTCATCACCAACCTTCTGGCGTGAATAATCGATTAAAAGACCTTCTTTCTTTGCTGCTTCAAGCCTTTCTTCAGCTTTTTTGAGAAGCTCAGGGTGGACATCGCTGTGGCCAACGTAACCGCCCACGTCAGCCTTGATGACGCTAAGAGTTATTTTTTCAGACATACAAAACCTCCTTGTAATCCTTTGCTTAAGTTGCACTTGCAAAAACCTTTCAAGCAAAATGATGCATCGATATTTGTTTCTTTTAGCAATTTATGAGATAGAAGCTTTCCGGTTTGCTCACCCACTGCCCTAAGGTAGCCCTAAATAACAATATACCATAAAACTACCGAACACGTGGCAACTGTTATAGAATTTAGCTTGCAGATATTGGCTCCCAAAGTGGATTATCGGCACCTGCGAGGTTAATTGTAGCCATGACAGGCGATGGTGTTAATGATGCTCCCGCCATAAAACGAGCTGATATCGGAATAGCTATGGGGCTTAAGGGAACTGCTGTTGCAAGGGAAGCCTCTGATATGGTTCTTGCTGATGATAATTTTGCAACTATAGTGCGCGCAATAAGCCAGGGTAGACTTATAAAATAGACATATCAAAGACTCGAAACATTGTCGGAATGTTTTAAATCAAGGCAATTGCGTGACGGCAATACCAAATTGGATTGCTATTTCTAGACCTCATTTAATTGATACTCTTCCAGCTGCGATTTTATCTCGCTTAGTTTTCGCCTTAGCTTCTTCTCTTGAAGACCTGCTATTTTCTCAACTTGAGAAGCGGCTGTCTCAATGCCATGCCTTGCATGATCGATTAAGTCGGTTGCAGTAGTTTTTATGCCCTGCGCTCGATCAGCAATTCTGCCTCTTATTTCTGCTCCTGGCAGCGGGGCTAGCAAAATTGCGATCACGGCTCCAACCGCCATCCCTAGAAGCATGCCCAAACTAAACTCTAGCGCATGAAAGCGTCTTTTCCCCATAGTTCCTCCTAAAACGCGTTTTAGATTTATAATAACTGAAATTAAATGATTTAAAAAGTCTTAAGATGCATTTCATGAGGCCTTGGTCTTGCAGCTATGCCTACGGACTGGATATATCTAGCTCCTCATTTGTTAGCGCTGTGTAAATGCGTCTTAGCTCATCCTCAGACTTAAAGTGAATTTCGACCCGCCCTTTCTCACCCTTTAGTTTTATATTCACCCTTGCCGATAGCTTTTGAGAAATTCTCTTTGCCGCTCTCTTGTAATAGAGCGGTATTGGTGGGGCCTTTTCTTTGCTGCGAGGTTCCTGCCAGAGCTTTGCTAGCGATTCTGTTTGCCGAACGGTTAAACCATCCCCTATAACCTGCTCAGCAAGCTTAACCTGCAACTCCTTGCTTGGGAGCGCCAATAGCGCTCTTGCATGGCCGGCAGACAGTTTCCCATCAAATATAAACTGCTTTACAACTTCGGGCAGCTGCAGAAGCCTTACTGTATTTGCAATGGCGCTTCTGCTCTTGCCAACTTTTTCTGCTACCTGTTCCTGCGTAAAATTAAAGTCTTCAATTAGATGGTAATACGCTGCGGCTTCTTCAAGTGCGTTAAGATCTTGCCTTTGAACGTTTTCGATGATTGCAATCTCCAGCGCTTCTGCATCAGTCGTATTCTTTATAATTGCTGGGACCTTCTCAATACCTGCTTCCCTTGCCGCTCTCCAGCGACGCTCTCCAGCTATTAACTCATATAGTGAGCCGACGGCTCTTACAATTACTGGCTGGACAAGGCCGTGCTTTTTTATGGACGATACCAGACCCGAGAATGCTTCCTCATCAAAATGTTTGCGTGGCTGGTTTGGGTTTGGAACAATTTTAGTTATTGAAATGTTCTCAAGACGATCGCCTTTTTCATCCTCAAGTATAAGAGAGACTCCTGACCCTTGCCCAAGGCTTGGTATCAGCGATTCAAGTCCTCTACCTAGTCCTCTTTTCTGCACGCTCTATCACTTCCCTTGCAAATTGTTGATAGGCTTGGGCGCCTTTTGACTCAACATCATACCTGTTTATGGGGACACCAAAGCTTGGGGCTTCGCTTAGGCGTACCGTCCGGGGGATAATGGAGTCGTAGACAAGTTCCCGGAAAAACTTTCTAACCTCATCGATTACCTGCTGCGATATCTTCGTCCGAATATCATGCATAGTCATAAGGACGCCGGCAATTTTTAGCTCCGGATTAAGATGTGTTTTGACTAGACGTACGCTCTCAAGAAGCTTGCTCAGACCTTCCAGTGCATAGAATTCGCACTGAACCGGTATTATAATTTCATCTGCTGCGGTAAGGGCATTGACTGTTAAAAGGCCCATTGACGGTGGACAATCGATGACAATGAAATCATACCTGTCTTTGATAGGAGATATTGCCCGTTTGAGCCTATACTCCCTGGAAAGAGCCGCAACTAGCTCGATTTCAGCACCTGCCAACTGAAGAGTTGCTGGAATCAACGAAAGATTTTTTATGCTTGTTTGGGCAATCACTTCTACAAGAGGCCTTTCATCTATAATGGCATTATAGACACACTTCTTGATTGATTTCTTATCTATCCCTAGCCCACTGCTCGCATTCCCCTGCGGGTCAAAATCAATCAACAGCACTTTTTGCCCCATGTCCGCTAGATAGGCGCTTAGGTTAATCGCAGTTGTGCTTTTGCCAACGCCTCCTTTTTGGTTTACGACGGCAAGCGTTAGGCCTCTGCGCCCTCCAGCCGAATCTTTTTGGGCAAAGTTACTTAACGGAGCCCTCTCTTCTCTGATTTCATCTCCCAATTGCTGCAAGCGCCGAGAAAATAGACCGGTTGATGCCATAATTCCTGCCTGATATCTTGATTCAACCAGCTTCGTTCTCTACAAAAGAGGCCTTTTAGCTGGTATCCCTGCTCTCCGTGGATAAACCTGTGGGCTATGCGATACCTTTAAAACCGATATTAAATATCGCTCTGCATTAAGAAATGGTACCACAACTTGAGTAACTTCTTCAATGGAACCGCCAAGTAAATTTATGGCATTTCTAGACCTTGCGACTTCTTTATGGGCCTCTTTTGACTTGTACGAGATTAGGTGCCCACCAATTCTAACCAGCGGAAGGGCATATTCTACAAGGACTGCTAGATCAGCAACTGCTCGTGAAACCGCTAAACAAAAACGTTCTCTGTTTTCCTCTTTTCTCCCAAAGTCTTCTGCTCTTTCTGCTGCCACAGATGTCTTTGTAAATCCAAGCAAGCTGACGACATGCTTAAGAAACTCTGCCTTTTTCAGGGAAGATTCAAGTAGGGTTATCTCGATATCCTGTCGAACTATTTTTAAAGGAATGCCTGGCAAGCCTGCCCCAGAGCCAACATCAACCGTTGAGCATTCTTTATGGATTTCAAATTTGCTAAGGATTGAAATCGAATCAAGAAAGTGCTTTATGACTATTTCCCTATCATCTGTGATTGCGGTAAGGTTAAAGCGTTTGTTCCATCTCTTTAGCTCGCTTAGATAGGCATTAAACATGTCTAGCTGCACTTTATCAAGTTTTATGCCTAGCAATGCAGCTCCCTCAGATAGTAGTTGGAATGGCGTCTTGCTCTGCGTCAATCTGATCACTTTCCCTGGTCAAGCGCTCGATGTGAATAAAGAGCGCGTTTATATCCGCTGGAGATACGCCAGAAACCCTTGAGGCCTGTCCTATCGACCTTGGTCTTACACGATCTAGGGCCTCTCGCGCTTGGAAAGATAGACCTGTGAGCTTTTTGTAGTCGATATCATCAGGAATTCTTTTCGACTCAAGGCGCTTAAACCTTTTTACCTGAGATAGCTGGCGCTTTATATAGCCCTCATATTTTACCTCTATTTCGAGTTGTTTTTTGAGCTCTCTAGGAGAGGATGCTAGCCCTAAATCAAACTCTTCGATATGTTTTACTTCTATTTCCGGTCTTCGCAGAAGCTCTACCAATGAGACTGGTTCAGAAATAGGCGCTGTACCAACGCTTGCTAGCAAGTTGTTTATTCGATCTGACGGTGGAAGCATAATGCGCTCAAGCCTCCCAACCATTCTCTCAATATAGTTTTGTTTCTCCTTTACTTTTAGGTATCTTTCTCTATCGATTAGGCCAAGCTTGTACCCATATTCAGTAAGTCTTAGGTCTGCATTATCTGACCTTAGGATGAGTCTATACTCAGCTCTTGATGTAAACATCCTATAGGGCTCATCTACTCCTTTTGTTACCAAATCATCAATTAAGACACCGATATAGGCTTGTGATCTATCTAGGATAAATGGCTCCTTCTCTTTTGCTTTAAGGGCTGCATTTATTCCTGCTATTAACCCTTGGGCTGCTGCTTCCTCATATCCAGATGTCCCGTTGATCTGTCCGGCAGTAAATAGACCTGAGACCAGTTTTGTCTCAAGGGTTGCGTAAAGCTGGTCTGGATAGATAAAGTCGTACATGACAGCATATCCTGGCCTCATTATGACGGCGTTTTCGAGGCCAGGAGTGCTCCTAATTATCTTTTCTTGGATATGAACGGGAAGGCTCGTTGTTAGGCCCTGCAAGTACATCTCGCTTGTTTGCCACCCCTCGGGTTCAACAAATACCGGGTGGCTATCCTTTTCAGGAAAGTTGATAATTTTTCTGTCAATTGAGGGGCAATTTCGTGGCCCGTGGCCACTTACTGTACCTGTTTTAATGGGCGATAGGTGCAAATTATCTGCAACTACCTTGTGCGTCTTCTTGTTTGTGTACGTAAGATAGCATGGCAGCTGCTCTCTTGCTCTTGGCTCGGTGCTAAACGAGAAGGAGAGGGGCTCGGCGTCGCCTGGCTGAAGTATCATCTTGGTAGTATCTATTGTTCTTTTATCGATGCGAGGTGGTGTTGCTGACTGGAAGCGACCGATCTCAAAACCGACTTTCTTAAGGCTTTCAGTAAGATTGTTTGATGGTAGCTCCCCCATTCTTCCAGCTGCCCTAATAACCTCCCCTATTACTATTTGGCCTCTTAAAAACGTTCCAGTTGCAATAACCACAGTTTTTGCATTAAAAATTCGCCCGTCGTTTAAGCGAACCCCACTTACCTCACCTTGGTTTACCAGGATATCTGCAACAATTCCCTGCATTACAAGTAGATTTTCTTGCGACCACAATACTTGCTTCATTCTATCTTCATAAAGCTTTTTATCAGTCTGCGCCCGAAGCGCTTGGACTGCCGGTCCCTTTTTGCTATTTAAAACCTTAAGCTGTATTGCAGCAAAATCTGCATTTTTCCCCATCTCACCGCCCAAAGCGTCTATCTCTCGTACTATTTGGCCTTTACCGATTCCTCCTACGGCTGGATTGCATGGCATGAGAGCTATTTTATCAAGGTTTATTGTAAAAAGAAGCGTTTTGCACCCCATTCGCGAAGCAGCAAGCGCTGCCTCACAGCCTGCGTGACCTGCCCCTATAACAATGACGTCAAAGATTTTGTCTCTCGCTCTTTTACCTCTCACTTGAGCTTGCTCCTGTCTTGGGTTTCACGTGAAACTTCTTGGCATATATATGAAGCGCCTCTATATCGGTTTGTCTTAAGCCAGGGATTCTCATTGCTTGACCAACCGAGCTTGGCTTTATTCGGTTAAGCTTCTCAGCGGCTTCTTTTGATAAAGCTCTTAATGACATATAATCAAGGTCTTCGGGCAAACGTATTTTTTCCAGCTCTCTATACTTTCCTATCTTTTTAAGCTCTTGGTTTATATATCCTTTATACAGCAAGCTTGCCTCTATTTCTCTAGCTATGTGCCCATCCAGCACATCATGCTCGATTGCTACGCCCTTTTTATCTGAAAGCCTCCCAACCATTCTCTCAATATAGTTTTGTTTCTCCTTTACTTTTAGGTAT
>JASEIR010000009.1:25603-30980 GCA_030017355.1 Actinomycetota bacterium
ATAAAGTCGTACATGACAGCATATCCTGGCCTCATTATGACGGCGTTTTCGAGGCCCTTAACTGACCTAACCAGCTCTTCCTGCACATCGACTGGCAAGCTGGTCGACAGGCCCTGTATGTAAAGCTCGCGATTATCAACTCCCTGTGGTTGCAAAAACACAGGGTGGTTAAGCCTGTTGGGGTTCTTAAGAACTCTTTCCTCGATCGATGGGCAATATCGCGCCCCAGCTACAAGTACTTCTCCAGCAAGTAGAGGTATATCTTTGACGTGATTACTTATTATTCTAAGCGTCTTACCCGTTGTTCTGGTCTTATAACAAAGGAGTCCTTTTGGATTAAAATCTTTCGTCCAAAAAGACAGAGGCTCTGCTGGATCGTCGGGGTGCTGGGCTTCCATTTCTGATAGTTGGATGCCTTCAGCTGAGATACGTGGCGATGTCCCGGTTTTAAAGCGGCCCAACCTAAACCCTAATGATTTGAGACAGCTAGATATCTCTGGCGCAGAGACTTCGCTGTATCTTCCCGCCGGCTCTTTGATCTTGCCGTATACAACCTCGCCCTGCATAAATGTTCCTGCTGAAAGAACAACAGTCTTTCCAACAAACTTCTCTTCAAAAACCGAAAAGACATTAAACCGCTTACCATTCTTCTCGATGGTCTTTATCAAAGCCTGCCTTACTTCGAGGTTTTCTGTTCTTTCAAGCAAGTATTTCATTGCAAGTAGGTATTTTCGTCTATCTACAATTGCAAATGGTGCCTGAACTGCTGGTCCTTTAGATGTGTTTGACCGCCTCGAGTGTATTGTTGCTTTATCTGCAATCTGTGCCATCTCGCCACCTAATGCATCTATCTCGCGGACTATCTGTCCACGGCCCGGGCCACCTATTGATGAGTTGCATGGCATCCAAGCAATGGTGTCAAGATTTATTGTCAAAAGAAGCGTTTTGCACCCCATTCGCGAAGCAGCAAGCGCTGCCTCGCAGCCTGCGTGACCTGCCCCTATAACAATGACATCGTAAACCTTATTTCTCACAGCATTCCATCCTGCCATTATTTAATGTCATGCCCAAGCTATTGGTAGCTAGAGCTCAAAGCAACTAAAAATTTCTATCTATCGCTAGACATAATCCATCTCTTTTTCCTATATTTAAAGCTTATCCTGCTTTAAAAGCAGACCGCCGACGACAGACAGCCGACCGCCGCTATAGGCTCCTTCGGAGCCTGACCACCAACCGCCGACCGCCGCCCAAAGAAATTTAATTTTGCATTTTGAATTACTTATTCTACGCCAATTGTTCTCTATTAAAGAACAATTGGCGCTTATTTGGCGCCTTATTTTTACTTTTGTTCACTTTCCTATGCAAAACTGGCTAAATATCCTGCCAAGAACATCCTCCCCAATTGTTTCGCCAGTAATCTCGCCTAGATTATCAAGCGCCTCTTGCAAGAACACAGCTACAATCTCTTCCGGTTGGTTGATGTCTATAAGCCGCTTGGCTTCTCTTATATTATCCAGAGCTTTCTCTACCAACTGCTCATGCCGAGCATTAGTAATGATGGCTGTGTCTTCTGCCTCGATATCGCCTGCAAAAAATGTCTCTTCTATCTTCTTTTCAAGCTCTTTTATGCCATAGCCTGTTAGAGCAGATACTCTGACCACTGCTTTAAAGTTCCTATTTAAAGCGAATCTATCAATAGATTTGCTTTGAGGAAGGTCTTGTTTGTTAACCACTAGAATTGCACTTGTTCCTGCTATTTCGCCTACTAGTGATAAGTCTTCGCTGTCCTGATCTTGACTGCCGTCAACAACCAAAAGGATGAGCTCGGCCTCCTTTATGGCTCTTCGCGTAAGCTCTAAACCAATTGACTCAATCTCATCTTCCGACTCTCTTATGCCAGCTGTATCAATTAGGCGCAAGGGAACTCCTCCTAAGTTTATGACCTCTTCAATCACATCTCTTGTGGTTCCCGGAATTGGCGTCACAATTGCCCTTTCTCTCCTTAGGAGAGCATTTAACAAGCTTGATTTACCGACATTTGGTTTTCCTACAATGGCTGTCCTTATGCCTTCTCGTATCATCCTTCCTCTAACTGAGGTGCTTAGCAAAGCTTCAAGCTCCCTTTCAGATTGAAAAAGCATTTCCGATAAAGCCTTGCTAGGTAATGTCTCGATGTCCTCATCAGAAAAATCAACTGCTGCTTCCACTTGTGTCAACACATCTGCAATTTTTTCTGCAACTGATTTTATATTTTTTGACAAACCGCCTTCGAGTTGATTTATGGCGGCTCTTAAACCTGCCTCAGTCTTTGCTCTTATTGTCTCGATTACGGCCTCTGCCTGCGCAAGATCAATTCTTCCATTTAAAAATGCTCGCTTTGTAAATTCACCTGGGTCAGCAGCCCTTGCACCAGCATGTAACACTGAGTTGAGAGTCTTTTTTAGCGAAACAACTCCCCCATGGCAGTTTATTTCAACCACATCTTCACGCGTATAGGTATTCGGTGCCCTCATTATTGTGACCAGAACTTCATCTATCTCCAAGCCGCTTTCTGGGTCTACAACATTGGCAAGAAAGATGCTGTGGCTCCTTCTTTCTTTCAAGCCAGCTCCTTCTTTGGGCTTTATGACCTTTTCTGCAATAGTTATTGCTTGTCTTCCGCTTAGGCGAACTATGCCTATCCCGCCTTCGCCTACCGCTGTTGAGATTGCTGCAATTGTATCGTCTTCCCCAAGTCTTACTCTCATTATAACCTCTTCTGCAGGGATGTTAATTATTTGTGAACAATTCTCTTCTAGAGTATGCCCTCGAGCAGGCCTGTTATTTTTTGTTTCACATGAAACAAATATGCCCGGCTTCAAGGAGCCGGGCGCTTATCCTCATTCCATGGCCTATTGTTCCTTTGGTATCACTCTTATTTTTCTGTTCGGCTCCTCGCCTTCGCTTTCAGTATACACGCTTTTATTATTGCAAAGCTCCAAGTGCACAATTCTTCTATCATAAGAATTCATTGGCCTTAATAAAACCGATCTTCCGGTATGAATTGCTTTCTCTGCAGCCCGTTCAGCTATTTCCCTTAAGATGGATTCACGTCGTTTGCGGTACTGTTCAGCATCTACAAATACCTTTCTTTTGTCGCCTTCGCGCCTTAAAACTACATTAGCTATGGTCTGGATTGCATCTAGAGTTTCTCCGTGCTTGCCAATTAAAAGCCCGAGTGCAGGGTTTTCGCCATTGCTATCTATGACTATTTTTACGATCTCACTATCCTCAAATGCTTCTACTTTTCCATCTATTCCTATTTGCTTTATAACTGCCTCAAGCAACCTGATTGTTTTGCCGACACTCACGCTGCCCCGATGCGACTGGCTCCCCGCTATTTCTTCTGGCTCTCTCTTATCGTCATCCATCAATTATCCTACACCTTCGCTTAATTACTTGTTAGCACCCTTTATACGTCAGATATATCTGATGGCAAGCCCTTTACTGCTGCCACTCTTACCTTTCCATAGAGCTCTAAAGCATCACTTGCTCTCTGCTGCTCTTACGGCCCTCAAAGTTACATATTGCTGTGCAACCGTCCAAACGTTTGTAGTTACCCAGTAAATCAACACACCGGCCGGCAGGCTCCATGCAATAAATATCATTAGCGGTACCATATAAAGGCCCATTTTTTGCTGCTGGGCATCGGTTGTTACCATCCTCTGTTGCAGATACGTCGTAATTGCCATCAGGGCAATTAAAATAAGGTATGGAATGAACGCCACGCCTGAGGCCATAGCGACTTTAGGTGCTGTACCTAATACTAGCAATCCGAAAAATGACTTTGCATGTATTAGCGCCTTAGTTTCTATTAGAACCCTATATAGCGCAATGAAAATCGGTAGCTGCAGCAACAATGGCAAACAGCCGCCAAATGGATTTATCTTGTTTTCCGCGTAGAACTTCATCATTTCCTGCTGGAGTTTTTCCTTGTTGTCCTTGTATTTATCTTGAAGTTCTCTTAGTTTAGGCTGGATTTTTTGCATTTCATACATCGACTTTGTCTGCTTTATTGTTAATGGTAGCATGAAAACCCTTACTGCTACTGTCAAAAGAACGATTGCCAGCCCATAATCTCCTACCATAGCATGGAAAAATATAAGCGCTTGCGCCAATATGCTTTTCAGGCCTTCCCAAAGACCAATCAAAATTTATTTCCTCCTTATCTACTTAACTGGGTCATATCCACCAGGAGAAAAAGGGTGACACCGCAGGATGCGGCCTGTAGCCATATACCCGCCTCGCACGAAGCCATGCTTTTCTATAGCCTGCATGGCATAGCTAGAGCATGATGGATAATACCTGCACGAGGGAGGGAGGAGTGGTGATATGAATTTTTTATATACTTTGATCAACCATATGGCTATCGTCTTCATCCCTGTTTATTAATAACCCTGCCTTCGCAAGCACGTCAATTAAAGTCTTTTCGATGTCTTGAAAAGATTTTTCATTGACTGCCTCTCTTGCTATCAAGATGATATCATATCCGCCTTTTATTTTGTCCTCGTTGCGTCTAAAGGCCTCTTTCAAAAGCCTCTTGACCTTGTTCCGTACAACTGCAGACCCAATCCTTCGAGACACTGAAATGCCTAGCCGGGACCTCTGGCCTTCTTTCTTAAGAAAATATACAACCAGGTCCTTGTTTGCGGTAGATTTGCCAAGCTTATAGACCGCCTGGAAATCTTTGCTTGCGGTTATGCGGAACTCCCTTTGCATTTCTTCAACGCTTCCGTTATCGCAACATTATGCCGTTAGAACTGCTCTATTTTTCCTGCGACGATTTGCAATAACCTTCCGCCCCGACTTTGTTCTCATCCTTATTCTGAATCCGTGTGTCTTTTTTCTCTTTCTGTTGTTTGGCTGATATGTCCTCTTCATCTTTTCTCCTTACCTAAAAGAACTCCATAATTATATTGTTGCCTGCCCACACATGTCAAGGAAACGGGGTGTCATCCCTTACCGCGCTCCATCTGTGGATAATGTGAATAACTTCTCGTTTTCCTTCCCCTTTATTATATAATAAATATAGATTTGCTCGTCTTGCTTGCCTTTGCTATAATTTATCAAGCCTGAATAGTTTTAAAAACACCAGGTAAAGCGTTATGTTTTTAATATAGTCTTTTTTCTTTAGCTTTTTAGCACTATTTTGCATTATTGCTCTGGCCTTTTTATTCAGGGGCTTTTTTGGGAATATTTATCCACAGGAATCACATTTTCTTTGATACCATGGCTTCTTGAAAAGTTAAAATCTGGTTATAATCAAGTCTACAAGCGCTTTGAGTTAATGGCTTTTAGCCTTTTCTATACTTTTCCACATGTGTGGAAAGACCTGTGG